>NC_021487.1:600000-929747 GCF_000427095.1 Chthonomonas calidirosea T49
CTCGCCGCAGCCGCAATAGCGGTGTGTTTCCGATTAGCTCTAATAGGCCCACCGGATGTGGTCGCAAAGCAGGGTCGGGCGATGTGGAAGGGGTGTAAGCGCTCTCAGAACCGGCTCCCTCAGATAACCTGAGTAGTGTGCTCATGACTGAATTTACGCTTTCCTCATAGGCTCCGTTCCCTAAAAAGGGTCGAAACCTTACTTTTTCGATAGAATTAGTATACCCTATTCCTCCCAGCAACGGGAACTTTCCCAAAACCCTCTCAAGAAGGGTAACATATTGGTGGAACTCCATGGACGAAACAAAAGCTCCTTCAAACCATTCTACCTCTGCCCATGCCGGGGAGGCCGTGCTTATCGAAGAGCGGATCGGCCCTTTCTATCCTTTTCGCTTTCGGAACTTCCGCCTTTTCTTCATAGGACAACTTATATCGGTGGCCGGCACCTGGATGCAACAGGTAGCTGAAAGCTGGCTCGTTTATCACCTAACGCAATCAGCTACTTGGTTGGGCATCGTATCAGGTACAGGAGCGCTATGTTATGTGGCTTTCGCTTTTGCGGGTGGACAGGTCGCCGACCGCTACCCCCGCCGCAATGTGCTGCTCATCACACAGACCGCAGCTATGCTCCTTGCTTTCACCTTGGCCTTTCTAGCGTGGCCCCATTCACCTATCCCCATCCAGCCCTGGCACATTGCCCTTATGGCAGGATTATTGGGCATTGTCCGCGCCTATACCATGCCATCACAGCAGGCCTTTGTCACCGACATGGTGGATGATAGACGTGCTTTGCCCGGAGCCATCGCCCTTAACTCACTTCGCTTTAACCTAGCCCGCTTCATCGGCCCAGCACTCGCCGGCTTCGTTCTTGTACAACAGGGTGCTGAAGCCTGTTTCTTCTGGAACGGAATAAGCTTCCTCGCGGTTATCCTCTCATTGCTCCTTATGCGCATGGAAAACCAAAGCGTAAAACCGCATCGCCAGCCTATTAAAGAGGGCCTAACCTACGTTCTCCGTACTCGCTCCGTGCTGCAAGTGATCGTGCTCATTGCCACCGCCAGCCTTCTCCTATGGCCGGTTACTACCCTTTTACCGGTCTTTGCTCAACTTTTTCACGTGGGCAAGCAAGGCTACAGCACCATGGTCTCAACCAACGGTCTCGGTGCTGCCTTGGCTGGTCTCTCTTTAGCCTGGTTCGGGCTGCGTATCCCACGTCGTTATACCATCTTCGCCGGCGCTATCGGATTGGGTCTTTCAAGTCTGATGTTCATAAGTGCCGCTTCTTATCGGCTGGCGTTGGCCTGCCTGCTTCTTATAGGCTTCTGTATGATCCTTTGCGGAATTTCCGCTAACACCTTTGTACAAGAGCAAGTCCCCGACGCCCTGCGCGGACGTGTTATGGCCCTTTATACCCTTGTCTTTAATGCACTCCAACCAGTAGGAGGACTGCTGATCGGTCTCTCCGCCGACCATTTCGGCGCCCCTCGAGCGGTAGCCATCAATGCGCTTTTGGGAATTGGGCTTATTTCTCTGGTTATCTTCTGGCTTAGTCCCCAACGCCATCGGGTTGGGGTGCAACCAGCGTCTGCTTCCCCACCGCTCTCCGAGGGGCAGGGAGAAGATTGAACAGAATTCCAAACTGCTGCGAGCGCGTACGGTAGTACACCCCTACCTGCATACAATCGAAATTGCGGATGATGGCTAACTCATTATCGTAGGCACGGTTGTGGTCTAAATCAATGTGGCTCATCAAGCCAAACGCCCACGTTCCTCCTACTTGATACTGAAGACGCAGCTCGTTGCGCACATCTCTGCGATCAAACAGAAAGGGGGTTCTCCCTAAATCCGCTAAATGACGCAGCGACACGTTAAGGCGCGAAGTTCGGGTTGGAAGATAGTCCAACCCGGCCTCTGGCGAAAGAATGGCATAAGCGGTTCCTGTTGAATAGAAGCTTACCCAGTTGGTAAAAGCAAAGCGCAGGTCAATTCGACGTCCAATGACGATAGCGGGGCTGATAAGATCGGTGCGCAGCCCGAAACGCGCAGCAGTTACATGCGTTGGCAGCTCGTTGATTTCGGCCCCATAGGCCGCAACATCTACTTGCAGTGGCGCTTCTAACGAAAAGGCTTGCCCTGCTGGCGGCTCGTGACTGCCAAACATATTCACGAATCGCACCCCCACCTCCGGAAAACGGGAGATCGAGATATTATTAAAATTCCGGTTGTACACGAACTGCCGGTTCTGCAACATCGCGTAGAAAAAACTGCTACGAGGCTGAAAGGTAATTTCATGAGGGTCACGACTATATATTGCGGGAGCAAGCCGCTCCAAAGTACCTTGCAACGGATCGGCCACATCTCCTAGTACCGAGCGAGCAGAAAAGCTGCGGGTTACCGACTGCAGGGCTAACACATAATCCACTGTGCCGACGGGTAACGTCTTTACTCCTACACGGGCGTTGACATCCAGACTGCTGTGGAGGCCCCCTAGCAAACTCTGGCTAATGGAAACGTAGGGCCCATCGGTTCGATCGTAGCCCGGCAGTAGCGTCGGCGAGCCGCCTCCCGTCCCCAAACTATACCGATAAGAAGGAAACGAGGGCAAAACAGTATGGCCAACCTGAAACGTAATGCCGTCGGCCTGTACATATTGACCTGGCACCAGCTGAATACGTCGCGCGCGTATGAGGTAGTCTGGATGAACTAAAGTGCAGGTCGTGAATTGGGCATCGTAAAGTGTATCACGCCCATCAGGTAAAAGCTCGATGCGACTGCCGCTGGCTCGAAAGAGGTCTGTCTCAAGGCGGGCCTGCTCAAGCGTGCCCCTACGATCGCGGAAGTTGTAGGTAAGCTTCGCACCGGTAAACATACCTTCCGCACGCTGCAAAGTGATCGGCCCCCTAGCCTCCGCTATTGCTGTCATGCCATCGTAAAAAAAAGACCCGGCTTTCAGCGTCGTCTGTGTTCCATCTGGAGCTGTGTAGACGACGGTTGCTCCCTCTGGTGCCTCCAAACTACCGTTAGTGAGGTTCTGACGCAATAACTTCGCTCCTGATACCACAAGGGTTCCGTTTGTTTGAACAGAAGTTTGCTGTTTTTCAGAGGAAGATTCAACAGCTTCGCTTGCAGCAGCACGAACGGCAAGGAGATTCGGCAAAAGCGCCAGAGATAGAGACCACCACGCTCGCCGAAAACGCTTCAAACAGTACCTCCCGAATGCTTTAAATTAAAAATCTCTGTCTCGCTCTCGCTCAAAATCGGCATCCTTATTTTGCCGAGAACCAGTCCCCGGGAACGTCATAGCCTGTATGAAGGCATCGTCATAGGTGCGGGTACGTATGACCACCGGCATGGGGACGGCATGACCAAAGATAAGCGCTTGCTGACGTGTCTCTAAACTTGCCAGCACCGCCCTCAAATCGGATGCGCCCATTATACCCGTGAGAGCCGCATCCATATCGCTTTCCTCATCAAGCAGACAGCAGATGCGCGTCCCGACCTGCGAAAGCGTCTCCCGGTCGATCTGACTTGGACGCTGATCTACGATCAGCAGCGTCATATGGTACTTACGCATCTCCCGTGCGATCGTGCCAAAAATAGTTTGATTCGCTAACAAGGGTGAAAGGAACTTATGTGCCTCTTCTATTACCACGATGAGATGATGCGGCTCGCTTCCTTCGCCGCCCAACGCTTTCTCGGTTTGCTCCACATAGAGATCATGTAAGCGGCGAGTAAGAATGTTGGCAACCAGCATGTACTGCCTTGGCTTGTCGTGGCGGCCAAACTCCAGTACCACATCATGCCCGCGCTGCAGTTCGCTTAGAATGCGCTGAACGGGGTCTTCTCCAGGAGGTAAGTCACGAACGAGAAAACCTTTACAGTCCCTTTCCAAACTAGTTAGTTTGCGCTGGAGCGCACTTAAGGCTCCCGAGTGAATGTTATACTCCGCACAAAGCTCCTTTATAGCCGATAGATCCAACTCCAGAAGCTTACGCAACCAGTCCTTATTGTAAATCTTTTCCAAAAGATAACAGGTCTCACGCGCAGCCTCGTTGAGATTTAACTCGTCTTGTAATAGAAGAATATCGTCAACCTCCACCTGATCATAACCTATCTTGACCTCGAAATCTGGCCTGACTCCTCGAATCTTTGAGGATGTACTATCTAGTGTCGCGATGACAACTTGAGAACCAAAAATTTGCTTTAACCCTCGTACCTTCTTGCCTTGCGCGGTTTCCGATCGCCCCTCCCAACCATACTCATTATGCATGTCAAAAATCAGATGCACGGCTTTTCTAGCCCGGATAGCTCCACAGAGGCAAAGACGAGTCAGGAAGGTCTTCCCTGTGCCGGATTTGCCGAAAATGGCATTCGAGCGCTCAATCCACCGGTCCATATTGATGCATACCTGCGCATCCATATCTAGTGGCGTGCCCACACAGAAATAGGGCTCTCCCTCCTCTTCTATACCAAACACACGGCTGACATCCTCTTGGGTTGCCTCATAAACGGCGCTGAAGTGCGCAGGTACCGTGCGAACCGGCAACAGCTCATCCTTGCATCCCGAGGCATCCGCCCCCGCCTCGTCAATAGGAAACAGAACCATAGGGCGTAAGTGCACCAAACCGTAAGCGCTCGTTCCGGCCAACACGGCGCACCGTAATCGCTCTTCCGGTTGAGGAGGGTTTAAAAGAATATCCTTGTGAATCGCTGCCAGCTCTATGTCGCCCAGAATGGCAAAGAATCGGTTCTTTTGCCCTTCCACCACTACAAATTCCCCCGCCCGTAGGTCTTCTACACTCTTGTCGGCGGCAAGACGCATCACCAAACCTCTACTCAACGACCCGTCTATGATGATCCCTAAAGCCTCACGCCTATTCTGAACTTCCGATGCCTCGGGCTGTCTAACAGGCGAGGTAACGGTCAGCATGCTTCCGTTTTTTCTTTCTCGCTCCATATCCGACCTCCTTACAGCAGATCACCTCAATGCACAGGCTTCACATTGCTTACCAATGTCACTACATCCTGATCATCGTTATTTGTCGAGTACTCCCAACCGATGAGATAGGTGTTAGGAATCAGCTTACCCGATGCATCCCGCGCGGGAATCACGTGGGCCTTGTGCCGGTCGTTTGGCTTAAAACGGGGATCGTAAACCTGTAAGATATCCTCCGTACAGATCGTCTCGTTGGGGAACCCAGCGGTAGAAACCCACAGCCCGAATCTTTGTCGACCAGGGTCGAACTGAAGGCTACTACCAGCCATCACCGGTGGAAAGTCCTGCTTATTGTAGGGCGCATCTATGCGCCAGAGCAGGTGCTTCTCTGGCGGCGGAGGTAAATTGTTGGAGGTCGCTGAAGCTGGCTTTACAGGGTACCAACCCGCACTGCAAACTTTATAAAGCCCATAGGCTGCAATCGGCTTGAAAATAACTGGCCCCCTGCCAGCCTTCACAAAACGCTGAGCCTCTATCTCATCTCGAACGGTATCTACTTTATATCCTTGACGCAAAAGGATGATTTGTAACGGTGGCTCACCGCAGGCAATGGCCGCGAGCGAGGCCGGATCTTTCAGCGACGCATAAGAGGGTATCGGCGGCATTTTGTTCGTTCCATCTTGGATGATAGCCATCCCTAACCCAAACAGCACCCCAAACAGTCCCACGGTTCGCATGTAGAAATTCATTCCTAACTCCACACCTCCTGATGATCTCGTCTGTTGAAATTTCTTCGCTGATTCTTCAACGTCTCTACCAAATCCTGCCCGGGAGCGAAAGAGAAAATGAGCAAAATATTACTATGGAGAAATATGTTTGACGTCCTCGTATTCTCTAATAACAGTCACCATGAAAGGAGCAAACGATGCACGACGATCAAAAGGTTGTTCTCATTACAGGCGGAAGCAGTGGGATAGGCAAGGCCACCGCGAAACGGCTGTTGACCTCTCCCAAATTTGCCGTGACCATCGCAGGCCGTACCGTAGAACGTCTCGAAACAGCCCTTTCTGAGCTAATGCCTCCCGCCGATAGTTTCCATGCCGTCCAAGCCGATGTTACAAACCCTCTAGATGTCGAACGCCTTGTTAGCTCTACACTCCGTCGATTCGGCCGGATAGACGTGCTGGTTAATAGTGCTGGCATCGGTGCCATCGGTCCTTTTTTGGAGGTGGATAGCTCCACCATGGAACAACTGTGGAGGGTAAATGTTTTGGGCACAATGCTCCTTACTCAAGCTGTCCTACCTTACATGATCGAACAGAAACAGGGGTTGATCATCAATCTGCCCGGCATCCTCGGAATAAAAACTATCCCAAATGCTGCTCTCTATTGCGCAACAAAGCATGCCGTCATCGGCTTCAGCAACGCCCTTCTACAGGAGGTGAAGCGCCATAATATCCGCATCACTAACATCTGCTGTTCTGGAGTAGATACACCCTTTTGGGATGCGCTGCAAGGCAGGCCGCGTGTGGAGCTGCTTCTAAAACCAGAAGAGGTCGCCGAGACCATCTATCAAATTCTTATGCAGCCGCCCCATCTTATCACAAACCAAGTTCTACTACAACATGCAGCGCATCAAATCTGATCGTTCCCTGTTCCAATGAGCTCTCTTCTCTTATGGACGTCAAACGCCGACAACCTGCCACGAAATAGAGGAGTTTATCGGTAAAATAGATAGGGAGTTCAAATTGAGAAGGCAAAGTAAATCAGGAGAGATGCGGCGTTCGCCACTGCTCATTTTGGCGCTCACGCTGTTTATAGACATGCTCGGTTTCGGGCTTATCCTACCCCTTATCCCCGTCTATATCTCTCACTATGGCGGTGGCGCATGGGTAGGAGGTATGTTGCTGGGGTGTTACTCCCTCATGCAGTTTCTCACAGCCCCCATCTGGGGCCGTCTTTCCGATCGTATCGGGCGTAGACCTGTTATTCTTATCGGGCTTTGCGGATCTGCTGGCACCTTTCTTACCTTTGGACTAGCTCCTAACCTTTTGGTCCTTTTCTTAGCTCGCGTGGCCGCGGGTGCTCTTACCTCCGCCAGCCTTCCAACTGCCCAAGCCTATATTGCCGATGTCACCCCACCCGAAAAACGCGCGAGTGGGATGGCGGTGCTCGGTATCGCTTTCGGCCTTGGCTTCGCCTTCGGGCCTGTCGTCGGAGGTTACGCAAGCCGTATCGCCATCGGATCCCTTTCTCCCATCGCCACACCCGCGCTGCTAGCAGCCTTTCTTTCCTTCTGCAACTTCCTGTGGGCACTTGCTATGCTGCCAGAAAGCCTCTCACTGGCTCGCCGTGAAGCCTCAGCCAACGCTACAACAGAAAAAGGCCCCCTCGCTCTCTTGCGATCTATCGCAGCGGCCTTCCATGAACCAAATATTCGTGCTCAACTTCTGGTGTTTGCCTTCGTTACCTTCGCTTTTACTGCTGTTGAGTCCTCTTTCTCTTGGCTTGTTATTCTACGCTTCCACCACACTCTAGAACAGACTGCCATACGTACATGGCAGACACATCATCTCGGTCAACCCTGGGCATCCCTACCAGATATCGTACGCCGTCACCAGTTTGAGAAAATAGAGGCCATCATAACGAGTCGTATCTTCCTGATCGTGGGTCTCTCCAGTCTCGTTGTGCAAGGCTTCATTGTGCGTGGCTTAGCTCACTTTATCGGTGAACATTACCTGGTTCGATTTGGAGCCATGCTGATGACCTTAACGCTCATCGGCATCGGCCTAACACCCTCTTTATGGGGTATCTACCTCCTCAGCATCTGTATCGCGATCGCAATGGGGGTGATGACCCCGTCCCTTAATGCGCTTATTACCCATGCTGCAGACCCATCCGAGATAGGGGCCCTTAGCGGTGTTCAACAAGGTTTGGGCAGCCTTGCACGTATCATCGCACCACCCATCAATAACTATCTCATTGGTCTCCCAAACGCTACAGGAGTCCCCTTCTTCTGCTCCGCACTGCTTATGGCCGTTGCCTTCCTGCTCAGCCTTCAACTGAAACCGATGACCCCCTCATCAAAACGAGATAAGGAGGCTACGGAGACCACCACAATTGAGGCATCCTCCATTCATTAACCTGTCTCTAATTGAAAACGAAGATTCTGAGCTATCCAGTTTACTATCTCTACATGTGAAGGCTCTGTTCGCGTCCAATGCAGCCTGCTCCCATAGGCCTTCGTAAGCTCATCGAAATGCTCCGGAGCACAAAACCGATCGCCCACGTTGTAAAGGTAGACGGGGCGAGATGCGGCTAACGCAAGGGGCAGCACCGTTCCTCCTAAGCGCATGATGCCAGGCAAGAATCGGTCGGAAGTCTTCCAGAAAGCTGGTTGCTCTGTTTCTGCATGTTGGACATCGGCGATCAGGATCGTGACAAAAGGCGCCATCAACAAGGCCTCAAGACCGGCCCCCTCCCTGCCGATAACCACGAGGTGCTCCACACCAAGGCGCTTCATGAAGCCTATGGAGGCCCGCAGATCTTTCAAACGTTCTTGAAGCAGTGTACGATTGTAGGTACAAAAGAAGTCCCTAGAGTAGTCTTCATAACGCTGTCTCTCCTCTTCAGTGTTAAGCGTCAACCGCTTCGGCCGCAACACACGCAACCCCAACTTTAAGAGCATTAGAAGGAACGGATCGTCTCCTATAGTCCCAGCCGTGCCATCTACGAGAATAGCTCCCCACACGCCACCGTGCAGATAAGGCTCCATCAGAATGGCCTCTAGGCGCTCCTGCCTCCCCTCATATCCGAAAACGACCTGCAAGCGCTGGCCTCCTATCTCGCTTTCGGTTTCCTTTATCTCCCACACGATATCCACATCCTTGGGAGAATCGATGGCCAGAACATGTTGCCATAAAGAGAAGTATCGATCGTGCAGAGCCTCTCTATCCTTAAAAGCAAAACGAACAGCCTCTTCCAACATCTGCACCGCCCGATGTCGTAACGCCCCCTTGATTTCCGTTTCAGCCATGCCGCGTGTTCTCGCCCACTGCGGAGCGCGCATATCCTCCTCACGTTCTTTAGGAAACGGAAGGTCGGTTGGAATTGCGTTGCTCCCAAACTGCTCGGCCATGAAGGTATAAACCTCCCTACGTGAGGCCTCATTGAAATTGTGTCCATAATCCAAGAGCCGATATCGAAAACTCTCCGGACGCCTGTAAAGGGCATAGATACGTGCAATAGAAGGCCCCTCTACGGTGAGCGTATCTTTGGTCCAGTCACCGGTGGCTCCAACGAGAATCTGTGGATTAGGCGCGTGAGCCGCCGCTATGTCGAGATTAGAAAAGTCTATCCGTAGGCCGGGCGCGTTCTCACAGAGACAGCCGCCTTGCATCGTATGTGAAACCATCACACAAGGAGCCGACACCTTTAACCGATCGTCAATGGCGGCAAGCACCATCGTCTGTGTTCCTCCGCCAGAGGCTCCTGTCATCCCTATCCGAGCCGGGTCAACATGAGGTAGGGAGAGAAGAAAATCGAGAGCACGCAGGCTGTTCCATGTCTGTAAACCGAAGAGGCTTATTTCCCATAGAGCCTCTTCGGCATCCAAGGCGAATTGATGGCTTACAAGAGTGGTATCGGTATACCCCACCATGTCATAAGCAAAAGCCGTCCACCCAGCTCGCGCCATCGCGATGCCACATGCGACGAAAGAGGCCTCGTCTGTATCGGTTAAACGCCCCGATGCCCAATGCCCATGAGCTATGAGGACGCCCGGCTGCCGTACCTCCGGCAGTGGCAACGGCTGATAGAGATTGCCGTAGAGCCAAAAGCCCGGTAACGACTCTATCGCAACGGTCTCAATAGAGTAGCCATCACGCTCAAGACGCCGAAATATCTGCGGATAAAGGGGCGTGCGAGCAGGCATGGGAGAAAGCCCTGCAGCCGTTAAAATACGCCGGCGCACAAAGAGACGCCATTTCCGCCAATCCTCTAAAGTTTTCGGCATGGCCAACTCGCGAGGCGTATTTGTCGTCACTATAGGACCGAGCAGGCGCGGGTCAGGCATAGAAGGTTTCGTTCGGTTCATCTTAGTTTGGAAAACACCTGTACATACTCATATGAAAGGCGACTCCCGCTAGTGACCATAAACAGGCTATCACATAGTCCCCTAGAATAAGCCCGATAAAGAAGGGAAGCGCTTTGCGATACGACTGCATCCCTCCATAGCGCAGTATTAACACTTTAGCTAGCCATCCTACTAGGAACGGACACCAAAGCAGGTCCGTTATAAACGTATTGCCGATCGCATAACCCGCCGGATGAAAGGGCCACCATGTGAACTGTGAGCGCGCGTAAAACAGCAGGAAGGTAACAAGCGCTCCAGCTACCATCCCTTCGATCCCCGGCCAGTCTGGGTAGTGCTGAAGCGACTGTTGGTGTGCCTGCGCCAGGTTCCAAGGGATCTGTCCCATCTGAATGCGCCATGGGTTTACATGGGCGGTCGCCGCTCCATAAGTATAGTAGAGCTGCAACGAAGCCCAGCAGGACACAAAGTATCCCACAATGATACAGAGCAACATAGCCCAAGTGAGGCGGCGAACCGAGCTTTTCCCTGCATAGGCCATGCGATAGCCCTCAAAAAGATGCGGCACCGTCATGGAACGATAGTCCAAGTTGTACCACTCATGGAATGCCAAAGTGCTGATCGAGGTGGGAGACAGGGTCGCCGGTCCAACCCAATTTGCAACGACCTCCTGGGCAGGAATAAACGGCCCGAAATGCCAGGCCGTGCCGGCATCCACGCGTATGCGCGTAAGTGCTAACAGGTAGGCAGTCACCACAAGCACCATCACCACTACAAGTGTAATGGGCATTCCCCCGACCCCAATTAAAAAGACCATTCCGCCAAACGATGCCAGAGCGCCCCATACCGCCCAACGTAACGAGGCTGCCTCCCTGTCACTACACCCGCGTAACCGAAATGCAGCTGAGCCGTAGCGCTTCAACTCTCGACGCGCCAACCATAATACCATGATCGCCATTGCTATCCAAGCTCCAACCCCCTGCTCGGGCGAATAGGGAATCCGATTCACTATCGGGCTACTCTGTGGGCTACGCCAACCCATTGCGGTGCAAAAAACATCAAGCCCCTTCCGTACAAGATAGAAAAACCAACATGAAAAGGACACGTCCGCTGGCAGAAGATAGGCCAAACCAATGGTATTCGGATGAAAAGCAAGCGGAAAATAGCCTAAAGCGTTCCAAGGTGGTGTCGTAAACAGAGGCCCAAGGTCTAAGGGCCCGTTGATAGTCGGCTTTACCGGAATATAGGGTACAGAGGGAAACAGATAGTTGAGGCTATTGATCGTCTGAAGCACCACGGGAATGAGAAATCCTATCAGCAAACCACGTTGCCGTAGGAACCCTAGGAAACCATCGGGATAGAGCGTCATCTCCATCGGCAACACAATGATAGGGTAGCTCAAACGCTCTTGCTCGATCCACTGGCGCCTTAACAGTAAGGCCACACAAAGGAAAAACCCCAGCAAGGCCATAAAGAAGAGACCCCAATAGAGCACAGGCGCCAACCAAGCCCGAATGTGCCCCCACGTATAAAGAGTGCTGTTGCCTAAATAGAATGCACGAATGGCCTTAGAATCATGCGGCGCCCAAAACCATGGCGCCCAGCTTGCAATCTTCGCCCAATGGTTCGTCGCATTGTTGTAATAGAAGGGGTTTGCTAGGGCAGGCATCATAAAACCTACCATCCCAATGCCGGCCAACGATGAGCCAACTGCCGTTAGTGTATAGATAATTGCCAGCTCCGGCCCAGAAAGCAGGTTCTTGCCAAAATAGCGAGCAATAAGGGCGTTTCCTAAACACAGCAGAAAAAGAAGAAAGATAACCCCCATTGGCAAGGATGTTGAGGTGATCTCAGTGACCTGCGTTCGCATTTCCGAATAGACGATCCACCACACACTAAGGGAAATAAGACCTAGCGCAATCCAGATCGCCTTCGCACTAACGCCCTCATGAGCTTTCTTCGCTTGGTTCTTCATAAAAGTGAAGCAGAACCCTCCTCCATCTATCTATGTTCTGTTCTCCAAACCTCTCTGTTTCTCCTGTTCGTCTTCTTCTCAAGGTGTGGCACAAGTAACCCATTCGCCTTGAAAAATGCAGCCTTCTCATGGTAAAATAGGAACCACGAGGAAATGCAGGGTTGACTCCATGGGGCGGAGTAGCTCAGCTGGTTAGAGCATTCGGTTCATACCCGAAGTGTCGGGGGTTCGAGTCCCTCCTCCGCTATAAACGTTAATGGGTTGGATGTTCCAACCCGTTTTTTATATTTGATGTTTCTTGTGTTGTGGTGTTGCGAGGAAGCAGCGAAAACAGAGGAGCATCGCATGTTCAGCGTGCAGCACTTAGTAACCGATCTCCAAAACCTTGGCCTGCGTTCAGGCGTAACCCTGTTAGTGCACTCCACATGGCCGTCATCGGCCGCCCCTTTGCCTCAAACCCTCCTTGACGCGCTTCTGACGGTACTAGGCCCCACCGGAACACTAATGGTACCGACTTTTACCTATACTACCGTAGACTCTCCGTCACCGACTACCACGCCGACCGAAAATGGAACCCAATATTTGCCAGGATCCGTTTTCCGCATTCGCTCTACACCTGCCGACTCTCGGATCGTAGGCCCTTTACCGGAGCTTGTCCGCACTCGCCCTAAAGCCAGACGAAGTCGTCATCCTGTTTTCTCCTTTGCAGCTATCGGCCCTAACGCCCCTCTTCTGACCCACACAGCCCCCTTTCACTTTCCATTTGGCTCCAACAGTCCCCTAGCACACCTTCATCGCCTAAACGGTGAGCTACTGCTACTTAACACCGATCAGCGTTCTAACCTGCTGCTGCATCTGGCAGAAGTCTGGGCAGAGGTACCCTATCTCCTTTCTACCCTCCGTGTAAAAGTTGGACAGGAGCGTTGGCGAACGATGCGCGGCAAGCCTGGCTGCACGGAAGGCTTTGTCAAAATCGAGCCCCTACTTCGTCAAGCCCGCCTTATCCGCTATGGTACGATTGGCTCCATGCCTGCACAACGTATGAATGTACAAGCCGTAGTCTCAATGGCCGTGGCGCTTTTGAAAGGTGCGCCGGACGCTCTGCTTTGCGACTCGCCAAACTGCACCTTCTGTCAATTCGCCCGCCGCATCACCCAAAAACCCCAACCTTTGCCGTCTGCTCCACACTTTGAACTCCTCTAAACTCTTTCTAGCACAACAAAGCCCCTTGTGCTTATAGGAACATCGTATCGTGTAGCAGTGGTAAATAGTAAAATAGAGAGGATGCAGAGGGCCGGGTGGCCGCTGCAGCTGCATTGCGTGTGCACGCTGCAGAGGAAAGTCCGGGCTCCATAGGGCACGATGCCGGATAACATCCGGGCGGGGCGACCCGACGGAAAGTGCCACAGAAAACACACAGCCGTGGCCGTTTGGCTGCGGTAACGGTGAAAAGGTGCGGTAAGAGCGCACCGGCGGTGTGGTAACACACCGGCCTGGCAAACCCCATCGGGAGCAAGATCAAAGGGAGGGGTTGAGGCGGCCCGCGGACCCTCCCGGTAGATCGCTTGAGGAGCCGGGTAACCGACTCCCCAGAGAGATGGCCACACAAAGACAGAACCCGGCTTATAGGCCCTCTGCTTCTTATTTCCTCTATTCTTCGCCAACCTCTTCCCTTTGTGCTCTCCCCTCAAGCTTAACACGTAAGTTGTCTCACTGCAAGAAATTATCAGGCTCCATTCTTGACGCTCGTGCTATTTTGTGCTATACTTATCACATAGCAGTCATAGTATTGGAATGTTCTTGTTCTATAGTAGAGACATAGACGATGGTGATTTTACATCTGGATCCACTTGGGGATCGTCCACTCTACCTTCAAATCGTAGAGCAAATCGAAGAGGCCATTAACTCAAACCGGCTTACGGACGGTCAGCCGATCTGGTCTGCACGTAAAATTGCCTCCCACTACCACATCTCCTATCAAACAGCGGAACGAGCACTCGCCGAACTAGCTCGCCGCGGGCTTGTACGCCGTTCCGTTGCCTCAGGCACAGTGGTATGCCTCTCGTCGCAAACCCAACAAATCTGCCCCGCGATACGTCATCGTGTCATCGCCCTGATCTCTTGTTGGGAAGTTTGGGGTACTCAGCCCACGCATACGATGTCAGAGATGCAGATCTCTCAGGCGGCAGCACAACGCCTCGCCTCAGATCTTTGGGGACTCATCTGGGCTTATCCGGGTAGCGGAGATATCAAAAAAGGTTTCTCCGTAGCCGAACTCGCCAAGTGGTGCCATCGCGTAAAGTTCGATGGAGCCCTGGTATTTGGTCACATGCCAGAACGTGGGCTTGAATGGCTTCATCATCAGGGCTACCCAGTGGTTGTGGTAGATGCAGAACCTATCGGCCCCTTCCCACGTGTCGTCCACGATAACTATGGAGGCATGAAGGCTGCGGTTGAGCACCTCCTAGAGTTGGGCCATACAAAGATCGCCTTCTTGCGTGGTGATCGCCCTTATCACTACTCTGTGCGTCAAAAAGCTTACGAAGACACCCTACTTCAAGCGGGTATCCAACCGGATCCGGAGCTTATTATCTCCATTCGGCGACCGAAACCACGTGTAGCAGATGCCATTAAGTTTTGGTTTTCCTTACCAGACTCCCGACGTCCTACCGCTTTGGCGGCAGGTTCAGATATCATCGCCGCCTTCGTGGCGCAAGAGGCCCAGAAGCAGGGCATACGCATTCCCCATGATCTCTCACTCACAGGCTATGACGACGAACCTTTTGCCGTTGCTGTTCATCCCCCACTAACGACCCTGCATGTCTCTTGGGCCGATATGGGCATAGCCGGCGCTAACTTGCTCTTAGAGAGACTTCAAAACCCCTATCTTCATCAAGAAGGAGAAACAGAACCAACTCGCATCGTTGTTCCATCACAGCTTGTGGTGCGCGAATCGACGGCACCACCTGCTAGTAAAACCTAAAGAAAGGAGTTCTTTCCATGAAACCTTCGTCACGTGCCTTCACATTGATAGAATTGCTTGTTGTTATCGCTATTATTGCGATACTTGCGGCGATTCTGTTCCCGGTCTTCGCGCAAGCGCGTGAGGCCGCAAGAAAAACAACCTGCCTCTCTAACGAAAAGCAGCTCGCCATGGGTCTGATTATGTATGTGCAAGACTATGATGGGATGATGTGTCCTAATGAAACCACGGATTCCCAAGGACTTTGGGCAGGTTGGATGGATCTAACTCAGCCTTATGTAAAAAACCAGGACATTTGGTGGTGCCCCGATCTACCAAAACCAACTCATGACCCAGCCTGGCAGGGATGGTTTGGTGGAGATGAAGTCTACGCCGACTGGACAATCCATGTAGGTATCAATGCCTGGGGTGCAACTGGCTATTTCGATTTCAGCGCTAATCCCACCGTGTTCCGTATCCGCCTCATGGACGCTATAGACAAACCTGCACAAAGAGCCTATCTATGCGATACACTCTCGGTGCCCGCGTGGGGCTATAGCCGAGATACCTACCGCTCGATCGGTAGCGGTGCCTGGAGTTTCTTCAACGCATACTCATGGAGCATAGATCCTAACGTCTCCCCTGGAAACGACTGGAACGCCATAGACCCCCGACATCCTCTCGCTAAACAGGTAAACGGGGTTCCCGTACCCGGAGCAGGCGGAGGCTATAACACTGTCTTTGTAGACGGTCATGCCAAATATACACCCTACGGCTCTGAACAGTCTATCAATGGGCAAGGAGGCTATGATATAGACTACTGGGGGCCTTGGTGGGCCAATAATTAAGGAGATGACACCGTGCGAAAAGAGATCAGTCCACAAACGGCCACGCTCCTGATCCTACTGACCATTCTGATTGTAGGAGGCCTGTTCTACGTGCTCTTTAATCCATTCCGAAGCATCCCCCGCCCAAAGCCCAGGATTCAAGCACATCCTTCAGGACCTGCCGTTCCTCCACCCCTCCCACCCAATATCATACGTCATGGGCCAATAGGCTCAAACCCTTAAACTATGAAGCTAAATCTATTGCGAGCGGCGGATCAGCAGGTTTCCTGCACCCGCCGCTTTTTCATAAAAATAGGGCAAGAAGACCCCTCCGTGCCTTTAGGCGGGGGAGGAATTGCCCTGCCTCCTCCCTAGAAGGACAGAAGCGGTCAAGACACCTTCACAATCTCCTGTCCTTTGACACATACTACTTTTTCGGTAATCCTCTCCTCAATGAACAGAAACTATCGAAAGGTGAACCTTACCCTGCGCGTGAAACTGAACACCGACGACGCTGGTAAAGTAGCCCTGTGGGGACCCTGCGCAGTCCACGGTCTGCTTCAACACCGTATGCGGTTACAGGTGGGACAACAGAGAACGCAATGGGACACGGCTGCATCATGCCACCTACAAGCCCCTCCGCGTTGCTTACCCATCGTTTCCCTCAGGCTCATCGTGTCGGCGCAGAGGCAGGCGCCCAAAAGCCCTGAAATCTACGTCCATCACCTGTTCCTGTGGTAGGTATTGTCTAAGGCCAACTGCAAATCTCAGGCGCACTTTAAACGCCTCGGATGTGGCTTTGAACTCAACGCTGACAAGAACGCTGCGTTGAACATCAAAGCGAGACTGCAGGCTATTGCCTGCCTCAGAGGGCCTCTTGTGTCAGCCCCGTCTGTCTTAGACGGCAGAGCCTCAAAGGTTAGGCGCAACCCGCCCTGCCTTCAGCTGGGGTATCTGGCTAGAAACCCCTCCTTAAGAACCGGTCAAAGATGCCTCCAACGCCAACAAGGCTGCCCCGTATGCCGCGTCGGCATGCGGGGTCCCGATGAGGAAACGACCTCCAGATAAATCGTCGCCTTCCCCCTCCACACGCCAAGTAGGTTGGATAAACTCAGAACGGAAAAATGACCCAATGTTCCACAAGCCCCCCAGCATGTAAACAGGTACATCTCTCGGTAACCAAAGCTTGTGCCTAACCTGACGTACCGAATGACGTAAACAGCGAGCCATCTTGGCCACTAAATCCCTAGCCGCCCTATCCCCCTCATCCGCCAACGCGCCCACAACAGGTGCAAGTTCAGCTACCTTTGCAGGAACAAAATCGCCGTATAACCATCGCACGATCCCACTCTGTGACTGTGCCCCCGTAAACTCTAAAACGGCCGCCGCTAACCGGTCTACATTCCCCTCTTTCATACGGTCTAACGTATAACGTAAAGTATGAAGCCCCAAATTAAATCCACTCCCCCGATCGCCGAGCAGATATCCAAGCCCATCTTCACGATAACTCTCGCCTTCTGCATTCCGCCCATAGGCCACAGCTCCCGTGCCAGCGATCACAACGATTCCAGGCTCTCCCAGAGTAGCACCCCAATAGGCCGCCACATAATCTGGCTCTATACGATACCTATCGGCTTTTACAAGACCCTTTAATAGCTCAAAAAATCGCTGCCTTCTCTCCTCATCGGAATATCCCGCCATTGCGGCACAAACACCAGCAAAGTGAGTGTCGGCAATTTCTAAACCGGCTATGGCACAGGCCTGACTCACGCCCTCTAACACAGAACGCCGTAACACCGGCTCGGCGGTAACCGCGATGTTGCCCGGCCCCCCCGTTCCCTCACCAACAACGGCCCTTGTATCGGTGATGATTGTCACCGCCGTTTTTGTGCCCCCACCATCAATGCCTAGGTATAAACGTATTCTCTCTTTCACCGCTATGAACCCGCCTGCTCGGCACTATAGAGGCGGTAGGCCTCTAAAACCGTCTTTACCTCACCATCCATGTGGATCTGCCCGTCCATAAGCCATATGACCCGCTGAGCCACCCGCTCCACCTTTGCAAGATCGTGCGACACAAAAAGTATCGTCTTACCTTGGCGTTGTAGCTCCTCTACCTTGCGATAACACTTGGCCTGAAAGGCCTCATCCCCAACCGCTAACACCTCGTCAATCAATAGAATATCCGGATCGGTATGAATTGCAATCGCAAACCCTAACCGCAGCCGTGCACCGTCGTTCCAGTTTCGCACCGCTGTCCGAACTTTATCTCCAAGCTCTGCGAACTCAACAATGCGGTCGAACTTCTGGCGCATCTCACGGGCTGACATGCCTAAAATAGCTCCGTAAAACTCGATGTTCTCCTCTCCAGTCAGGTCCATATGAAATCCCGCCCCTAACTCCAGCAGCGGCGCGATCCGTGCAGATCCTCCGTCTACCCCATAAAGACGGATCTCCCCCGATGTCTTCTTATAGACCCGTGCTAAAAGCCCCATTAGCGTAGATTTCCCCGAACCGTTGCGCCCGATGATCGCTACGGTCTGCCCATGCGGCACACAAAACGACACGTCGCTTAAGGCCGTGAAACGTTTTAACGTCGGCTCCGATCCTCCAAAGAGACCGATCAATCGCCGCTTAACCGATGTCCGATAACGAACCCGAAACTCTTTCGTTAAATGGGAGACCACCACAGCATACTGCTTTCCCTCTTCGGTCTCATCCAGACCTCTCATCGCGATCGTCTCTGTCATGGCCGCTCCACAAAAAGCCACTTGCGGCGATTGAAATAGGCATATCCTGCCCATGCAATGAGAAACGAAAGCAGACATGCCCCAAACCAGAGCGTCCAGTCGAACGGCAAAGGCTTGGCTCCCCTCAACGAAGCGTTGAACGCTACAGGGCTTATCGGCTGTAAGAGCATACGCCGGTAAGCCGTGATAATGGCCGCTATCGGGTCGAGAAGGTAAACCTTATAGAGCCATGGATGCGCTCGGATAAGATGCGACGTATAGTATATCTGATCGGCTGGATAGAGCACCGGTAAAAGAAAGAAGCCAAGTTGGAACACGGTCTGTACGATGAACTTGACGTCCTCGTAAAAAACGTTCAGTGACGCCACGACAAGCGCACATCCGATCACCAACAGTAGCTCTATGATCGTTATGAAGGGAAACCACACCATGCTTCCAAGTAGCGGTGTCCCTAAACCAAAGAGCGGAGCAACTCCTAAAAAAACGATGAAATAGAGAGCCCAGCTCAATAAAAAATGGACAAAGTTACTTAAAACGCTTGCCAGCGGAATAACCTCACGTGGTAAATAGACCTTCCGAATGATCGGGTAGTTGATCAAAAGGGACTGGCTCGCATCCAAAATAGCTGTAGAGAAGAACGTCCACGGAATGATGCCAGTTAGAAGATAGGCGCTGTAGTTGGGGGCGCGCACTCCGACCACGTTGCGAAAGAGAAAAGTATAGACAAATACCTGCAGTAAAAGCGGAATACCAGACCATAAAAAGCCGAGTACGGAGTTTTTATAGCGCACCTTCAACTCGCGACGAACCAGCATATAGAGTAGATAACGGTAGCGCCAAAGCTCTCTTAGTTCTTCAGACATCTTTTATGGCTTTGCCCGATCGCGTAAGCCGAGCGTTCCACACAACAGGTTCCAATAATCCGAGAAGCTCCTCCCGAGGAATAAGTATCTTGCGTCCTCCAGCCACACGAAAGGCTTTTATTTTTCCTTGTCGTATATAAGATCGAATGCTCGCACAGGTCAGTTGAAGATAGTCTGCCGCTTGGGCAACCGTATAGAGTTCTCTCTCTTCAGTAGACATCTATTACGATCCTTAAAACGAGTTCCGAGATAAAACGTCTCGTTCGCTATTAAGTACCCTTTGGTTAAGGTAAAGTATACGAATGCGGAGTAGAGTTGTCAATAGGCGAAGCGGAAGTGCCGCTGGTTTCATCGGGCTAATGTTGTTAACCTTGCCCCTAAAAGCTATCCCACCTTCCTCAGTGCTGTCTACGGCCCGTCAGATCGTGGTGCTCAGCCCCATAGCACATAGCTTACCAACGGATATTCAAAAGGAGCTTGAACATCAAAAACAGCTCCTCGCAGAGTCCATCGGAATTCGCCTTCCAAACGCGCCCCACAAAGATGACACGCTCATTCGCAATCTTCCTCTCTTCGGTTCTCCGAAGGCTGTACCCCTAGATAAACTGCCTTCCTCCTTGCAGCTGCCGGTGGCACAGACGCTCCTGAACGACGCGTTTCAGATGCTCCTCCAACAACGCTTCGCTATTGAAACTCCAACAGCTAGCACCGTTGAACAGAAGGCTAGGACTCTAGGTATACCGCTTACCTGGCCTGTTAATCCTGTCCAAATTTGTAAGCTTTGTAGGGCATTGCATATGAACTATGCGATTGTCCTTCACGTAGATAACCTGAAGATTCAAGATGGAAGCTTCCGCATCGTCATCCTACACGCTACCCTGCATGTGCTCTCTGTCTCATCTGCGGACAAGCTCTCCTTCACCCCGCTTCCTATCGTTGGGTTCGCACAGATCGCTCACGTCTTCCTCCACTCAAACTACGAACTCACCCAGGCTGATGCTATCCGCCTCGCGGCGCTACAAGCTGCTCAAATGGGCCTTCATGCCTTAGAAACAGGACAGACCTCGCCGTTCGCTCCTCCCTCCGTACACCTCGCCATCTTACCTGTCCCCGCCCCTCAAATGGCAGATGCCATCCTTTTTAAATCCTCCGGTCGCGTTCTGCTCGTAGGCGCACAAAACCTCCCAACCGATCGTAGTGACCTGCTCTCCATAAACCTCTTGCCTCTCTCAGCTCAGCAAATCTATACACCCGATGCAACTAAAAAAACTCTGGTAGAGCTCCACTTGACTCCCCTCTCCCTTTGGCACGATGAAACACCGGATACTCAGCATCTTCAAAGCGTCGAAAAACAGATGAAAGCAGACTACCTCCTCTGCTTTCGGATAACCGACCTGGAACTGCGCAGTTGGATAGAGCAGAGCGTCACAACGGATATTTCTACCCCTCAACTTGAAGGCAGCGCTGAAGCCGTAGGGTATCTTATAGACGGTAAGAATCTGCAGACTCTTTGGCACCACCGTGTCATAGACACAATGCGCGTATCGGCTCCCATATCCGATCAACAGGCCGTGCAGACCGTTCTACGGGATGCTATGCGGTTCGCACTTAGCGATCTCTCCGTATCGATGCAGAACTATCTCAAATCGTTTACCCGATGAGGAACCACCATGCCGACTTACACCGCTCAGGCCCTTGTGCTTCATCGCCGAAGTCTAGGTGAGCACGATCGTATTCTCACCCTCTTTACGAAAGAACACGGGAAAATATCGGCTGTTGCAAAAGGTTCCCAACGCACTACCAGTCGCCTTGTTGGTGCCACCGAGCCATTTACGCACGTCCGTCTTCTTCTTGCCACCGCACGCAGTCTTGACATCATTACCCAATGTGAGATCGTCAATGCTTATCCTGCCCTACGAACCGACATCGAACGCCTCTCCCGTGCTGCCTACATCTGTGACCTGCTCGACGCTTTCTCTCACCCTCACGATGCCTCTTCCAGTGAAGCCGTTTTCGAACTTACCTGCGCTGCCCTGTTCCTCCTCACACAACCCTCCGCGTGGCTCGATTCCATCATCTACGCCTATGACATTCGCCTTTTGGAGATCTTAGGCTACGCTCCCGCTCTTGAATACTGCGCACACTGCGGCGAACCGCTTCAGGAACCCCCCTTTGGGTTTAGCCCTGCGGCTGGTGGCGCACTGTGCGCGCGTTGCCGACATACCTCGCTTGATGTCTTCCCTTTACCCGCCGATACCCTCATCGCGCTGCAAACGTTGCGAACGGCCCCTCCAGAGGCGCTGCTCCACTATTTGCCGCCTAAAACGGTGGTCTCTTCCATCGAACGTGCTCTCAGAAGTTTCATTCGCTTCCGCGCCGAGCGACCTCTTCACACGGTTGAGTTTCTCGACTCTCTACGCATTGCCAGAAATTAAAGGTGTATCCAAATTAGGAAGCTCTTGTGCTATTTCTCCAACGTGATCGCTGCGATACGAAAATCAGGCGCGTTCGGCAGCTGAATGGCAACCAACTTGCTCGTCTCGGTAACTGGCACCACATAGTGATAAAGTCCAACCGCCCCCGGCTGAGGGCCACTCGGCCCATTGTGCCAACGACAGTAGAACCCCACCTTCTGCAAATTGGACTCCAAAGCGTTCCATGGGTCCACGCTCAGTGCCCATAGATCGGCCGAATCACCTCCTCCCGGAATGGCAAATACCAGTCGCAGCTGGGTGGGAAGAGATTTCGACGCGCTAGCGCCCAAAATGTGAATAAACCGATAGACCCCGCTCTGCTTTCCTAGCTCAAGGCGTTGACCCATACAGGCCAAAAAGTCTTCCCCCTTCGCGTTAGGGCTACCCCATAGAAAGGCTATACGGCGATTGGAGTCTGGTCCGCCATGGTCTACAGGCATCCAGATATTAGAGGGTATGGGCCCGCTGACGGCATAGTTCGGTATTAACGCTCTAGGAAACGACAGCCCCTGATCATCAAAACTCCCTATGCCAGGCATCATCTCACTTGTGACACCCTTAATATTGTAGAGTGTTGAAAGATCCACAAACTGCAACTTGCCGTCCACCACACGCACAAGCTGCACCAAACGGTCATCTACGCGTGTGCAGGACGTTGTAGATGACCAGGTATCGCCCACTTGTAAATCCCAAACAAGATAGTACAGACCATCATAAGGAGGCGCCGTTACCCATGCAAGGAAACCGTTCAGCTTTTGCCCCGGAGCGATATCCTGGGGGATCGGGGTGGTCTCATCGTTAAATACATACTCCGTGCCGTCGAGGTAGTACCAGTGATAACCTACCCGTACAAGGTTCTTCTTCCATATCTGCGGGCCGTCGTTCATCAAAGAGATCGGCACCGGCAGCCGATGAGCGGCAGGTAGTTCGCCTGGAATCTGAGTAGATAGAAAACGTGGACCAAAATCGTAGGGTACCACGCAGATGGGCATTGCATCTATCGAGACTCCATTCCCTTTGCCATCCGCTATCTCCCAACGGGCGAGATAGGTCCAGTTGTCACGCTGATGCCACACTGGCAGCGGTTTCCCATCCGGCGTCATCAAAGGCAACTGTAGGGTAACCGCTATTACACTGCCGGGCACCTCATCTTTAGTGAGCGTCATGGAAGCATCGGCCATATCAACGGGTATCTCCGTTTCGTGCCCCGACACCGCCTCCTCCACCCGATAAAGCCGCAGCGTTACACGAAACCCTTCCGAGGCCTTCCACGCCACTGCCCCATCATTTCTTAGAAGCGCGTGAACCGTATAGACGCTCCCACTCTCCATTATTGGGCGCAAATCGGATTGGATAACCTCGGCAGCTATTGATGGCAACTCGGATGCGTTTTCAACCTGTTCCGGCAGACGAACCATTCCACCTGGCAAATTCGTATCGAGGAAGGGACTATCTGCGGTGGCGCGTTGGAGTGTGGTCAAACCGATCTCAAGAGTATAGGCACCCGGCGTCAGAGGGGCCCCATTGGGGCTAATCACATGTACTTGCAAAGGAATACTGACGTTTTGGCCAGGAGCCACCGATTCGGGCAACGGAATAGGTTCACCGTAAGCAACGGGTGTACCGTTTTTTACCCACCGATAGGCCAATGCTATCGGTGCCTGTTTTGCACCCCAAACCTCCGTGCCGGTATTTTCCACACGGATCAAGGCGTCCACCGTGGAGCCTGCTTCAACGCGCTGTGGCAACCCGACCGCAAAGAAACGTGCCGACGTCCGATGCAGTCCTATCCACCTCTGAGCATACTCGCGGGTAATATCCACCATAATGTAACCGTCTTCTAGGGAGGGAGCCACTTCTGTGGCATCAGTATAGCCATTCCAGCTATCCACCAAAATCCAGTTCGGGTCTGCCGAAAGCGCTGCGTTCCAGTGATCGCGATAGGTCGCGCCGTCATTTCGAGACACATATCGCTTCAGTGCCTCTGCACTATGGTCACTCACGGTGGGGTCATATCCTGGCGACAAAGTCGCAAGTCGTATCCACCCTCCCTGCTCCGCAGTCACGCCTTTGTCACGAGCTAACTCGAACAAACCGTCCAACGGCATCCCGCGGTAATCGGGCGTACCGATAAAGAGGAGATCGGCTCCTGCAAACTCCTCAGAAAACCGCCGACGTAAGTCGGCGAAAAGCGAGGGTGTGGGCGATGAAATAGCATCCTCATGGTTGATAAAGATCGGATAGGCAATGCCACCACCATTCTCTGCATCTAGCGGTACACTAAAGCGAAACTCAGACGGAAGGTGCCGATAAAAGTCACGAATTCCACTATATAAAGCCTCTTCTGTTAGTTCACGAGCGTCCTTCAGATCGAGGTAGAGGGCAACAAGAGGATAGTCCTGGCGTGAGGCCCTTGCAGCTAACAAAGCCACCACCAACGCACTTAGCCCTTTATCTGCGTATTCCTTTCGTGCCGTTAAGCGGTACACCGGCAAAATCACATCTATGCCCGCTTGACGTGCTGCCACAATCTGCTGCAAGTGCCAGTCTGCGCAATCATAAGAAAACCAAGGGCCTGAGCCATCTAGCGGATGATGAGCTAATGCAGTACTTCCATCATTACCCACCACCCCCATAGGAGGCGCCTCTTTTCTTGGATCGGCTTGATAGTTATAGTAATAGAGGGCCATGAGTGCAGGTGTAACAGGCTGAGGCTTATGCGGAACAACCTGCCGGCTAGGATAAGAAGTTACTGGAATAATCGGTCGGGGAGCTTGCGGCTGAAACGGTGGATGCTCACGAGCCTGTTGTGTGTTGAGGACTACTAAGCCAGCACTTGTCTCTCCACCGAACACAAAGGCCGATTCGGCATTCCACTCTCCTGGGCTAACAGTGCCATCAATAACCGGCTTGGCGGCTGCAAA
Source organism: Chthonomonas calidirosea T49 (assembly GCF_000427095.1). Classification (NCBI taxonomy): domain Bacteria; kingdom Bacillati; phylum Armatimonadota; class Chthonomonadia; order Chthonomonadales; family Chthonomonadaceae; genus Chthonomonas; species Chthonomonas calidirosea. The sequence continues at coordinate 624,803 of NC_021487.1, forward strand.
ACGTGGGCAAATAAGGGTATCAATATGTGCAGGTTCTGCAGCCTCGCTCAACACAAGCTGCCCCCACAAAGAAGGGTTGTAAAGGTCTGCCCGGCTGGTAATCCGAGGCGACAAACAGAGCAACTTGGGGCTATCCGGCGTGGTAGACTGTGTTGCAACCGTAAATCCCAAACGCAATCCTGGCGATGGTTTCACTCCTAAATCTACCCAAGGAATCGCTGCTTCTAGCGTGTAGCCCGGCACATAGGTTCCTGTAATACGCTGTGCCCCGTGAGGTGCTACAGCATATTTGATGATCTGCGAAAGCAAGGCAATGCGCGCGGCCTCGCGCTGCTTCTCATCTTCCTTGCTCTCCTGTATCTGCTTGAGGCGATCGTTGATATCCTCCATCCCGTTAAATAACGGCTTGAAATCAGGGCCGCGATACAGCTGCAGTCCACCAACGGCACTTGCGGCCACCATTACAGTCTTGGCATTCGGCTTGGTAATCGTGTGGTCATCATCTGTTTGGATGAGCACAAGGATCGCATCGTCTTTGAGGGGATCGCTAAAAGGGGCCGAGTTTGTGCCTTGAAGCGTCGCTTTATTGACTACGACCCCAATGTAGAGATACTGATCGTCCCACCCTGTATAGCCAACAACTCGATTAGGACGCTCGGGCTCAGCCAACTCTAACGCCGTGCTGTTGGAAGGCGGGGAGGTTTGTGCAGAAGCTCGTAGGAGCGTGAATGAACATCCGATGATAAGTGCTATAATAGCTGCAATACGCTTCACAGAGTTATTCCTCCAAAACCGGCAGAGTTGCTAGGATTTGGGAATGTAGCATTTTTGCACTTCCTCTGTCAAGAAGACCTGCTGCCCTATCAAAACGACAGATAAGAGCCCCTTGATAGGGGCTTCCATTTTTCGTTCGAGACAGCATGCAGGATTTTTCGTGGGCTTTCTTTAATTAAAATGTATGATACGTTCTGTGACGTCTGTTCTTGCGGTTTTAGCCCTCTCGCTCTTCTCTAGCATTGCAGCCATGGCACAAGCCTCTACACCTCATCCTGAAACACCTACCTCTATTGGACCGTGGAAAGCTTGGATGGAAAACGGGGCGCTTTCTTTAGACTACCAAGGCATTCCGTTTGCCCGTGGTGGTCAACTACAACTTTTTGCTCCAAACTATGCACAAGGCTACTTTAGCTCTGGGGCTCATCCTCCGGATGTTTCCGTAATCACTCAGCCTGATGGCGGTCTTACCTATCGTGCCGACTTTCATTACGATGAGGCCAGTCGCCATTTCACCGGTGTACAACAGATCACGGTTTCGCCAAACGGGACGATTCGCGCTACCCTCCAAGCCAACTGGCAAGATACAACTCCAGCGCTTATAGAGTGGAATCCGCTTCGAATTTGGGCCTACTTGCTGGTCGGTTCTACCCAAAAATGGGTTACCCGTGATGGTCAGCAAAACCAGCAGCCCATCTCTTACTTTCCGGTTCCCTGGCGCGCTGCCGAAATTCCCTTTCTTAACACTACTTTCCAACACACCGCCATCGGAGAGATAGATGTAGCCTTTCAAGGAGATCAGGGGGTCTGCTTTGATGCTCGCTCCGACCCCTACCTTGAAGGAGAGCCGTTTTTCTGGTGTGGGCTTGCCGGGAGCACACTGTCCCCAGGAGAGACATTTAACGAAACGCTATCGTTGAAAGTCGTTCCTTCTCCAACTCTGCCGTCTCTACAGACCGTCGCGAGAGGCGAAACGCTCCCTGCAAAGCGGCTCGATACACAACAAGCCCAAGTAGGCCCACCACCGCTCACCGATGCGCAAGGGCACCCCGTCCTCGTACCCCAGCCCAAGCAGGTGGAATTCTCACAGACCGACTATCTACTCCCTAAAAAGCTACCGATCTACCTCTATCTGCCGCATAACCAGCAGGGTCAGCGCGTTAACAAAGCCCTTATAGAGCTAGCACGTGAATGGGCATTGGAGGGCGTTCAATTTGTAACCGCCCATGGCGCTTGGGAAAACCAAGGGCTTCTTGTGGCCATAGCGGATAGGCCTTTGCCCGTGCAAGCGCCCGTGCCTCCTGTCGTCCCCGAAAGCTACGCACTGGAGGTAACTCCAACCGCTGTTATGGTTGTCGGCAGAGACGCAGCAGGTGCCTTCTACGGCCTGCAAACCCTTCGTCAACTTCTACAACGAGATAAAGCTGGACAACCGATGCTACCTCAAGTCTCCATTTCAGATTGGCCTACGCTCGCCTTTCGCGGTGCCCATCTCTTTGTGGGAAAGCAGGCGCTTCCTTTCCATGAAAAGCTCATCGAACGTGTTCTCTCACGCCTTAAGCTTAATAGAATGGTAATCGAGTGTGAATACACGGCATGGAAATCGCATCCTGAGCTCCATGTTCCCTTTGCAATGGCACCTCACGATCTTGCCAAAGAGATCGCTTTCTGTCGTGATCACTTTATGGAACCCATTCCGCTCATCGAAACGCTAGGCCATGCCCAATGGCTCTTCGTGAATAACCAACATAAAGAGCTTGCAGAAGACGTCACCACTCCTTATGCCTATAACGTAAATGACCCACGTACTTACCAAATCGTTTTTGATATTTTCAATGAGGCGATCTCTCTATTTCATCCTCATCTCTTCCATATCGGGCATGACGAGGTCACCCTTTTTGGGAAGTATCCGGCTCGACCTGAAAATCAACAGGAGGGACTCGTCAAACTTTTTGTAACCGACACGAAACGCTTGCACGACTGGCTCGCTAAGCGTGACATCCGTACTATGATCTGGTCGGATATGCTGCTCAATCCACTAGAGGGAAAGCCAACACCACAAAACCCCTCACTATCTGCAGCCAACGCTCCCACAATAGCCGATGCTCAGGCGATGCGTGCTGCCTTACCAAAGGACATCATTATCTGTGATTGGCGCTATGCCCCCGGTAGTGAGCAGCGAAATGGTCTTGATCTCTTTCAAAAGGATGGTTTTCAGACCATCGGCAGCGCATGGTACGAGCCGGAGAATATCCGTGGCTGGGCTCAACAGGTCATACAAAACCGCTCCTTAGGCACGCTCCAAACGACTTGGGCAGGCTATAACAGCAATGAAAGCCTTCTCTCTGAAGATTTCCCACAGTTCAGCGCCTTCGTTTTGGCCGCCGAATATGCTTGGAGCGGCTCAAATCTAAAGCCTCTCTCTCTAGGCCAGTCCCCTAATGCGGATACCCTGCCCTACTCGCCTTCCGAGCTTTTTACACGGCTCTACGGCGATCTACCGCCTCCCGGAGTATCGCGTCCAGGGTGGCTTGTTTCACTTTCAGACTCGGCTAACATTCAATTAGCACAAGCAGACAATGGCCTACCTTGGCAGACGGTCCTTACCCCATCGCAAACGCCCACTCCAGAAGTGAACGACGCGACGACGGGTATCCTCTATGCCAACGATGGCCGCGGTATTCTGTTACGCGGACTTTACACTGCAGGCCCCGATAACTCCCCCCCAACAAGTCTTAACATTCCCATAGACCGACCTGCACGTACTATTGCCCTTCTCAGCGCCCTCACCTGCGACATTGGGCCAGGAAAAGTGGCAGCCTCTCTGATCGTCACCTATACCGATGGTACTAAGATCACCATCCCTCTTCGCTCGGGATATGAGACAGCGGCGCTAAGCGATCTCACGCACTCACGCTCCTATTTTGTCTCTACCATTCCCTACAGCATCGGGGCACGTACCGTGGCACTTCGCCTCTTTCGCTGGCACAACCCCTATCCGCGCAAAGACATCCGCTCCCTTACTTTTCGTGCCGATAACCCGTTCGCGGGGCCCCTGCTTTTTAGCATAACCGGCGTTGAATAGAGCATCGGAAGGCACATCATCCGTCGTTGTTCACCGCGTAGTTCCGCACGGTAGCTACATTTTTTGGTGAAACGGTAAAAGGCAGACCCTAGCTACCGGGTCTGCCTACTAACAGAGGAGAACGAAATAACTCAAAACCGTTTGTTAGGGACGGCTTGCCCTCCGAATGGCAGCACGTACCGGCTCAGGGCGGGAGGGTTTACCTTGTTGTGTCGGTGGAGTTCGGGCAGGTTTTTCCCTATCGATCCCCTCCTCATCATCAGGATCGGCCGGTAAGAGGAAACCGGTCTCCTCAACCTCTTGAGCCTCGCGAGCACGCCGCACCATGGCTAAAAGAATTCCGGCTACGGCCAAAAGTACACCCGTCCACACTAAGTTGATTCCGGGCTTATAGGTAACCGAAAGCGGAATCGTCCACATGGCAGGCAGATCGGGCAAGCTAAACGCTATACGTGCCTCGTCGCTTCCAACCTTTAGGCTATCCAAAATAGCTACCCCAGGTCTTCCCTGCGAGTCGGTAATCTGCGGGAGAGCTTCACCGGTCTTTACTAACATGGGCATCCCTTGTGGGGTGCGCATGAGGGAACCGTCCGGGCCGTGCACGAACTCAATGCCTGGCTCGGCTGCAACAATATGGTCAGGTGTATTAAAGGGTTGTTCGGGATCGGTGATGCCGATGATGGCTCCCATGTATTGCAGGGGTCGTGTTACAGCTTTATAGTAGTAGATGCGATAGGGGCCTAACTGCGTCACCGACCGCGGTCGCATGGTAACATAGGGCAGTTCCACACCTGGCTGACTGGCCAGTGCTATGTACAGATCATGTCCCACATACTTCTTGATGGAAGGCCATATCATGGTATCTGGGTTGCCTTGTGCCTCCTCCTCCACCGAGGGGCGCGGCACGAACCACCGAGGCTCCATCAAAAACGTTTGACTGTTGCCCGAAGCATCAATCCTATCTCCACCAGGCGGAGTAATGCGCAACATCACCCGATTTTCTGGGTCGTACTCCGGATCGAGCGGACGCTCTGGTAACGGCTTGCCGGTCATCCCTTCAAAGGAGATGGTATAGCCAAAAACCTTAACGGGTCCTTGCCCCTCCTTTAGAGTGACTAGGGCGGTTCGCTCAAAGGTATTCGAGAGAATAACACCGATAATCAGCACACCAACCCCCACATGAGCGATCCAGGCCCCGGCCGATAAAGGCTTCTTGCGAAATACCCGATAGGCTAGCATCGCGTTCGATAAAGCAGCCAAAAAGCCCAATGAGGCCATAGAAATAACCAAAACCCGCTGGCCCCCCGGCCCCATCCATTGATGCAGTGTATCCTTCAATACCTGCGGATCGCTCACAGCAGCTATCGCACGTTGAGAGCTTAGTACCCAGAAGAACAGTCCAAACCCGAACGCGATCATGATAAGCCAAGGAATAAGGAGCTTCTGCTTAAACTTCTCAGGGTCGGTTCTTCGCCATGCCAACCAAGGAACGCAGGCAATCACGAAGGCGGTGATTAGCACGATAGGGAACATCGCCTTATTATAAAACACCGGTGCAGGTGCACTTGGTGGACGATGCAACCAACTGAGGAAGAGAGGTGTTGTCGAGCCAAGCGTCACAATTGCACAGGCGATACCCATCAGCAAAACGGAGAGCATGAGAGCGAAGTCACGAGACAGAAGCGAATCCCCCATAGAGGGCCGCTTCGGCATTGTCCTTAGGCGCCATAACCATAACGCTAGGCCACCAATGCCATAAAACAGCAACATAGTAACCATCAGCACTAGGCCGCTTTTACCAATGTTATCAAAGGCATGAACCGACAGCAGCTGTCCATTAGGCATTTTCGAAGCCAGCGCTCCGGATCGTGTCAAAAAGGTACCCACCAAAAAAAGCCAAAACGCGAGAAGCCCGAAAAACAAGTTCGTGCGCACCATTGTCCGACGCGTGCGCTGGGCCAGCAATCCGTGTGCTAACGCCGTCACCGCTAACCAGGGAAAGAAAGAGGCGTTCTCTACAGGGTCCCATGCCCAAAAGCCGTGCCACCCTAGCGTCTCATAGGCCCAATAGCCTCCCATAAAAAGCCCAAGTCCCAACACTGCACTCGACAACAACGCATAAGGAAATACACGGGGAGCCCACCCCTCATAATCCCGCCAAATAAGGGCGGCAGCTGCATAGCTAAAGGGCACCGCTAATGAGGCAAAACCAAAGAAAATGGTGGGAGGATGGAGGGTCATCCAATAGTTCTGAAGCGAGGGTGTTAACCCAAATCCATCCGAAGGAACGCCTGGTAGGCCCGGATGTGCCTTGAGGAACAGAGTATAGGGTGACTGCTTTATGAGAATAGCGCAGAGGAAGGCGATGACGGAAGTATAGATTGGCATTACGCGAGCCTCATAGCGTCGCGCCCGTAACATCACGACGCAGCCGATAAGGGCCGTCCAACAAGCCCATAAGAGGAAACTACCCTCCTGGCCCGACCAGGTTGCAGCCAAACGAAACCAGTGGTTATGCAGATCGTTGCCTGTATGCTGCACCGCATAATCGTACTGATAGAGGCGATGATAGACGATGTAAGCTAACGCACCAAAGGCGGTGAGCACACTTACCGAAGTCAACGCATAGCAAGCTCGGGCAATAGAACGCCACAGGGCTTCGCCAGAAGGTCGCCAAAGCGCTAAGACATAGGCGATAATAACTAAAATAGACGCAACCAACCCCACAAAAACGGCCGTGCTGCCAATGGTTCCCGGTGTCATTAAGATATCCCTCCCTTGCTATAGGGCAAGGGCTTTCGAGTGTCATCGTACTTCGAGGGACATTTTACCACCATGCTCGTAGAAACGAAAACCGTCTGACCGTTTGACAGGTGCTGTACCGTACCTGTGACCGCGGTTTCTGGCGCCGTATCAAAGCTCTCTGGCTTCGCCCCCTTATAGACCACCTCAATGGTCTGATTATGGGGGTCCTGCAAAATGAAGGTAAGCGCTTTCATTTGAGGATCCCAACGCACGGTCTGGTGTAGAATCTTGCCACGCACCTGCACTGGGCCAGTACTCCGCAGGGCGGTGGCGATGTCTACATAGGGCGTCATCGAACTGGTAAACGCCCAAAGCGTGAAACCGATGGCGATACTGATGATCAACCCCGCGATGATCGGTCCGAGCTTAAACCCGCCCGCCCCACGCTTCGCAGGTAAAGTACCTAACTCTTCCGCTAGACCCTGCATGGACGCTATAGAACCTCCTTCTCCTCTATACGAATTTCCATGCGCCGAATGGCACGATCTATAATGAAGAGGTAACAGAAGAGGCCTAACCACACAATCAGCGGCACAAGCATCACGAAAAAGAGAACGGCTGAGTGACTCATAGAATACATACTCCTATTCCTTAATTTTTTCAGCAGCCTGCTGCTCCATAGCCTTCTGCGTGCCTGGTCGAAGGCTTAGCTGTGCCTGTCGTACGCGAAGCTGAAAAAGCCATACAAACAGCAGGGTAAACGCAAGAAAGGACGGATAGAGCACCAATTTGTAGCTCAGACTTGTGTTGGACGGATCGGAGAGCGTAGTGGTTGGGTGCATTGTCTGCACCAAGCGCGGCACAGCCCAAATAAGATATTGAGCCGGCACTAGAGCCACGAGAGCGTACACGCTACTAAGCCGCATTCTCCGGTCTAAACGCTCCGCTAGGGCACCCCGTAGCACGAGATAAGAGGCATAAAGCAGCAGCATGATCACAATCGAGGTCTCACGAGGGTCCCAGTTCCAAAAGCTGCCCCATTGCACACCAGCAAATAGGGAGCCGGTAATTGTAGCCAATAGACAAAAGAGAAACCCAAGCTCCATCGCCGTTGCCGATTTTATATCGTTCAGAGTAGCTTTGCTTCGCTCTCCTCGCCGAACGGCCGATAAACAGAGAACCGCATAGACAACCCCCACAAAATAGGCGATAGAAGATAAAACGGCACAGGGTACGTGGAAGAAGACGATTCGAGCCGGATCGCCTTGTTTTCCAAACCCTACGGCGCCTTTCGCAATAAAGAAGGCTCCTACTATGACATAGGTCATCAAAAGACCCGTGCCGATCTTCCACCAAGCGCCCGACAGTGTACCTGAACGTCGTTCAGACCGAACTTGGGCCTCACTCAGCTCTTTATGTATAGCGGTCATCCCTAATCTTCCCAGATATAGTTAAAAAGGAGCGCCGAAACCGCCACGATCAGCACACCGAAACTTAGCGCTCCCCCAATATTCTTTACGTGCAGTATCGTCGGCGCCCCTTGTATATAAAGTGTCCCCGCAGCGTTTAGCAAAAGCAGCAGAAATACCACCAGCATCGGCAGCCCTACCGCTCCATAGAGCGCTCCACTGCCTCGCGCTTTGGCCGTGAGAGCGGCGATAATGGTGGCCGTGCTGGCCAAACCTAAACAACCGCTCAGCATGAGCACCAGAAAGGCGATGGGTTCGCCCATCGGCAAACCGGTAATCGCCATATAGATTGGTGTCACAACGAGCGCGACGCCGCACAGCAGTAGTAGATTAAAAAGCAGCTTCCCGGCGTAAACAGCCTCTGGGGTTGCATAAAGCCGCAACGTCAGCGCGGTACCGGTCTCCTCCTCATGTACAAAGGCATGAGACAAACCGGAGAACGCTGCAAAACAGAGCAGCACCCACAGCATTCCCATCTTCGCCGGCGCGTTCCAGGCCGGTCGCATTACGCCACGTGGATCGACAACGAACTCTTGTCTTAGACTTTCCGTAGCCAACGCCAACAATAGCAGCGCAGCAAAGGTAAAGAGACCTACGGCACAGAGAGCAACCCGCGTGCGCAACTCGGCCTTTATGTCTTTCCTCAGGATCGTATACGCTTGGCGAAACCATCCCTTCCGTTTTTTTAGACAGATGCTACGCCATTCTGTTGCAGATGCCCGTGCGGCACCGACCTCCGTCACCCTGGTCTACGCTCCTCTCCCCTTCCGCACATATCATGAGGCCACAAACGCACCACCCTGCTCTGCTTCAGCGCTTTCTAAAGTATCGGCAAAATCGCCGAAACCTACAGAGTCATTGGTAACCCGGCTTATCTCTCTGTAATTATACCAGCAGCCCGTGATGATAACTTCCGATCATACTCGGTTTAGGGCTTCCAGTGAAAAAGGCTGTCGCCTTTCTTCTCACACGTGTTGGCACAAGGAACCGGAAGAAGGCATGTCTACCTAAAATGAGGCTCGGTGCAGGCTGCGGACGCTCAAAGGTTGGAGGACGAATGGCGAACGCGCCGACTTGTGCTAAAATGGAAGCGGTCATTCTCAGAGATACAGTGGAAACGGAATGCTTTTTTTTCTGTTGCGCCTACACCTGCTGACGCTCAAAAACAGCTGTAGAACCTCTCTACACAACCAACCGGTTGGAGCGATGGCCGTTCTCGTCGCCGGTCTGGCTACTTTCGGCTTCACCTGTGTCTTCTTTCTCTGGGCTTTAGTCGCAGCTCAGAAACTTGGCGTCCTACGAGAAAGTCTCTTCCTGCTCTATTATTACCTCTTTTTGCTGCTGCTGGCCGGCTCCGTCCCCTTTGTGGCCTCGACTCTCCTGCTTGCCGAGGACTATACCCTCCTTTTTTCAACCCCACTTCCCTCTTGGGCTATCCTTACAGCCCGCCTTATTGAGGCCACCATCATCAACTCCCTACAGTTCTCTGCCCTAGGCGTACCGGCTGTTCTTGCATCAGGCCTCGCTCTCTCCCTATCCCCCATTGCCTGGATGCTACTTATGCCACTTACTTTCCTTTTTCTACTCCTACCCGCGTTGCTGGTGGCCTTGGGGCTCATCATTCTGCTCCGCATCGTGGGTCTTGCGCGCATACGTGCCTCCATCAGTCTCCTGAATGTGCTCATGGGGGCCCTCATCTGCCTCGACATTGCCATAGCGCTACCTCATTCGCCGATCTTCGCGCTCCTTGCCAATGCTCATTCGCTTCCCTACCCTGTTGTTCTGCATACCGTGCCTATTACCGCCCGTTTAGCGCCTTCAGGCTGGTTTGTCACGATGCTTATTGCACTGGGCGGCCAACAACCTTTAAGCAGTGCCCTCTTGCCTACAATCGTCTTGCTTGTTAGCAACGGCCTGCTCTTCGGGACAGTGCTTCTCATAGGTCGTCATATCATCTCGGACGAAACGCTCTCCATGGAGCGTTCGCACACAGTTCACGTGTCTAACACCCAAGGCCAAAACCTACTCCGACGGCTGCTGCCAGATCAGCTCGGTGGGCTTGTTGAACGTGACCTCCGCCTTATCTTACGCGACCCGGTGCTCCTCTCCCAGTTAGCCGTACCGGCCATTCTTTTCGCGGTGCCCTTTGTGCTTGCCCTACACGATCACTCCCCAGACACTTTCGCCCTCCTCTTCTATCTAGCGGCACTTCTACTCGGGATTATCCTCTATACGCAAACATCTATCCTTAGCCTGTCTCTGCTGGGTATGGAGGGACGCGGTTACTGGCTCGTTCTTACAGCTCCCATCACGATTCGTCGCAATCTTTTTGCTAAATGGCTTACCAGCACCAGCCTTTCTGGTGGTTTCGGCCTGTTTCTAGGCACTCTCGATGGCCTTTTCTTCCGAGGAAAGTTCCTGGAAGTGATACTGCTCATGGGAATCGTCCTCATCTTATCGGCAGGACTTTGCGGCATTGGTGTGGGCTTCTCCGCCATCTTCCCTCGATTTCTTCATGATAACCCTGCCGTGCGGGTCAGCCCTTGGGCGCTTATCCTTGGTTTTGTAGCCGCAACCCTCTATGTTCTTAGCGCCGGCGCCGCGCTCGCCCTTTCCGCCTTTGCCGCTGCAGACTATCTACCCGCCAAAACTTTGCTTATCCCAACGGGCGTCTGTCTGTTTCTCGTTATCTCTCTACTGGCGATCATCATCCCCATAGAGATCGGCTCGCGAAGGTTGGAGGCCTATGAGTGGCCCTACTGAACCAACCTCACCCTCACCTCTCTCACTAGCGATCATCGCTCTTATCCTTCTAGGCCTCATGTTGGCGCTATTGCCCCTTCTCCACTGGCAGCAAGCAGAGATCGCTCAAGAAAGAAGCCTGTCGAATCTTAGACGCCTGGCCGACTCGCTGCAGCTCTACGCCCAAGACTACGATGGCTGCCTCATGCCACCGGTAGAGTTCCGTAAAGAGGCTCCGCCTCTCACATGGCCGGTACGTGCACAAGGCTACCTCTCTTCGCTCCCAGGGCTGCTGGATAACCCGGCCAATCCCGTTAGCGCCGCCCCCAAACCACTTACCGATCCAACCCATCGCTACCGTATCCCTACATCCTATGCCCTCAACCGCCGTTTCTTCGGAGTCTTTAGCAAAGGCCCCTTCTCGCTCGATAATCTAGAGCTACCGGAACAAACCGTCCTGCTGGTTGAGGCCGGCCCCATGTGGAGTCATACCGGACGAGGAACCAACAGAACCCCAACCCCACACTCTATCGCGCGCATTGACTACGGTGATACAACCGACCGGGTACAAGGACTTGTGTGTTATCCATCCACACACTTTGGCAAAATGGCCGTCGTTGCGGCCGATGGGCATGCAAAATCGCTTCGCGTGGCACACTACGGCCCCGCCGATGGTCCGCACGACTCGCTCTATGGTCGTATTGGCGATGACATCTACAACTGGAACGGCGGTCATCCCAATGGTCTAACGGATACTCCGCCACACGAATAATGGTATATCGATTGTCAAGCGCCGATCAAGCCGTGATAACGCCCCATCCAATACGGCAACAACCAATGCGATCCGTCTAACTCCACCTCACCCTCCCCCTCTGTGTCGGCCACAAACGGATTCGCGTTCCACTTATAGACTCCCACCTCGGCAGGAGATAGCACCTCCTCTAACTGTAACCTACCAAATCTATCGCGTTCTGTAGCAAGTTTTACATCGCGCCGGTGGCTGTTTTTCATCGCCCAGTTTCTTAGATCAAGAGGGCTCTCTTCCAACCAGGTAATAGCCGCACCGACATCTTCTTTCCTACCAGTACATGCTGCGTAAAGAATGTTGTGAAAAGCTGAACGCTGCGGCCGGAGTATTCGCTGAGTACGCTCTAAGCTTAAAAGATACAACGCACGTAACGACGGATCGGACTCAAGTTGAAGAAGCGGATAGTAAGCACAAGCTGCTAGCTCATCGTCGGAGTGATTATTAACCCCTAGAGGAGGCAATACCTTCTGTAAGAGTGTGTTGAGCGCGTAGTGGTGTTTCCTTACAAGCTCGCTATAGGCCTCCTCATAGCGCAGACTCGGACACAAATAGAGGGCTACTCGCAAGTGGGATAGAATCTCTAAAGCATTTAGCCCCCGCTCATCTACCCAATCTGGATCATCATTGATCTTCTCGGGTGTCCAAACTCCCCAAGAGGTCACTTTACCGTCAGGACCAACTAATGTGAAGCCATTATCAAGAATATGATCGGTCACTGCACGACACACTTCCGCGATCTCTGTCTTTTCCTCTTCATTTGCTACAAGTTTGTAGTAGAGATACCAAGCGAGGTAGTGGCCATCAATCTCATCGGAAGAGGTATCCCCTTTAAAAAAGGTGCCCGGCATAGTGGGAGATAGGTACCAATTCGGACCGGGGTCTGACTGAAACACCCGCTCGCCAGGCCGGATGAGCGCACGAGCAGGAAAACCGGGAACGCCTGTAACATAAACGAGGTCAAGAAGTGCCCGCAACGAGCGCCGCGCTCGCTCTGCCGCTTCCTTCTCTCCTGTAACCGCATAGCGAAAACTTTGCGCCGCCAAATACAGCCCCGTCCATAGGCCATCGTTATCCGTGGCATGCAGTAACACGCTCTCTAAGTCGCCCGGCCGAGTCAAAAAACATTCGGCCACATACCCGTTACGCTCATGTCGCTGCTCCGTGAGACGTTGGTAGTGCTCTGCCTTTTGTAACAACGTCATGGGCCGTCGTTCTAAATGCACAACACCGCTGCGTGTCATGATCCACGCTCCTCCCTTCTGGTCGGCTGCGACAGAGAGCACCTCGTTATCCGGTAGCCAGCGCCTCCCGGCATAGTATCTCCAGACTCCGTCGCGCAAACAGGCAGCGCCCTGCCGTGTCCCTATCCACAAAACGCCATCAGCTCCTAAATCCATGCAGCGCACGGGAAGAACCGGCGGAGGGGCTACTGCATCTACATCCTGCAACACACCGCCCTCATATACATAAAGCCGCTTGTTGCCTGCTATCCAGATGGTTGTGTAGGCACCCACGGCGAAAGAGCAGAGAGAGACATCTATTCCAAAAGACTCCCACTTTCCCTTCACCCGTCTCCATATCTCTGAACGGGTTGCGATGTAGATGTCTCCTTCAGGAGAAATAGACATTCCAACGACGTGTATCCCTTGCGGCAAAACTAGCGGCTCTTCTCCTTCAATAACGAGCTGATCAGATCCCAACAGGACGAGGCGGTTATCCGGTAAAAAACCAAAGCTAAGGAGCTTAGGAATGACCGAGTAGGCGCGGCGCCGATTTTGGTAAAAAATACCCTCCTCCGTGCCGAAACATAACGTTCCGTTGCGATTGACTGCCAATCGGCAAACATTTTTGCTAAAAAAATCGTCTAATGCAGTAAGAGGCGTCGCGACGTCTTGCAGATAGGTATCCAGCGATCGTGCAGCAGATGATTTCGTAAGCGCTCTCATTGATTTATCTCCTTGTCGTCTGCACGTCGTGCCTCGACCAGCCGCCTGGTCAAAACGTTCTGCCTCAGAGATAGCACCCTAGGCAGAAGGGATGGCCTGAGGAGGCAAAGTGAGGCTACATGGTTCGGATGCGACCGGCAGAACGCGAACGCCGTGCTTCCATGACCCGGAAGCCAAAGGAGGGGCAGCCAGGGTCGTCTCCGCTTCGTATTGCGGTCAACGGCCATAGAACGGGAAACACTCAGAAAAATCTTACTACTCGTATTTTGCTCTTCTCGTGTCAAACACGAGTATTTACTGGTTTTTCGCAAGCGGTGTAGGTTTCTAACGATGAGGTGAACTCTCCTATGGAAAAAAATAGGTTGGGGATGTTCTCTTACCTGCCCCGATATGACGATAGAATGTACTATGCTGTACGCATAGAGAGGATACACTATGGAGCATCCCTCTATTTGAGACACGCTCATCCTAGAACCTCCATCCGATTTGAACGAAAGGCGTTCGCAAGATGATGAATGAGCGAAAAAAAGAATCGTCACGCAAGTCTATTAACTGCATTGACTCTCCGTCGAAACCGGCTCATGAGAGCGCAGAAGTACCTCAAGAGGGGGTTTCCTATTTGCGCTTCCTCACACGTAGGCGCCTGCTGACGGCCGAAGAGGAGATCGAGTTGGCAAACCGTGCTCGCCAAGGCGATCAACAGGCACGCAACCTGCTCGTCGAGGCAAATATGCGACTGGTTGTTGGTATTGCTCACCATTATCATACATCTCTCATCTCCTTTGAGGATATTGTCCAAGAAGGTGCGATCGGGCTGATGAAAGCAGTCGAACGCTTCGACCCACAGCGTGGCTGTCGTCTCAGCACCTATGCCACCCCATGGATACGCCAGGCCATTAGCCGAGCCATAGATACGAAGGCAAAAGCCATTCGCGTGCCTGCCCACGTGGCCGAATCGTTAAGGCGCCTAGAAAAAGCCCGTCTGCAGCTTCTCACCGAACTCCAGGAAGAGCCTACCGCCGAACAACTCGCTGAACGCTTAGGAATGCCGGTGGCTAAGGTTCGCCTCCTGCTGCAAACGGCGCAAGAGCCACTGTCGCTCGATACTCTGGTCGGTGAAGATGAGAGCACACCGCTTCTTACGCTCCTTAACGACCAGGATACCGTAGACCCCCAAGAGGTTGTGATCGAAGAGGAGCGGCGTCAACAGATAGAGAGTCTCTTCTCCGTTCTCACCCCACGGGAAGCCGAGGTCATGCGCCTTCGGCTTGGCTTTGAGGGAAACTGCGAACAGATGCTCCAAAAGATAGGAGAAACTCTCCATCTTTCGCGGGAGCGTGTGCGCCAAATAGAGATACTAGCTATAAAAAAACTGAAATCCGCCGCACGCTTGCGTGCATTAGAGGAGTACCTTGGCACCTAAAACGCCAAAGATCCGGCTATACGCCTCCCGCTAACTTTGCGCGTGGAGGCGTTTTTATTTTACCCGCTTGCTTTACAAATGTCTGCACGGCGTGCGTTGACCACAAATTGCCGGACTTTTTGGGGGTCTTTCTTTCCAGGCGCAACCTCAACCCCACTCGATACATCCACACCCCAAGGGCCTACCTGCCGAATCGCAGCCTCCACATTCTCCGGAGTTAATCCCCCGGCTAATATCACAGGCACTGAAACCCGGCTCTTGGCAAGACACGCTAAATTCCAATCAAAAACCACTCCACCTCCTCCTAACCGCTTCTCGTCATAGGCATCAAACAGTACACCAGAAATCGCTAAACCTTCCAAACGACTTCCTATTTCCAAAGCATCCTCTACACTGCGCATTCGACAGGCTAATATGAGCCCTCGGCCCTGCAACACCACCGAAAGCAGCGCCCGCTCCTCCATACGCGGCGGCTCGTAAAGCTGAATCGCATCTAGCGGAACGCCACGTAAACGCGACGCATCCGATAGGTTGCGACAAACTCCTACCCGTGTCACAAATGGTGGAAGATTCTCCAATAGATCCTCTAGATCGCTTCGATCGCCTATATAGCGAGGAGTGTTCGGCACAAAGATAAAACCGAGAGCATCGGCGCCCGCCTCAGCAGCAACCCATGCATCTTCCTTATTTGTAATGCCGCAAATTTTAATGCGAATCAAACGCTCTTCTCCTTCCGTTTAATAGACAGAAATCGCATAGATTCTAGCAAAGTTTTGGTATACTGCTTCTATACTTATTCACTCTCCCCCAAACGATTTCGATGGCCGATGGACACAACACCTAGTAAACTCCTTACAAACGGTATGTAACGCCATGACTACAGAAAGAGTACCCCAGTCGTATTCGACAGCCGATCCTTCTGAGGCGTTCAATTCAAAGGCTGTTACTCCTGCAAGGGGGTTTTCTTTACGTGCCGTCCTCTTAGGTCTCTTGCTTACCATTCCTGCAACGTTTTGGACTACCGTTATTGAAGTCCGTTGGTACTCCCTGGACGGCACCTGCCTACCGTTGTTCATCATGCCTATCTTCTTCCTTTTTTGGCTCGTTCTTCTCAATCGTGGCTTAAAATCGCTTAAACCGAGTTGGGCGCTCTCGCAACAGGAGCTGCTCCTCGTCTATATCATTCTTGTTGTGGGCACCGTTATGGCAGCACACGATATGCTTCAAAACCTCTTTGGCTCCATCGGTCACGCTTCCTATTTTGCCACTCCAGAAAACCATTGGAAGACTCTCTTTTTTCCTCTGCTTCCCAACTTTTGGCTTGTGCGCGATCCGGTGGCATTAAAAGGCTTCTACCGTGGTGATGTTTCCCCCTACGATCCACACTACTGGGTGCCCTTTATTGCGCCTCTGTTCTGGTGGCTCCTCTTTATCGGTACGCTCATCGGCATCTGCCTCTGTCTGAATGTGCTTATTCGTACCCGCTGGAGTGGCCACGAACGCCTTGCTTTTCCCATCGTAGAGTTGCCCGTTGCTCTTACCTCTCATCCCCAAACTGCTGCTTCCGATCTGCTAGCCAGTCGCGCTATGTGGGCGGGCTTTCTCCTTGCAGCCATTTTAGATCTCATCAACGGCATGCATAACCTTTATCCCTCCTGGCCCTTTATCCCTATATTGAAACTTTATAACATTGGCCAATACTTCACCAGCCGACCTTGGAACGCCATTCGCGACACAAACATCTCTATGTACCCGTTCGCCATCGGCTTAGCCTACTTCGTCCCTCTGGATCTCTCCTTCTCCTGCTGGTTCTTCTTCGTTGCACGTAAGCTTTTCCAAGTATTCGGTGCTATAACTGGCCTCGATGGCCCTGGCAGCGGTGGTTTTCCCTACTTCCCTCAACAGGCGAGCGGCGCTTGGATCGCTTGGGGGCTGACGGTCGTTTGGGCCTTGCGTGGGCAGTTTCGCCATGCCTGGCGCGTGGCTTTTCAGCGTGAGCCGCTCAACCCGCTCGAAGAGCCAGAAATGGTTCGCCACTACAGAGGGGCTTTCTTCGGTTTAGCGATTGGCACGTTGATTCTCGCTATCTATAGCTGGCGCATCAACCTGTCTCCATGGGTCGCCATTCTCTTTTTCGGTCTCTATTTTCTGCTTGCCATTACCATCACCCGAGCCCGCGCAGAACTAGGAACCCCACACGAAATCTACTTTGTGAACCCACGCCTTATCCTAGTTACGCTCTTCGGAAGCCAAACGTTGGGCGCTCAAAACCTGACCGATCTCTCCGTCATGTACTGGTTTAATCGAGGCTACCGATGTCATCCGATGCCCAACCAGTTGGAAGCCATGCGCATGGGTGAAATGGCACGTATTCGTCAAAGCGCCATCATCACCACTCTCGTGATCGCCTTCGTTTGGGGAGCCCTAGTTGCGTGCTGGGCCAACATCCACGTCACTTTTACCAATGGCGCCACCGCAAAGTGCATCGGCTTCAAAGTGTGGGTTGGTGGAGAAAGCTACAATAACCTTCAACAGTGGCTACAAACTCCTGCACGTGTGGATATTCGCCAAATCTCCTACCTTATCGGTGGCTTTCTGTTGGTGCTGTTCCTACGTCTCATGCGGGGAGCTTTTCTCTGGTGGCCATTCCATCCGGCCGGCTACGCCCTGGCCGTCTCTTTTGCCATGGACTACTTCTGGTTCTGCTTTTTCATCGCCTGGCTAGTAAAGTTCTTTCTAGTACGCGCCGGTGGTATGAAAGCCTATCAAGCCGCCATTCCCTTCTTCCTAGGCCTTATCCTCGGCGACTACGTTATGGGCGCCTCCTGGGCGCTCTTTGGAGCCTATAACCACCTTCAAGCCTATAAAATCTATATCTAGGCTGAAAAACCTCTCACCCATCGGAACGTATGGGTCAAGATTTTGAAGAGCGGATAGGAATCCTACTCATGTCGTAGTGCCTCGATGGGGTCGAGCCGAGCTGCCCGAATGGCCGGAGCGACCCCAAAAAGCACACCAATGAGCGTGCAAACGAACAGAGCTAACAAAACGAGAGTCGGTGAAATGAGGGGATGAAGCACGGAAAAGTGACCGACTATATCGCAAATTCCCCATGATAAAACCAATCCTATCCATCCTCCTACCAAAGATAAAACGACGGCCTCCGTTAAAAACTGCACAAATATGTCGCTGCGGCGTGCCCCTACCGTCTTGCGAATACCGATCTCGCGCGTCCGCTCCGTTACGGTCACCAACATAATGTTCATAATTCCTATCCCTGCCACAAATAGGGAGATCGTCGCGATCAGCCCAAGCAAAGCTTGTGCCATGTTGATCAGCTTGTAAACGATCTTAAGCCCCGTACGCTGCGTGATAAGCCCAAAATCTTCCACCCCGTGATGATTCACCAACAGCGTGCTTTCGATGGCATGGATCAACTTATCTGGGGGATGCCTGTAATCGGTCTGCAATACAATTCGATTGACTTGTACGTGGGGTATCACGCGCCGTACTAAGTTCGCAGGTAAATAGACAAGGGTATCGAAACCCGGCACAGGCCCTCCGGGCATATCGCTGCCAGGAGGCTTTCCTAAAACTCCTACAACTTTCCAGCGATGCCCTGCAATAAAAACTTGCTGACCAACCGCTGAACGCTTTCCGAAAAGCGACGCATTCGGCTTAGCCCCCAAAATACATACGTAGCCCGCATCATCCGAAAAATAGTGACCCGCCACTAAGGGCGTGCGATTCATCTGAACGCCAGCCTCATTCGTGGCTACCACAAATGCTGAGGCCACAACTCCGTTTGGACCTTTTACGGTTCCGCTTACAAAATAGACCGGGGAGACACGCATCACTCCAGGTACACGCCGCAGAGCGGCTACGTCGTTCTCCGTAAGCGGTGACACGCCCAACAACGCCGCTGGATTGGGCTGCCCATTCTCATCAAGCTGGCCGGGTACGATCATTGCCAGATTTGCTCCCAGACCATCCACCTGTTTGGCGATCTCGGCGCGCACCCCTTGTAAGATGGCGATGAGGGTTACAATAACTAAAACTCCGATCACGATGCCGCTGATGGTAAGAGCCGATCTGAGCGGGTTGTTGAGCAGCATGCCAAATGCATCACGTATAAGCTCCCCCAGCCTGCCCGTGTGTAGCGTGCAGACAGGTCGGGAGACAAAAGATGTAGGCGTATCTTCTGGAGTGAAAGCAGCAGTGCCTTTTTTATTGCCCTCGATCATCTAGGTGATCTTCTCCTTTCAGAGTCACCTTTGAATACGTATAGACCCACTCGCAAACTTCACCCTAGCCGCCTTTAACGGTCGGTGCAATAAAAAGAGAGGCAGTGCAATACTGCCTCTCCTAGTACGCTTCGTCGGTGAAGCTAAATCTTCTTCTTAGCAAAGTACCAGTCTTTAACCTCTACACCCTCCTCTTGGCTAAGCCGCTTCTCCACACCTTCCAGTGTGGTAGGCGCGGGGACGATCACCTCATCCCCAGGCTTCCAGTTAACTGGGGTAGATACCTTGTAGGCATCAGTTGTCTGCAGCGCCTTCACCAATCGCAAGATCTCGTCTACATTGCGTCCGGTGGTGAGAGGATAGTAGATCATCGCGCGCAGAATGCCTTTGTCATCAATCACAAACACCGCTCTTACTGTGGCCGTGGAGCTAGCACCAGGATGGATCATCCCGTAGAGCTGCGCTACGTTGGTGTTCAAATCCGCTATCATTGGATAGGGTATCTTGACCCCAAAGTTCTCCTCCATGTTGCGCACCCAAGCTAGATGAGCATAGACGCTGTCTACGCTCAAACCGATGAGCTGGGTGTTAATTTCCTTGAACTCCTCGTAACGGCGCGCAAACTCGACAAGCTCCGTGGTACACACGGGAGTGAAATCTGCCGGATGGGAAAAAAGAACCACCCACTTGCCACGAAAACTGGAAAGCGTAATCGGGCCTTGTGTGCTCTCCGCCGTAAAATCCGGCGCTGGCTCGTTGAGCCGTGGGAGCGAACGCTGTGTTACCACTTCCTCACTCATCGAAATCACCTCCTCGAAATCTCTGTACTTTAATACGGTTCTCTTACTCAGCGGCAAGCTGAGCTAGGAATGGACCAGGTTCGCCAGCATGATAAATGTTGACTTACTTGGTCTGTATTATAAACATTATAGTCTTTTCTACGACGCGCTGTCAACAGAGGTTCCTCTTGCTGACCCCATAGATTCTACCTAAATTTCCCAAGGAATAGCCTTGCTTAGCCGACGAACTCTCTAGGTTTACCTAAGGAATGGGTATAATGCTACCAAAGTGTTCAAAGCTCCCTAGCGCCGCTTATCTCAAAGAAGTCCTTCGCATGCTTTAAGGAGGAGCCCAGTTGGCGAAACCCGCCTATCGCCTTTCCGTGCTGATACCCGTATATAACGAACAGCAAACAATTTTAGAGATCTTGCGACGCGTGCGCTCGGTTAATATCCCTAAAGAGATCATCATTGTAGACGACGGCAGCACAGACGGCACACGGGAGCTATTGCGTACACATGTGGAGGGCCAATTCGACGACGTGGCTGTCATTTACCACGAGCGTAATCGTGGTAAAGGCGCTGCTATCCGTACCGCTATCGCTCACGCTACAGGGGACTACGTGATCATTCAGGATGCCGATCTCGAATACGACCCCCGCGAATATCCATCCCTCCTTGAACCTCTCCTAGATGGAAGGGCCGACGTGGTTTTCGGAAGTCGATTTCTTGGAGGCGGACCCCATCGTGTTCTCTATTTCTGGCACCGCGTAGGTAATGGCTTCCTCACGCTGCTCTCCAATATGCTTACCAACCTTAATCTCACGGACATGGAGGCCTGCTACAAGGTATTTAAACGAGAGATCATCCAGTCACTTCCTCTTCGCTGTAACCGCTTCGACTTCGAGCCGGAAGTCACAGCCAAAGTCGCCAAACGACACTATCGCATTTATGAAGTGCCCATATCCTATAGCGGTCGTGACTATACGGAAGGCAAAAAAGTGAGCTGGAAAGATGGACTCATCGCCATCTGGACTATAATAAAATATCGTCTGACAGATTAACCAAAAGGAGAAGAAGTTTTGATTCTAGTTACCGGAGGTGCCGGCTACATCGGTAGTCATTACGTTTTGTACGCGATGGAACGGGGCGAACAGATCGTCGTCCTCGACAACCTGGTCTATGGACACAAGGAGGCTGTACCGAAAAACGTCCCCCTTGTCATCGGTGATATGGCAGATATAGCGCTGCTCGATCACCTCTTTCAAACCTACCCAATTGAAGCGGTCGTCCATTTCGCTGCCTACGCTTATGTTGGGGAATCGGTGCTGCAACCGGCCAAGTACTATCAGAACAACGCCCTTGCGACTTTCCAGGTACTCGAAGCTATGCGCCGCCATGGTGTTCGCTATTTCGTTTTCTCTTCCACATGTGCCACCTATGGTCTTCCTCAATATGTTCCTATAGATGAAAACCATCCACAAAACCCCATCAACCCTTACGGTGAATCCAAGCTTTTTGTCGAGCGTGTCCTTCACTCCTACGACCGTGCCTATAACATGCGCTTTGTCTCCCTGCGCTACTTCAATGCGGCCGGCGCCGATCCTCAAGGGCGTATTGGTGAAAGTCATGATCCTGAAACCCATCTCATTCCCCTAGCCCTCCAAGTTGCGCTGGGTAAGCGTGAACATATCACCGTCTACGGCACCGACTACGACACTCCAGATGGAACCTGCATTCGCGACTACATTCATATTCTCGATTTGGCACAAGCCCATGCCCTTGCCCTAGAACGTCTGCGCAGGGGGTTGCCGAGTGCCTGTTACAACCTCGGTACCGAACAAGGCTATTCAGTACGCGAGGTCATCCGCACCTGTGAAACGATCAGCGGTCGCCCAATAAAAACCCTCGATGGCCCTCGCCGCGCCGGAGATCCACCACGGCTCATCGCTAGCTCCACAAAAGCCAAACAAGAGCTGGGCTGGCATCCTCAGTTTCAAACGCTGGAAGAGATCGTACAGACGGCCTGGAACTGGGAACAAGCACGTCGCTACTAAAACCTACATTCGGAGGGCTTCATCAATGAAAGGTATCATTTTGGCGGGAGGCGAGGGAACACGCCTGTATCCCGCAACTCTTGCCATCTCGAAGCAGCTGCTGCCAGTATACGATAAACCCATGATCTACTACCCTCTCTCCACACTTATGTTGGCCGGTATTCGTGACATCCTGCTTATCTCTACACCTCATCACCTGCCCCTCTTTCAAAAACTGTTGGGCGACGGCAGTCAGTTCGGTATCTCACTAAGCTATGCTCCACAACCGCGCCCAGAAGGGCTTGCCCAAGCTTTTCTCATTGGCAAAAGCTTTCTCAATGGCTCCCCCGCCTGTCTTATCTTAGGCGACAATATTTTCTATGGGCACGGACTGCCTGCCATGCTACGAGCAGCCGCCTCTCGAACCACAGGCGCAACGATATTTGGCTATTGGGTGAAAGATCCACAGCGCTACGGCGTTATAGAGTTTGACCAGCAAGGCCATGTGCTCTCGATAGAAGAGAAACCAGAAACTCCAAAGTCCAACTACGCAGTGGTCGGCCTTTACTTCTACGATGCACAGATCACAGAGATCGCAGCCCAAGTAAAGCCCTCCTGGCGAGGTGAACTAGAGATCACTGATGTCAATAATATCTACCTCCAGATGGGACGCCTGCACGCCGAGCTAATGGGCCGCGGATTCGCTTGGCTCGACACCGGCACCCACGAGGCGCTCCTCGAAGCTTCTAACTTCGTGCGCGTTATTGAAGAACGACAAGGCTTAAAGATCGCCTGCCTCGAAGAGATAGCCTACCAACTCGGCTACATCTCCGCCGAACAGGTACAAAGCCAAGCCGATCGCCTCAAAAACACCGACTATGGGGCCTACCTCCTACGCCTTATTTCCAAAGAGCGTTAAATACCTACCTCCTACCGTCAAAACTCAAGTAAAAACACCAGTTGTCTCAACCCTGCAGACGTGATATAATGACAAGCAAGCTGTTGTTGTAGTAGTAGCTGCCGATGTGGAAATCTCGATGGTTGTTGATAAGATCGCCGAAAGAATGGACCCAAACACACTTTTGGAACGGTTACTGCGGCTTGAAGAGAAGATCGAGGAGTTAAAACGCGAAAATGCTCTTCTACGTCAAGCTCAGCAAGCCCAAGCCGCCTCAAAAAAGGGAGAAGAAACCGCCGCCGCAGCCTCACGCCCCGAAGCGGTTGCCGCAGCCGGCACCATTCGCCTTTCCGTGGATCCAGCAACAGGACAGATCGTTGATGCTAGCCCCGCCGCCGTTCGCTTTTTTGGCTACGGTGTGGAGGCCCTCCGAGGTCGGCATATTGCAGACCTCGATCTCCTTTCACAAAAGGGGGCACCTCTCCCAACCCCAGGAGAGGCAGCCTCACTCTTTCGCGCCCGTTACCGCCTCGCGCAGGGCGAAGTGCGTGATGCCGATGTCTTTATCTACCCGATTGTTCGCGAAGGACAGCCACTGCTGCAATATACGATCTTTGATGTCACCGAGCGCGAAAGCGACATCCGCGCCCTTCGTCGTAGCGAGCGGCGCTTTCGTCAGATCGTTGAACAAGCTGCCGATCTCATCTACCGCACCGATCCCTCCGGCTACATCACCTACATTAACCCTGCCGCCCTGAGACTTTTTGGTTACTCTCTCGAAGAGCTGCGCCGAGTGCACTTCTCCGAGCTGATCCATCCGGACTATCGAGCAGAAATACTCGCTTTCTATGCGCGCCAGGTCTCTTCGCGCACCCCATCAACTTACTGTGAATTCCCTATCATTACCCAACCAGGAAAAGTCGTATGGATTGGGCAGAGTGTGCAGCTCTTTACCCGTGACGACCGTATTCTTGGTTTCCAGGCTATTGCACGCGACATATCGGAGCGAAAGCAAGCTGAAAAACTGATTACCGACCATGTCGCACGCCTCCATCGTCATAACCGCCGGCTCCATGAGCGCCTACAAAAACTCGAACGGATTAATATCGATCTCGGCGGCATGGCGATGACCGACTATCTCACAGGGCTACGCAACTACCGTGCCTTCCGAGATCGCCTAAACCATGCTTTCCAACATGCCCGCAATACCCGAACACCTCTCTCACTCCTGCTTATAGACCTCGATCATTTTAAACGTGTTAACGATACGCGTGGTCATGCTGCGGGCGATGCCCTCCTTAATACCCTTGGCTCATTGCTCCAAACTCGCGCACGTTCCACCGATGTGGTAGCTCGCTATGGAGGCGAGGAGTTTGCTGTCATCCTTCCCTTTACCGATCAAAGCGGGGCCATCGCTCAAGCTGAACGCCTAAGAGCGATTATTGAGCATACTTTTTCCAACGATGGAGTTACGGCCAGCATCGGTGTTGCCTCTCTCTCCGAAACAGTTCATAGCCCAGAAGATCTGATACGCCAAGCCGATATCGCGCTCTATGCCGCAAAACAACAACGGAACGCCGTGCGCCATTACACTCAGCTGACCCCAGAAACGCAGCAAAACATCCTCCAGATCGTAACACGCCAGCCGGCCGCAGAAGGCACAAACGTCTCTGAAGAGTAATGCCATTATGTCCGGTGTTACGCATAGGGTGTGAACGCCTGTTTTCACTAACCATTTTGCCTAATTGACTAACATATATCGTATTCCATCATGATCTCCTCTCGCTGTAAGTCCGGTACAATTAGGATAGTGGCTAAGGAGCGAAATATGCAGAGACAAAGTGTCATCGTGATCGGGGCCGGCCTTTCGGGATTAGCGTGCGCTCGCATTATTCAGCGTGCTGGTCATTACGCACATCTCTATGAAGCCTCGGATGCTGTGGGCGGCCGCGTTCGTACGGATTACATGGATGGCTTTTTACTCGATAGGGGCTTTCAAGTGCTCTTTCCGGCCTATCCGGCTGTACAAACAGAGCTCGATCTCAATGCCCTCCGTCTGCACTCCTTTCTTCCTGGAGCCCTCATTCATCTCCAAGACAAACTCTACCTGGTCGCCGACCCAAGCCGTGCACCCTCCACGCTTCTGGCCACCGCTTTTGCCCCCATCTTTACCCTAAAAGATCGATTTCTCGTGCTACGCCTGAAATCCCAGGTCAAAAAACTTTCCGTTGAAAATCTCTTTCAACAGCCCGATAAAACTACGGAGCAGTTCCTCAAAGAGTATGGTTTCACCAACGCCTTCATCAACCACTTCATCCGCCCCTTCTATGGCAGTATTTTTTTAGAAACACGCCTACATACCAGCGTCCGAATGTTTGCATTTGTGTTTAAAATGCTGGCCGAATCACAAGCGACCTTACCTGAGAACGGCATGGGCGCCATTGCTCAACAGATCGCCAGCAGCTTAGCTGCCAACAGCCTTCACCTTAACAGTCCCGTTGCTGCCCTCTGGAAAGAACGAGATCGTGTCAAGGGAATCATTTTGGAAAATGGAGAACATATCGAAGCCGACAAGGTGGTGCTAGCAACCGAGTTCCACCAGGCTGCAAAACTGGCGGGACTTCATCTTCCTGCCACGTGGCGCAGCGCCACAACGGTCTATTTTGCTCTTCCCCAAGCCCTCTATCCGGAGAAAGCTGTGGTTCTGTTTCCCGGCGTCGGCCGGTTGGTTACGAGTGCAGCGCTTGTCTCTAACATCGCTCCATCCTATGCACCACCCCGTCAACACCTCCTTGCCTGCAACATTGTAGGGGATCCCGCCATGGAGGACGAAGAGCTCGTTCAGCGTGCCAAACAAGAGCTTGCTGCTGCCTTTCCATACGCCGACACCGGCTCTTGGCGACACTTGCGCACCTATCGTATCCGTCACGCTCAGTTTGCCCAGCCTCCAGGTATCTGGGAACTGCTGCCGTCCGCACAAACACCTTATTCTGGGCTTATCCTTGCTGGAGAGATAACGGTCTCAAGCTCCATTCATGGGGCGCTGGTTTCAGGACGTCGAGCAGCGGAGCTTGCCCTTGAAACCACCGATCTGCCCGTCTGACCATCATGATAACCCCAGATCGGTTAGCCGAACTGTGCAAAATATGCCGCCTCGAAACTCAACTTCATACGGCCGCCATCCGCTGGCTATCCCACTTGCGCTCACCCACCACCCTCGTCTGGCTGCCTGAAACCGTTGGAACCGACGCAGACGCGCTGCTGCTCGCCGCGCATTTTCTTGGCGAATCGCTCGATGGTCTCTCTTTTACTCACGATCCCCTGGGAAAACCTTACCCAGCCCGCCAAGGGAATCCAATTCCGTACCTACATATCTCCAACACTCACGATGGGGGTCAACGCCTCCTCCTAGCGGCCAAACACGAAAACCTAGCCGGTGTTGGGCTTGACGTGGTCTACCTTCCACGACTGCGTAGTCCACACAAAGACAAGACCTATCTTTACCGTTTAGCAGCCCGCTTCATGGGACCTCTAGAGTTTGAGCGGTTTCAGAGCGCAGCCCAACAAGATGATGAAGAGGCTTTACGCCGTCGCGTAGCGGCCCATTTCTCGCTGATGGAGGCTTCCGCAAAGGCACTTGGCACCGGCCTCAAGATCGGAGCGTTTATGGGACATTCTGCTTCCCTTCCTCTTCCAACGATCGGAGCCCTCCAAATCGAACCCTCTGTGCAACTTTTTTTTGATGGTATCGCCCAAACTTGGCTCGCTACCCTCAACGTTCAAAGATGGGAGGCCTACTGGGGAGCCGACGATATGTATCTCGTCACCGGCGTGTTTCTTTTTAGGGCGGATGTATAGCGTATATAATGCTGCCACGCGTTGGCTTGTTGGACGGCTGCGATCCTCGCTTGACGTAGAGGCCGCTTTCATGCCATATTATAAATGCAGCATGCGGGAGTAGCTTAATGGTAAAGCTCCTGCCTTCCAAGCAGGCGACGCGGGTTCGATTCCCGTCTCCCGCTTCCGCATATGGGTGCCCCGAAATCGCACCGCAGCCTCCTATGTCATCCCCTCCTTAGCTGATGCGGCATTTGCCCTCCTCAGCAGGAATATGATATACTTTTGCTCGGCGTGTAAAGACAGTGCTTCATCGCCGATAATGGTCTCGAGCACAAATGGTCCGCTCTCTATAAGCCCCCGTAGCTCAGTGGATAGAGCAACCGCCTTCTAAGCGGTCGGCCGCAGGTTCGATCCCTGCCGGGGGCGTAGCTCTCCAACTTGACTTTCCACGCTGCCCTAGTGAGCCTTGATCGGCCTCAGCACCTCTATCTCGTTGTTAGCCTCCGCTTGAAGAGACGGGCCCCAGTTTTCTTTAAAACATTTTGTATGGCCTCGACAATAAGCCGACGCTCTCCCCATTAAAAGCAGGAAAACAACGGAAAAACCACGAATTTGAAGAATAACAAGGTGTTTGAAAAATCTCTCAAGGGAGCGGTTTCCGTCTGGAAATTTCTATGAAGATACTTGTCTCTATCAAGCGGGTGCCAGACCCCTATGCCAAGATTCGGCTGACTCCGCAGGGAGCTCTTGATACCGTTGGCCTAAATTGGACAATGAATCCTTTCGATGCCATTGCCCTTGAGGAAGCCCTCCGAATACGTGAGAAAGGCGTCGCCACTGAAATTATTGTGGTAAGCATTGGTGGTCCTGAAGTCGAAGAAACGCTGCGCACGGCCCTCGCCATGGGGGCAGATCGGGCGATCTGTATTCTAGAAGAACGGCCACCAGATCCCCAAAGAGTAAGTCAACTTCTCGCTGCCATCTATCATCGCGAACAACCCCGCCTCATTCTTATGGGTAAACAGGCTACCGATGACGATTCAAATCAAGTAGGCCAGCGCCTTGCTGCTCTTCTGCAGCTGCCACAAGCCACCTTTGCTTCCTCCATCCATTTGGCATCCGATGGACAAACCGCCCAAGTGACACGCGAGGTGGATAGCGGTAGAGAGATACTTGAGCTTACACTCCCTGCTGTCATTACCGCCGATCTACGCCTGAATGAACCGCGTTATGTGGCCCTACCCGCCATTTTGAAAGCGCGCACTAAACCGCTCCTACGCCTCTCCGGCTTCGAGCTGGTGCCTCTCACCTCGCCCGGCTTTCTTCTGGTGAAACGTGAAACTCCCCCGCCACGCAAACCTGGGCGCAAAGTTCAAAACGTAGAGGAGCTTATCGCTGCCCTGCGCGAGGAAGCCAAAGTCTTGCCGAACAAGACCTCTTAAGAACGGAGGTATGGGATGACCAAGTGGATAGTTTTGGCAGACACCAACGGCGAAACCGTGCTACAGACTACGTTGTCTGCGATCGGCTTCGCACAACAGTTTGCTCCTAACAACTTTTCACTCCTCATTATCGGAGGAACAACCGTTCTTGACGCCCTGGAGCCGTGGCGCCGCTATGGAGCCGAAAAACTGCTAATTGGCTCTCTAACGGAGTTGGCTCATCCTACAGCTGACAAGGTCGCCCCCATCGTCGTCAAAGCCATGCAATCGGAAGGAGCAAGTTGGCTCGTAGGTCCCGCCTCCTCCTTTGGACGCGATCTTTTGCCTCGCGTAGCTGGGCTGCTAGATCTTCCAATGCTTTCCGAGATCATGCGTGCCGAACGAGATGAGGCTGGCTTCTTGTTCCAGCGCCCTGCCTACGCCGGGAACCTTATTGAAACCTATAGGCCGGTGGCCAATAGAGGCATCCTAAGCATACGTACCTCAGCCTTCTATGCAGCTACCACCGACTCACTGAGTCCGGTCGAAATACTGCAGCTCGATCCTTCCGAGCTGCCAACCTCGACCCGCTGGATGGGGCAAGAAAAATCCCATAAACAACGCCCCGAACTAAGCTCCGCGCGTGTCGTTGTCTCGGGAGGCCGTCCCTTAAAAGATGCCGAGACCTTCGAACGCCTTATCGGCGGTCTTGCCGACCGCCTAGGCGGGGCTGTAGGCGCCACTCGCGCCGCCGTGGACAGTGGTATCGCCCCAAACGAGCTGCAGATCGGCCAAACCGGTCGCGTGGTTGCTCCAGACCTCTATATCGCCGTGGGGATATCCGGCAGCGTACAGCACCTAGCCGGCATGAAAGATTCTAAAGTTATTGTGGCTATCAATAACGATCCGAATGCACCTATCTTCGAGGTTGCGGACTATGGGCTCGTAGCCGACCTTTACGAGGCCGTTCCCGAACTGCTTGAAAAACTCTGAATATGCCAACTCGCACGATCTTTTTTCATATTAGCGTCTTCCAACAGGCCTGTTTCTACACTCTGGCGCTGATCAGCACTGGTATTGCTCTCATCCCCATCGTACGTCATGCGCGAATCTGGCTTCGAGGCGGTCTCCCCTTCGCCTTACAGCAAGCCCTTCAACACCTTGCATCCTTCAGCCGTGAAGTCTTTGCACATCGCCATGTTCTGCGACGCCGTTACGCTGGCATAGCCCATCTTCTGCTCTTCTACGGCATGCTCGTTCTCTTCATTGGAACCTGCATTGTCGCTATCGAACACTACGGAGCCTTCTTTTTCGGCCCTCACTGGCTCTACTATGGTGGGTTCTACCTAACCTGTAAAGTTACCCTAGACATCTTTGGACTAGCTCTCGTCATTGGCATCTTGCTCACTCTGTTGCGCCGTCTCTGCTTTCGCCCTGAGATGCTCGGCCACACGCCATGGGATACCGGTTTTCTACTCCTCCTCCTCGCAGCCACATTTACCGGTTTTCTTTTGGAAGGAGCCGGGCTAGCCGCCGATCCCTCACGCCATGCCTATATGGCCTACTCTCCCATCGGGCGCTGGTTTGCTCTGCTATTTCCCCATCTATCGCCAACCGGTTATGTCCTCATCTGGTGGGTTCATGCGCCGCTCGTGCTCATCACCATCGCCGCTCTTCCTTATGGACGACGGCTTCATCTATTTACCGCCCCTCTCTCCATCCTCCTCCAACCTAACCGAAACATGGGCGTTTTAGAACCGGAAACCATGGAGAAAGTCGAGCAAACCGGCCATATTGGCTTGAGAACCCTCGCTGATCTCAACGGCACCTACCTTCTGAACCTTGATGCTTGCATGGAGTGCGGCCGATGCACCGAAGCCTGCCCAGCCCACGCGGTAGGTAAACCGCTCGATCCCAAACAGATCGTGCTTTCCCTAAGACAACAGATGTGGGCAGCCGATCTCTTAGAAACAACTACCGATGTTATTGATGAAGAATCGCTTTGGGCCTGCACCAACTGCCATGCATGTGTGCAAGAATGCCCTGCGGCCATCCGCCACGTAGATCTTATCAATGGCATCCGTAGATATCGTGTGGGTGAGGGACACCTAAGTGGCTCGGCAGGCACCATGCTGCGCCAGCTAGCAAGCCAAAAGAACCCGTGGGGACTTCCGGCTTCTCAAAGAATGGAGTGGGCAAAAGGGCTAGATGTCCCTATCGTAGAACCCGGACAAAAACCAGATATCCTGCTTTGGGTGGGATGCGCCGGAGCTTTTGAGCCTCGTGCGCAAGCCACTATGAGAGCACTGGTATCCTTGCTACATGCCGCCAACGTCTCGTTTGCTGTTCTAGGTCACCAAGAATGCTGTACGGGCGACCCTGCCCGTCGAATGGGAGAAGAGTTTCTTTTTCAAGAGCTGGCAGCGGAGAATATCGCCGTACTAAATCGCACTGGTGCCTCCAGCATTCTTACTGCCTGCCCTCACTGCTTTCACACGCTTAAACACGAATATCCCCAGTTCGGGGGTAACTACCAGGTTATGCACCACACTCAATTTCTAAAACAACTCGTGCAGAATGGTCGCCTTCAACTAGAGCGTGGCGCACAGACGAACGTTACCTATCACGATCCCTGTTTTCTGGCACGGGTTAACGGTGAGGTGAGGGCCCCTCGGGCCCTGCTGCAAACGCTCACTCATCAGCCCCTAAAAGAGCCGGAGCACCACGCCGATCGCACTCTGTGCTGCGGTGCTGGAGGAGGACGCATGTGGATGGAAGAGCCCAGCACCCAGCGGCCTAGCAACCGAAGAGTGAAGGAGCTTTTATCTACCGGTGCCCAAACCATAGCGGTCAGTTGCCCTTTCTGCAAAGTCATGCTAGGCGATAGCCTCGCTACCTCAGAACAAAATACCGCCCACCTTGCCGATATTGCAGAAATACTGCTCGCCTCTATCGCTAAAACCGATCTATCGCTTCCTCAGTAGCTGCAGAGCAAAGTACTTAAGACCACTATGCTCTCTATTCTATTGTGCCTCTTGCTCACTCGTTTCATGAGGGCCGAACGTCCACTGAAAACCGATATAACTCATAAAACTGGTATCGCCACTGAACGTCCTGCCGAAAGAGAAGAGGAGATGATGTCCATCATCAAAGTTGTACTGCCCACCAAAGTTAAAGCCCATTGTCTCACTTTCCCCTACCGCCGGTGAGGTGTTATAATACACTTCCCCACCAAGGGTCAAATGAGAATTGAGGTCTTTCTGCAGCAGCCATCCCAAGTAGAGATAATTATGATTGCCTGCTCCCGGATTAATCCAGTATCCTCCGCCACCATAGGTCGTCCAAGTCCTCCAGCTCTTTTGCAACCAGATAGGCAGAAAGGTCTGAAGATGGCCGGAGCCTAATCCGCGGTTGGCGTCGCCTGTAGGCACCTCGAGCAGTGGAAAAATGCCAACCATAGGGCGCCTACGCCCCTCCTGCACGAAACGATATTTCACCCCCAGCTCTATATCTCCAAAGCCATAAAGCAGGGGGCCACCTGTCGCTTGAGAAAAAGCCATTGGCAGAATAAGATGTAGTTGTACATTGGGAACGATACCATTGTTTATCTCAACATGAGGCAGCGTTCCGCTGGTGCCATCCTTCGTATGCTCGTAGATCGAGGAGATGTAAACCTCCCAATGATGCCATTCTACTGGCTCCGGATCGTCGGTAATGAATGGAGGGCCTGCGAAGGCAACTCGTAACGTAAGCGACAATAGAAAGCCACAAATGAAGAGAAGACGACAAACGGAATGCCATGTTTTGCATACAACCAGCACAAACGGTATCCTCCTCTTTTTCAAAATAGTGGATAGAAGTATTGGGAGTATTAGGAAGACGTACCCTGTCGGTTCTGCCGCGCCGCATAGGCCTGCAGAGCGGCATGATAGACCTGCTTCAAAGGCACGTTATGCGCCACGGCGGCTGCCTTAACATCCTCGTACTCCGGTGATGCCGTTCGCTCCACGCCACGCCAGCTCCCGATCTTGATACGAATCGGGCCATAGGGCGTCTCTATACTCTCCCATCGCCGTGCCAGCACATAGCGCGCCATTAAAGTATGACGAATGCCGAAAGTGGTCGTTTCGGTAAAAATAACCTCCGCAAGTGTTTCGCTTTTTTCCTGCGGCCCTAACACGGTTAGCAGAGTTGCCGGGCGCCCTTTTTTCATATAGATGGGCGTTAGATAGACATCGAGCGCTCCGACTGCAAATAGACGCTCCAGAAGCGGCTCATAGAACTCCGGAGAAAAATCGTCGAGGTTGGTCTCCAAAACGGCCACGGTCTGCGGAGTCTCCCCTCCTGAATCCTCGGATGAAGCCTCCTGTCCGGTAGCTAGCTCGCGTGGCAACTCTTCCCATGATAAGGATGGCACCGGCTCATCACGCAGTTCGGCAATCGCGCGTGGAAGCAGTGGCATAAGAACCCTTAAGGCGGCCTGAACCTCCTCTAAGCTAAATGGCAAGTTCACAATAAGAACCCGATTTCGTAGGCCTGCAACACCTCGCGAGAGCAGCAGTGTAGGCGCCTGCATAGCGCCCCACAGACGTATGCACTCCATCACCCCCGGTGCTTCCCTTTGTATCACCTGTCTCGTAGCCTCCGGCGCTGACGCACGCGGAGAAAAGCCGGTCCCTCCCAACGTCAATAGCAGATCACAGCGACCATCGCTCCAACGGCGAAGGGTCTCGGCGATCTGCGGAGGGTTATCCGGAACAGCCTGCTTCTCCACGAGCTCCCAACCACGCGTTTGGAAGGTCTCCTCTACCCAGTTTCCTACAGCCTTTGCCTCCTCTTCTCCCCTAGCAACATCATCGCCAATGAACAGAAGACAGAAGCGAATCGTCTGGCTCACGATCCCTTCACCCCCGTTAATAGCTGATCGATAACTTTACTATAAGGCTCTGGGTCCCGTGGCGCTCCCTGCCAAATACGACAGATGCGCCCTTGAGGATCTATCAACACGTTTACCGGAACATCCTCAATGCACCCAAATTGACGTAATAGCAGCGGAGTTGCCATCCCCTGAGGTGGGATCACGTTATTACGCCGACAGTAGTTGCGTACCTCGGAGGCCGTGTTGTTCCCAACAACTACCCCGATAATGTCTACTGGTTTGCCCACATAGCGTTCGTAGAGGGCATTGAGATCCGGCTGCTCCGCCATACAGGGGCCGCAGTTGAACCCCCAAAAGGTGAGCAGGGTAATTCGTCCACGCTGTGTCCGCGGGGTCAAAGTGCGTCCATCTATCATTCGCAGGGTGAAATCTGGGCAGGGAACCGTTAGGGTAGGTGCCACAGGACCAGTAGCGACAAATTGGCGACTTACCGGCCAATGTGTTCGTTTGGTCTGCCACCACCTGATCCACTGAGCTGCCATCTTTTGGCGCAACGTCTGAGGTGCCAGCATCGAGACATGCCAAGGCCTATGCAGCCAATGCGCTAAGGCACTCATGGCCATCTGGGAAACGTTTATATCTGGATCTTCCGTCGCTTGTACTAACGCCGGCACCAAGCTAGGATCAAGCTTCTGCTTATGACGCTCCGTAATAAGTGCGAGCTGCGTAGCCGCATCTTCTCGAACCCAGGGATCCTCATCCTGCAGAGCCGCAGCCAACAACTGCTGTCCTTTCAAAAAGTCCATGCGCGGCAGTTCGTAAAGCGCCCTTCGGCGCACCTCCGAATCATAATCCTGAAAAGCCTGCTTCACCGCAGCAATGGCCTCAGGAGTTTTCCAGTTCCCAAGCTGGTCTACCGCCGCATAGCGCAAGCCCGCACTTGCGCTGTGTACATACTGCAGTAACAAGGGCAACTGCTGCTCTTTCGACAGCCCGTTGAGCTTCGTTATGAGCGCTGGCAAGGCGTCCTCGCTATTTCCATAGAGGGGATCCAGCGGTGGCAGAGCCGGTTGTTCATGCAGATGACGCAGAACCAACGCCACCACGATCGCAAAAACGGCAGCCCAGAGGAAGGTTGGCCGCAGCGCAGAGCGCGTGCCAATCGATTCACGGGCAGGGGCAATTTTACTAGATAGCATTTTAAATGACATCATTCCCTCCTATAAAACGAAGGCTAACAAGCATCTCTAGAGCCGTTGCAGGGCTCCAGCAACCGCGTTGGCAAAAAGACGACGCAACCGCAAAACCCCCGATCCGTCGTTCTGTTTTTCATAGTAAACCCGATTCGTCAATAAAATGAGCCCAAGGTCTAGCAGTGGGTCAACCATCAAAAGCGTTCCGGTAAACCCCGTATGTGCGTAGGTTTTCTCTGAGAGAAGATCACCTTTTGGGAGATAACCACTCGGATAGGCGAACCAACCGATGGTATGGCCGTTGAGGGGTGATGGATTCTGATTCGTTTCCATAAGCCGGCGCGTTAGCGGGCTTAGGAGCGGAGGCAAGAGAGGGATTTCACCCTCCGGCGGCCGTAGCCCCAACAGGTAACGGGCCAAATCGGAGACTGTGGTATAAAGCCCGGCATGTCCTGCTGCTCCCCCCATTCCTCGTGCGTTTGGGTCGTGCACCTGTCCTAAGGGCGCAGAGGTCGCGGCAAGATGGGATTTCAGGTGCTCGCATGGAAAATAGCCGCTACGCTCCATCCCAAGAGGGTCGAAAATTCGCTTCTTGGCTAAATTGGGCAATGTCTCGCCCAGCTCACGCTCAAGCACAAATCCCAAAAGGATGTAGCCAAGGTCGCTATACGCATATCTTGTGCCAGGCTCTGCCTCCAGCGGCGTAGCCAAAATATGCTCTAAAGCGTTGCCCGTTTCGTTGACATCACGCCAAGAGGGTAAACCGCTTGTGTGGGTCGCCAACTGCTTGAGAGTCACCTCGCCTAACGGCGTCTCTTTCGATTCGGGTAAAGTCCATCGTAGCGGCTGTTCGAGATGAAGCTGCCCTGCTTCCACACATTGGAGAAGAAGGGTAGCCGTGATCGTTTTGGTGAGAGAGGCAGCATCAAAAATGGTATCTAGCTGTGCGGCAACGGGTGGGGTCGCGTCTGGCTGTGCTAGGCCTCCGGCTCCCATAATGGCCACCTTCCCGTGGCGCATCACAAGATAAGCATAAGCGGTGTAGAGCTGCTCCTCTATACCTCGATGGAGCATTTTCTCTACAGCCTTTAGACGTTCGGGATCAAAGCCTAGAAGCTCCGGCGAACGCACGAGTCTCTCAAGCAACATAAAAACTCTCCCCCATTGGCCCCAAAATGCTTAGCTCATCTACCTGTTCGTCAGTTGTAGCCTCTTATCCTTCTTTCGGTTACAATCGATCGTTATCGTCTGCGAAAAATGAGAAAGATCGGAGCGTGCGCCCGCTGCCAACGCACGATCCGTACAAGCCTATAATCCTGTTTCAAAACGATCGACGACTCTTGTCCTAATATGTCTGCTTCCTTCGGCCGCAAGCACAGCCATGTAGGATGAAACCGCGTGATCATACAGAGTAGCGGCTCTGATGTACGATAGCAAGGTAACACTTGTGGGGTCACCAAACCGATCATATCAAGAATGGGCCTCTCTGAGTAATATCCGATGGTACCAATAGGCTCTAGCAAAATAAGCTCGTTCGGTGCAGCATGGCGCCGAAACCAAAGACCTGTGGGGCGTAGCACCTCGTCCTCCTCCTGCTGAGGCCTCTGGATCTCAACGATCAAGCGCGGCAAATGTAGCAGCCCTAGGAGAGCGATAAGTCCAAGCCCTCCCGCTCTCATGTATCGCCATGACGGCGCAGGAGCAAATCGCTTTGACAGGAGATACGTCCAGCCTACTCCCGCTACAAGGCACCCGCCTAACGCTGACGTTATCAGATAGAGTGGCCATGGGGGGAGAAAATACCAGCTAAAAGCTGGAACGGGTGAGGCAAGCATTGTGCCATAGTAGATCCCTACCCAACACAACGGTACGAGCAGTTGCCAACGCTTTTTTGCTAGGCTTTCACCAACGCCAATTCCAAAAAGCAGAGTTAATAGATCTTGAAATAGACCGCTATCAAACTGGGTTCTAAATGCCCTCAGAATCGCTCCATGAGCCCCAGCCATCGTTACCTTGTAGACCGTAAGTTTCGCCACAACCGAAGATGGTAACGGCGAGCCGAAATAGAACAGTGCAAAGAGGAGCCAAGGCAGCACGATAAGAACGGCTATCAGGGCATCTCGTGCCTCGAAACGCCGCATCCGATAGGTCTGAGCTGCCAAAAGCAAGCCACCCAATACCAACCCGTCAATACGTAACAAGAAAAGCACGGCAGTACAAACCCATAGCGCGCGCGAATTGGAGCGTGCAAAAGCAACTATGGCTGCCATACCTACACAGGTTACCAACCCGGTCTCCATGCCGCTGATACTTACACTGATCGGTGTGACTCCATCGGCATAAAGGAGAGCGGCGAGCAGCCCCACGGTTGGTATTCCCATCTCATCGGCAAATTTGCCCATGAGCCAACAGGTAATCCCATCGGCCACAATATTAAGAAGTTTGCCCAAAAAGATCGCGGGAAGATGCAGCCATAGCAAAAAGGCCAGCACAAGCGTATAGAGCGGTGTCGTGGTTCCTAAAACGTGCTGGCCCGCGTTATAGGTAAATCCTTTTCCTATCGCGATCTCGTGCGCATATCGTAGGGTAATGAAAAAATCTTCTCCAGTGGAGTGCGTCCGCAAAGATACATAGAATCGAATAGCAATAGCAAAAGCGACAATAATCCAAATATAGACACGTGTCTCTAGAAACGAGAGGCGCCGTATCTCATTCGTTTGGTCTGTCATAGAA
The DNA here is from genome assembly GCF_000427095.1 of Chthonomonas calidirosea T49. Classification (NCBI taxonomy): domain Bacteria; kingdom Bacillati; phylum Armatimonadota; class Chthonomonadia; order Chthonomonadales; family Chthonomonadaceae; genus Chthonomonas; species Chthonomonas calidirosea. Next base: position 661,818 of record NC_021487.1, read on the forward strand.
AGGTGTGCATTTATATGCCCGACATGCCTTTCAGCGATCTTCACGCTGTCGGTGCAAAGTTAAGAGATCCTTCAAATCGGCAAGCGAATAAGGCTCTTTTGCTCGCCCACGCGCCTTGCGCTGCTCACTGAAAAAGGCCCAGCGGAGAAGCCAGCGATTCTGCAATAAAAAACGCTCACGTCGTGCCCGCAAAGATAGGCGCCGCCCTTGCCGTGGAAGTGCCGCCATCATGCTGTCTTGAGCGAGTGCAGACGTGCGCCGACGCCGACGCTTCACCGATGTCGGCTTCGCTTCCTCAAGTTTAGCAGCTGCCTTTCTCACAGTCCGACGTGCCAACATCGCCTCTGTTAATAGTGTTCCCATTATCAGATCGGCCAACGGCAAGAGCACACAAAAGTTCCACCGATGGTAGCGGTGATGCAGTTTATGGTGCGTCCGCAAAAACTGGAACCATCGAAGGCGCTCGATAAAATGCCCACGCGGAACGTGTATGTTCCAGTGAACATATTCATAGGTAAAGAAGTAGAGCAACATCGTTCCTAAAGCAATCCATAAAGTGTGGTGGACGAGAAATCTATCCACGAGCCATGCGACGGGGAGATGCGCTGCCAAAATAGCCGGCAGCGCATAGGGCTTCAAAAGGACATGATCGGGATGCCCGGTTTCCTGAAAATAGAAACTCTCATCCCCCTTATATCGCGTGTGGTGAACAAGCGTATGCCGATGAAACGCCTCCCGCGGAAAACGAGGGCGGTGCATCCAGCAGCAATGCCAGTACCACTCGAAGAAGCTCCCATAGAGTATCCAAAAGAGCGCTGTGCCCAATTGTGCCAAAGTCGTGATCATTCTATTGCCTCCTTCAAAGCGGACGTTGAGGTTGTCGAAAAGTGCATCCCCTACCAACGGTATCGCTTCTTGGCGTAGATTTTACCCGAAAGCGATTTTAATACGGCAATGGCATAGCCACAATCAGTGAGGATTACAGCAGCTTTCAAGATAACCACAGCGGCGACAGTGCAGCTTTGTCCCCAACTGCTCTTCAGGAATGGGATGGTAGCACACAGGACAGCGCAACACTTCCTCCTCCGTTCGCCTAGAGCTCTCGGCAGCCTCAAACTTCGTTTTTTCCAGCGGTTCTTCTGTAAGTTTCTTCGTCCTCTCCACCGTTTGCCTCCAACATTGCTACAGGAAAACTCCTTCCTAATTATCCCATAAAAGTTCTATCTTCCCTCTTGCCATAACGGTTATAAAACTGCTACAATGATTGTGAATAGAGTCACAAACTTACTCGACACCCATTCTGCTAAACCGAAGGAGCAAGATTTCCGCATGGCTATTGGATATGTCGTACAGGTGCAAGGGCCGGTCGTAGACCTGGAGTTTGCCCCGAATGAGTTGCCTGCCATCAACAATGCTATCAAGATTAAAGACCCTGCCCGCAACATTGACCTCACTGTAGAGGCCGCCCAGCATTTAGGCAACAATGTGGTGCGCTGCATCGCCATGTCGAGTACCGATGGCCTTATCCGAGGCATGGCCGCGGAGGATACTGGTCAGCCCATTACCGTGCCCGTTGGACGAGAAACGCTTGGCCGCGTCTTCAATCTTCTCGGCGAACCTATTGACGAAAAAGAGCCTGTACAAGCCAAACTACGATGGTCTATCCATCGTCCTGCTCCAGGCTTCATTGACCAAAGCAGTACCCAAGAGGTTCTTGAAACCGGTCTCAAAGTAGTAGATCTCCTCACCCCCTTCTTAAAGGGAGGAAAAATTGGCCTCTTCGGAGGAGCCGGTCTCGGCAAAACAGTGCTTATCCAAGAGCTTATCTACAATATCGCCACAGAACACGGAGGTTTCTCCGTGTTTGCCGGCGTTGGAGAGCGCACGCGTGAAGGAAACGATCTCTGGTTAGAGATGTCCGAATCGGGCGTCATCTCTAAGACGGCCATGGTCTTCGGCCAAATGAACGAACCGCCCGGTGCTCGCTTACGCGTGGCTCTCTCGGCGCTCACCATCGCCGAGTATTTCCGTGAGGAAGAGGGCCAAGACGTACTGCTCTTCATAGATAACATCTTCCGATTCGTGCAGGCGGGTTCCGAAGTTTCCGCACTTCTCGGACGCATTCCTAGCGCCGTGGGGTATCAACCCACACTCTCTACCGAAATGGGCGCCCTACAAGAGCGCATTACCTCCACCAAACGTGGTTCCGTTACCTCTGTACAGGCCATCTACGTTCCCGCCGACGACCCCACCGACCCAGCCCCGGCAACAACCTTCTCTCACCTCGACGCCTACGTCTATCTTGAAAGACGTATCGCAGAAAAAGGCATCTATCCGGCGGTTGACCCGCTCGCTTCTACTTCTCGCATCCTCCAACCTCATATTGTTGGAGAAGAACACTACGCAGTAGCGCGCGGTGTGCAGCAAATACTTCAGCGCTATAAGGAGCTTCAAGATATTATTGCCATCCTCGGTGTAGACGAGCTTTCCGATGAAGACAAGCTCGTTGTCGCACGAGCTCGACGCATTGAGCGATTCCTATCGCAGCCCTTCCATGTCGCTGAGCAGTTTACCGGCCTCCCGGGCAAGTACGTACCACTGAAAGAGACGGTGCAGTCCTTTAAAGAGGTACTTGAAGGCAAGCATGACGATCTCCCAGAACAGGCCTTCTATAACGTCGGTAACATCGAAGAGGCTGTCGAGAAAGCACGCAAAATGCAGGGGAGCTGATAAATGGCAGAGACGTTTCAATTCGATCTCGTCACACCTGAAAGGCTCTTGCTTTCCGAACCCGTACGACAGGTCAGCGCACCCGGTGTGGAAGGCTCGTTCGGTATTCTCGCCGGTCATGCGCCCCTTCTCGCAGAATTGGGCATCGGTGTTATTCGAGTAGAACGCCCTAACGGCCAAGTAGAACTCGTGGCTACGAGTGGAGGATTTCTACAGGCCACTCGAGATCGAGTGGTCATTCTGGCTGATACGGCAGAGCTGGCTTCAGAAATTGACTTGGAACGAGCACGTGCTGCCGAGGAGAAAGCTCGTCAACTGCTTGAGATCCCAGGCGAGCTTAGCGCTGAGGAGATACGAAAAATGATCGAGCGCGCACAAAACCGCATTCGCGTTGCACAGATGCACCAAGAACAATCACCTTCTTGATGCTTCTAATTCACAACCCCCTATCGTTTGATAGGGGGTTGTTTGTTCTTTTGCAAGTGTTATCGCAACTTTTAGCTGTGTTCGGCAAGGCGCTGTACTTCTGAAGGGTCTATATGAATGCCAGGCCCCATAGTAGAAGAGAGCGTAATGCGCTTTAGATACTTCCCTTTAGCAGAGGCTGGGCGAGCCTTAAGGAGGGCAGAAACCAAAGCGATCAGATTGGCCTTAAGGTGCTCGGCCGGAAAGCTCGCTTTCCCTATAGGCGCATGGATAATACCGTTTTTGTCTACCCTATACTCTACGCGTTTAGCCTGCTTGATCTCTCGTACCACCTGAGCCACATTGGGAGAGACCGTACCAGCCTTCGCATTGGGCATGCGCTGTTTAAGTATCTGCCCCAACCGGAACACAAGGGGCATAACATCCGGATCGGCTACCAAAATATCGCAGTTCGCTCCTCCCTCCTTCTGGATACGCTCCACGAGGTCTTCGGCGCCAACGAGGTCAGCGCCGGCAGCCTTAGCCTCCTCAGCCTTTTCACCGCGAGCAAATACCCACACCACGCGCGATTTACCCGTACCGTAGGGCAAGGTTGTGGTGCCTCGCACCATCTGGTCGCCATGACGAGGGTCTACGCCTAAATTGATAGCGGCCTCTATCGTCTCATCAAATTTCGCGGTCGCCTTCTTCTTCACAAGCTCCACAGCTTCATCCAAAGAGTATATTTCCCCGGATTTTATGTCCTTAGTGAGATCGAGGAAACGCAGGCTGTGTCGTCTCGGTCGGCTTGCTCTCACCTTTCTACGAGCCGCAGTAGAAAGCCCATGTTTCTCTTCGGTCGCACTCTCAGTGGTGGATACCACAACGTCTGTATCTGCCATAAATCTCCTCCAGTGGTCGTTACAAAGCCGTTTAGGCTTCTCCCAACTATTTTTTCCTCTTCGGTAAAACGAGTTTCACGGATGCGGGAGTTTCCCCATCCAACGTCAGCTCTGAGGCACGCTTTCCAATCGACAGCCAGATAAGCGCGACGATTGTTAACCCCCAAAGCCCCAGCCCATACAAGATACCGAGAAGATAGGGCTGCCAAGGCTCGTGAGGTATCTCCCAATCCACTACCCGCGCGATGCAGGCAAGACTTATCAGTGTGGTGCAAAGCGCTACCCACACCGACCAGAAGTAAAACCTTGCGCGCCGCTTGTTCCTCTGATCAACCCCTACGTGATAAACCAGATGATAATCTATCCGGCAGACCCACTCTCGCACTACTCCCCATAGTACGGAGAGGACGGACAACACGGTCATGGAACAAGCGAACGGCTGTAGATGCATAACAGAACTCTCCTAGGTAGCCCTCTTTCGTGCTCAGCCCACGATCTCCAGCCCCATCGAGCGAGCCGTTCCCTCGATGATTTTCACGGCTCCCTCCAAGTCCACCGCATTGAGATCGGGCAGCTTCGTCTGTGCGATCTGCAGAAGCTGCTCACGCGTTATCTTACCGACTCGCTCGTGTCCGGCGCGTCCCGATCCTTTCTCCACACCAGCAGCCTTTTTGAGCAGATCGGTTGCCGGCGGGGTTTTCGTGACAAAGGTAAAAGAGCGGTCCTCATAAATGGTGATCTCAACCGGGATCACAGACCCCGCATACTGCGCAGTCTTCTCATTGTAGCTGTCAATAAAGTTCTTTAAATTGATACCGTAGTGGCCCAACGTCGAGCCAACCGGCGGAGCTGGGGTCGCCTTCCCCGCCGGCAGCTGTAGCTTCACCACAGCGGTCACCTTTTTTGCCATTCCTTCTTCCTCGCTTTAGAACCTCGTTTAAAATGAACTTAATCCAAGCGCTCGATCTGTTGAAAATCTAGCTCGACCGGTGTATCCCGCCCAAAGATGGAGATGAGCACGCGTACCTTTTCCTTATCCGGGTGAACCTCCTCAATAGTGCCGGTGAAATCCGCAAACGGCCCGGAAACCACGCGAATCACCTCTCCCTTTTCAAAACGTACCACCGGCGTTGGGGCAGCCCCCTCGGCTGTATTGAGAAGAGCCTGAACCTCATGCTCTTGAAGCGGTACCGGCTTGCCACCAGGCGGAATAAAATCTATGACGCCCGTTGTAGATTTCACAAGATACCAGGTATCGTTATCCAGTACCATCTCTATTAGCACATAGCCTGGATAGAGCTTGCGCTTGACTTCCATCTTCTTTCCGCCCCGCGAGCGAAGCTCGACCTCGGTCGGAACCAGAATTCGACCTATTTTGTCGTCGAGATGCATCGACTCAGCTCGGCGCTGAATATTAGTCATCACCTTGTTTTCATGACCGGTGTAAACATATACCGCGTACCACTGTTTTTGCATAGGCATCTGTTGTGTTACAAAAAGGTCACTCTCAAACGCTTCATGGCCTCTCATTGTGGCAGAATGTGCTTTATGAGCCAAGCGAACACGACATTCAAAATCCACATGTAAGCACCAATCACCACGACCACGGCAATCACTTGCCATGTCAGTCGGTTCGCCTGCTGCCAGCTAGGCCATGTGGTTTTCTTAAGCTCGCTCTTGCCATACCTCACGAATAAACACGATGGGGTTTTGGCTCGATTTAACCACAGAGAGATGCTGTTTCTCTATCGCCATCTTTGTGTCGCTCTTTTCCTTGTCTAAACGGGTCTATATACCCTTTCATTGTGAGCATAGCGCCTTATAACGGCTCGAAAACGGCGCCAATCCTCACCCGCCCTACCTTTTACCTTAAGGAGACAACAGGGGCAGAGAGACTCGAACTCCCGACCTGCGGTTTTGGAGACCGCTGCTCTACCAGCTGAGCTATACCCCTTCACTTCTTTTTACGCACGCTACACCTTCACTTACACCAAGACGCGTGCTTAACGAGCCTCACGATGAAGCGTGTGCTTACGGCATGATGGCTGAGGACAGTATTTCCGCAGCTCTAGTCGCAATTGTTGGTTGTTATTTCCTGTTCGGCGGCGCGTTGTCGTGTAGTTGCGCGACTTACATTCGCTGCAAGCTAGCACAACAATTACCCGCGCTTCTTTCTGTGGCATCTAAAACTCTCCCTACGAAACTCGAAACCGAATACGCTCTATCCACAACGATGTTCAGATAGAGGGAGGGCGCATTTTACGTCGCCCTCCCTCTATAGCGCATCTTCCTTATTCCAGGATTTTGGTCACGACACCGGCTCCTACCGTGTGTCCGCCCTCTCGTACCGCAAAACGCAAGCCCTCCTCCAACGCTACCGGCTGGATTAACTCCGCCGTTATCCGAACGTTGTCACCGGGCATCACCATCTCTACACCCTCCGGCAACACCATCGAACCCGTTACATCCGTCGTCCTAAAGTAAAACTGAGGACGATACCCACTGTAAAACGGCGTGTGACGGCCGCCCTCTTCCTTCGTTAACACATAGATCTCTCCCTGAAACTTCGTGTGAGGACGAATGCTCCCTGGCTTTGCCACTACCTGACCTCGCTCTACATCCGTACGGTTCACACCACGCAACAATATCCCCGCGTTGTCCCCTGCATAAATCACATCACACGTCTTGTGAAACTGCTCTAACGAGGTCGCCACCGTCTGACGTGTCGGACGTAAACCCACGATCTCCACCGGCTCGTTGACCTTCAACTGCCCGCGCTCCACACGACCCGTCACCACCGTCCCACGACCCGTTATCGTGAACACGTCCTCTATCGGCATCAAAAACGGCTTGTCTACCTCCCGCTGAGGCGTCGGAATGTAGGTGTCTATCGCATCCAACAACTCCCATATCCGACCATTCCACTTATCCCCACGGCTTAAGTCCTCACTTAACATCGCCTGCAACGCCGAACCCCGGATCACCGGTACCTCATCCCCAGGAAACTCATACTTGCTCAAAAGCTCCCGAACTTCCATCTCCACCAAATCCAAAAGCTCCGGGTCGTCTACCATGTCCACTTTGTTCAAAAACACCACAATGTAGGGAACCCCTACCTGGCGCGCTAACAAAATGTGCTCCCGCGTCTGAGGCATCGGACCATCGGCCGCAGAGACCACCAAGATCGCCCCATCCATCTGAGCCGCACCTGTGATCATGTTCTTGATGTAGTCCGCATGACCCGGACAGTCCACATGCGCATAGTGACGGGCGTCCGTCTCGTACTCCGCATGGTAAACGTTAATCGTTACCCCACGCGCGCGCTCCTCCGGAGCGCTGTCGATCTCCTCGTACTTCAAGGCCTTGCTGCCGTTATAAGCCGCCAAAACCCGGGTGATCGCCGAGGTTAACGTCGTCTTCCCATGGTCTACATGACCTATCGTCCCCACGTTCACATGGGGCTTCGTACGCTCAAACTTCTGCTTTCCCATCTTCCTTTGATCCCTCCAGCATCCATACCCCTACCTAAGGGGTTCGCACCTACCCGTTTCGCAGGGCAGGCATCAGAGATATGCTTTACGTAACTTTGCCTTAGAATTTTTGGCCAGCCCACACTGGGAATCGGACCCAGGACCTCTTCTTTACCAAAGAAGTGCTCTACCACTGAGCTATGTGGGCAGGAAAGGTGGGGAGAGGAGGATTCGAACCTCCGTAGCTTCCGCAGCTGATTTACAGTCAGCCCCCTTTAGCCACTCGGGCATCTCCCCAAAACGGTGAGGTTCGTGACGCCTCACGCAAACTTTTACTCGGCGGAAATGGCTCCCACCGAGTTTGGTGTTAGTATATCATACGCAAGCCCAAAAAGTCAAGGTTGCGCGGCCGCAAACGTAATGTCTTTGCCTACCCTGTCTATGAGACGCTGAGTCATCCCTGCAGACGCTTCATCATACTTCTCACAAACATTTGCGTGCGAAATCTCAAGCTATTGGCAGCAAAAATCCGGCAAAACCCTTGACAACAAACCATATCTGGGTTACAATTAAAATAGTTTAGCGGGTGTGATCTGGGGTTATCGCAGAAGAGGCGCTATGTGGTTGCTTCCTCTGCACCAAACGATCGTTCAATTATGCGCTCGCTCCGACGCGTAGAAAAGCAAACCCAAACAGAAGAAAGGAAATCGAAACGATGAAACGACCTAAACCCGCATTTACCCTCATCGAGTTGCTCGTCGTGATCGCCATTATAGCGATCCTTGCTGCCATTCTCTTCCCCGTTTTTGCACAGGCACGTGAAAAGGCACGGGCTATCTCCTGTGTCTCCAATATGAAGCAACTGGGCACAGCACTACTCATGTATCAACAGGACTATGACGATAGCTTCTGTCCTCCGCTGGCCTGGATGCCGCCCTCTGGCAACTTTGATACCGTTAACAGTCCGCAAACTTGGGACCGCCTTATCTACCCCTACACCAAAAATATGCAGATTATCTCATGCCCTAGCGACATCTACTCTCCTACCGTACAAACCACTTACGGGCAAGTTAAACGCTCCTACACCATGCCGGGTACCTTTGGATGGTGCTGGTTCTGCGGTAATGGCGGCATTGAAAACAATTACGCCTGTGCGAACAACGGCAAGTTCGGCTGCGAATTCAATGTCCCGGTCGCTGCGGCCGGCTTTCCAGCAATTACCGTTATGCTCTATGAGCGCGACAACTGCAACTGGCCTAATGGTTGGTGGAACTGGTGCTCCGTAGGTGATGGCACCAACGAGCTCGCTCTGCGCCATAACGGCACCAGCAATCTCCTTTATGCCGACGGGCACGTCCACAACGTCAGAGGCTTCCCCAACAACAACTCCGGATGGCCTAATAAGGGCCAATACCCTGTATTGCCTGGCTACCGATGCTGGTATCACGACAACCCCCATCAAGCCTCTCGTTGGTCAGGGAACTGGCACGACATTCTGCCCTACCATGACGGTATAGACGTGACCTGCGGTGGAAACCAAGGCACCATGCCTTAACAAAAATCCGTCAAACTCTCTTAGCACTTCTGCGTGAAGCGCTAGAGAAGATTTGAAAGGAAGGTAAAAACGGTGAACAAGCAAGTCTCTCCTGTTATCGTGGCGATTGTCGTAGTGGTAGTGGTGATTGTACTAGGGTTCTGGCTCTACAAGGCGATGCAGCCTAGTTACTATCCACCTTCGCCAGGAGTTGCAGGGAACCCTGCAGCTCCAGTACCCAACTACGGTCAACCATCCCAATCGAACACACAAAGTGATACCCGTGGTGGTACACCAGCGGCACCGCCACCTAATGCGATACCAGGAGCACCACCCGGCTATACCCAACCAACAGGTGGGAACAAATAGCTCATATCTCCAGATCATCCCCGCTAAGCAAACCCGAGCCTCCTCACAAACGGAGACTCGGGTTTTGCCAAATATTCACAAAACAGAGCACCTCTTTCTTATTTCATCTCTTCTCTTTGAGCCTATAAGGAGCTGTTTGTGTTATCCCGTCTCCTATTGCACCTCCTTCGGAGCAAAGGAGGTTCCACAGCCGCAACTGCGCTGGGCATTGGGATTGCTCCACTTCCATCCGCCCTCCAACAAGTTAAGCATGTTGTAGTCCAGAGAGGCCCCCTCAAGAAAACGGGCGCTACGCTTATCAATCATTACACGAATGCCTTCAACTTCATACACATAATCACGCTCTGTAGGCGTTTTGTCTAAAGACATCGTATAGGATAGGCCTGAGCATCCTCCGCCCTTTACCCCCAACCTCAAACCGAGATCGGGGTCGCCCTGTTTGGCAATAAGAGCCTTCACTCGGGCCACTGCCGCAGGGGTTAAATGCACGATCGGTCTGTTGAGTACAACTTCAGACATCGCTTTCCCTCTTCCTATCTACCAGAGTTTCCTAGAAAATACCAAGCTCTAACTTGGCCTCCTCGCTCATCATGTCGAGGTTCCATGGTGGGTCCCATACCACCGTTACATTTACGTTTTTTACCCCAGGAACCGATGCAACCTTCTCCTGTACCTCACCAGGCAAGCTTCCCGCAACTGGACATGCTGGAGAGGTCAGCGTCATGCGAATGTTCACTTCTCCCTCTGGGGTGACATCGAGGTCATAGATCAAACCCAACTCATAAATATTGACCGGTATCTCTGGATCGTACACCGTCCTCAAAGCCTCGATGACCTCGCCCTTTAAAATCGTTACATCCATTGGGGAAAGAGGCTCAGAAGGACTCGTAGCTCCTTGTTCTTGTTCACGTGCTTGTTCACTCATAGCTTCCTCCCTTGTCCTATTCGGTCCGAACGATTTCGTTGGACTGGTGCAGGGCGGCGCGGAGGGTGTGCCAAGCAAGACTGGCGCATTTGACCCTAGTGGGGAACTCGCGGACTCCGGCGAAAACAGCCAGCTTGCCAAGTTTCTCCATCGTTTGCTCATCTAAATCCTCATCCGAAGTCACCATTTTGTGAAAAGCCTCAAAAATGGCTTCGGCCTCCCCTCTGGTCTTCCCCTTAAGCGATGTTGTCATGAGAGAAGCGGAGGCCTTCGAGATGGCACAGCCCTGCCCCACAAAGCGTATATCCTTAATGTAGTCGCCATCCATCTTCAGATAGACCGTTACTTGATCGCCACATAATGGGTTATGCCCGCTTGCAGTAAAATCAGCGTCCTCAAGGGCTCCGAAGTTCCGCGGGTTTCGGTTATGCTCTAAAATGATCTCCTGGTAGAGCTCTCTCAAACTTTCATCCATCATCCGAAGACCTCCACCGTTCGCTTGAGGCTCTCCACCAACGCATCTATCTCCTCTTTTGTGTTATAACAGGCCAGTGAAACGCGGACGGTGGCCGGTACCCCAAAACATTGTAACAAGGGATGGGCGCAGTGTTGCCCAGTTCTCACAGCGATACCATCTCGATCGAGAAACGTCCCCACATCGTGGGGATGAATATCGCCCAGCATAAAGGAGAAAACGGTCGCGAATCGCTCCGGTTTGCCGATTCGTTTAAGCTTTGGTACCTCCTCCAACCGCCGAGCAGTGTACTCCGTGAGCTGTGCCTCGTACACGGCGATGTTATCCAAACCTAGCTCATCGAGAAAGTCTATGGCCGCTCCCAAACCAACAGCCCCCGCAATATGAGGGGTCCCCGCCTCAAACCGATAAGGAATCTCGTTATAAATCGTTTTCTCGAAAGTGACGGAGAGGATCATATCACCGCCACCCATCCAAGGAGGTAAGGTTTCTAAAATTTCCCGCTTCGCATAGAGGACTCCAATGCCTGTTGGTCCGTATAGCTTATGCCCCGAGAACACAAAGAAATCGCAGTCCATCTCCTGAACATCTATGGGCATGTGATAGGCCGATTGCGCTCCGTCTACTAACACCGGCACCCCCTTCGCATGGGCCATACGAATAAGCTCTTCTACCGGGTTGATGGTTCCTATCACATTGGACATGTGTACAATACCGACGAGCTTTGTGCGAGGCCCGATGAGCTTCTCCGCCTCCTCCAGTACTAGCTCGCCCTCAGCGGAGATGGGGATCACCCGCAACTTTGCCCCCTTTTCCTCACATAGCATCTGCCAAGGCACGATGTTGGCGTGATGTTCCATTGCTGAGATCAGGATCTCATCTCCTTCACCTACAAAGCGCCGACCAAAGGTCTGAGCAATGAGATTGACTCCCTCTGTGGCGTTGCGGACAAAGACGATCTCTTCAAAGTAGCGAGCGTTTAAAAAACGCCTGACCTTCTCTCGGGCATCATCGTATGCAACCGTGGCACGCTCGCTTAAGAGGTGCGTCGCGCGATGAATATTCGCATTCTGCTGGGAGTAGAAGCGTTGAATGGCCTCTAGCACTCTTAACGGCTTCTGCGTTGTGTTCGCGTTATCAAGATAGATAAGCGGCTTTCCGTGAATCTTCTCCTGTAGGATAGGAAACTCCGCCCGCACCTTTTCCACATCGTAGCATATAGCGGCTTGTTGAGATAAAACCGTCGTCTTGTCGGCCATTGTGTTACTTCCTCGCTTCCACCACTCTACCCTTGCTGAGCCGTTCCAATAGCACTGTGTCGAGGGCCTCCTTCAAACTCTCCAAACGCATACGGTTGATAATGTCCATTGCAAAAGCCCTAATGAGGATCGCTTCCGCCTCCTCTTTGTCTATTCCTCGAGTACGCAGGTAGAACAGAGCCTCTTTGCTTAGCTGACCAACGGTAGCGCCGTGGGTACACTTCACATCATCGGCATAAATCTTGAGCTGAGGCATCGAGTTGATCTGGGCGTTGCGTGACAACAGCAACCCTTGATTCGTCTGCTTCGCGTCCGTCTTTTGAGCCTGGGGGCGCACGTATATCTTTCCGTTAAAAATGCCGTGCGAGTGGCCGTCGAGAATCCCCTTGTAAAACTCATGACTTTCACAAGCAGGAGCTGCGTGATCAATGGTTGTGTGATTGTCAATAATTTGCTGCTCCGTACCTAAATAAAGCCCGTTGAGCAGGCAATAGCCTTTCTCACCTTGCAACTTCGCATAGACCTCGTTACGAACCCATCGTCCTCCAAGCGTAAGTGAATGCGACGTAAAACTCGCCTCCCGATGAATCTCCGCATGCGTGTACGAAACATGGAATGCCGAAGCCCCTTCGAGATTTACCCGATAATGGTCGAGAATACTTCCTGGAGCAGCCACGATCTCGGTAACGGAGTTGGTAAAATAGGCTTTATCTGAAGCACCAGCGTAACACTCGATCACAGAGGCTTCACTTGCTTCCTCCGCCACCACAAGCACTCGAGGTGTGGACATTATAGCCTCTTCGGTTCCTGCCGAAATAAAGAGTAGGTAAATAGGCTTTTCCAACTGCGCCTCATGGGGAAGATAGATCACTGCGGCATCGTCGAAAAAGGCGGTGTTGAGAGCGACGAATGTATGCAGGGTTAAGGGCGTATATTGCGCTAGATGACGTCGCAGAAGCTCAGGGTGTGCTTGTAAAGCAGTTCGTAAATCTGAGATGATTGCACCATCGCCCTCGCTTACTGCCGAAAGCTGCGGCTGAAATCTCCCGTTGAGGAACACCAGCACCGCAGAAGCCCCCTGAACGAGGAGCCACGATTGAATATCCTGCGCGACAAGGGAGGCCGCAGTTACTGGCAGATGAAACGGTGTCTGAACAAGGGGAGCGATAGGGGTGAACCGCCACTCCTCATCATCTTTTTGCGGAAACCCTAGCGACTCAAAAGCCGTAAAGGCCTCCTGCTGGCGTCCAATAAGCCATTCCGGCCCGGGCGCACTCCGACGAAACCTTTCGTACTCTGCGCGATAGAGCGGAAGCGTGTCTGTAACCACAGTCATAAAGCCCTCCCTAAACCGCACTCGCCGCAGCACGGCGTACCTCTTCTTCTAACCATCCATAGCCCTCTGCCTCTAGACGCTTGGCCAGTGAGGCATCGCCCGTGCGTACAATGCGACCGTCCATCATCACATGCACAAAATCTGGCTCTACGTAGTTTAGAAGGCGCTGATAGTGGGTAATAACCAGAAAGGCTCGATCAGGACTGCGAAGTTTCGTTACGGCCGACCCTACAGCTCGCAACGCATCTATATCCAGACCGGTGTCGGCCTCATCTAAAATGGCCAACCGTGGTTCCATAAGAGCGAGCTGAAAAATCTCGTTACGCTTTTTCTCACCGCCTGAAAAGCCAAAATTGACATCTCGCTTTAAAAACGATTCGTCTATCCCCAACAACTTCAGCCGCTCTCGAGCCATTTTCATAAAGTCTATGGCATCTAGTTCCTCTAAACCTCTTGCCTTGCGCACCGCATTGATGGCGGCCTTGAGGAAATAGGCATTATTGACCCCTGGTATCTCGATGGGACTTTGAAACGCCATGAAGATGCCTCTTTGTGCTCGCTCCTCAGGGTCGAGTTCAAGAAGGTTCTCTCCTTCGTAGAGCACTTCTCCTTCTGTCACCTCATACACATCTCGTCCTGCGAGCACATTAGCTAGTGTGGACTTTCCGGAGCCGTTCAATCCCATAATCGCATGAACCTCTCCGGCGTTCACCTGCAAATTGACCCCTCGTAGTATCTCTTTATCCCCTACACGCGCATGCAGGTTTTTGATCTCAAGCAAACTCATTCTTTCTCGTCTCCTCCAGATATATCTTCGTTTAGCCTACGCTACCTTCAAGACTGACCCCCAGCAGTTTTTGCGCCTCTACGGCGAACTCCATGGGCAGCTCTCGAAATACCTCTTTGCAGAAACCATTCACGATCATATTCACCGCATCTTCAGTGGAAATGCCCCGCTGATTACAGTAGAAAATCTGATCCTCCCCAATCTTCGAGGTAGTCGCCTCATGTTCTACCTGCGCCGTTGGATTCCGCACATCAATATAGGGGAAGGTGTGGGCACCGCACTTGTCTCCGATAAGGAGCGAGTCGCACTGAGAGTAGTTTCGGGCACCATCCGCCCCAGGATTCACTCGTACTAACCCCCGGTAGGTATTCTGACCATGGCCGGCTGAAATCCCCTTCGACACGATGGTACTGCGGGTATTTTTGCCAATATGGATCATCTTGGTTCCTGTGTCCGCCTGTTGGTAATGGTTTGTTAGCGCCACCGAATAGAACTCGCCCACCGAGTTATCACCTAGCAGGATGCAAGAAGGATACTTCCAGGTGATGGCAGAACCGGTCTCCACCTGCGTCCAGGTGATCTTGGAGTTCTCACCAGCACACTTCCCGCGCTTGGTCACGAAGTTGTAGATGCCTCCGCGCCCCTCCTTGTCGCCCGGATACCAGTTTTGAACCGTGCTGTATTTGATCGTGGCATCCTTCAGTGCGATCAACTCAACCACTGCCGCGTGCAGTTGGTGCTCATCACGCATGGGAGCCGTACAGCCCTCAAGATAGGAGACATAAGCTCCCTCATCTGCGATGATCAATGTGCGTTCGAACTGCCCGGTATCTCTGGCATTGATACGGAAATAGGTGGAAAGCTCCATGGGACAGCGAACTCCCTTAGGAACATAACAGAACGTTCCATCCGAGAACACCGCCGAGTTGAGCGCAGCAAAGAAGTTATCGGTTGGGGGCACGACCGAACCCAGATACTCCCGCACCAGATCGGGATGCTCTTGAACCGCCTCCGAAATAGAGCAGAAAATGATGCCAAGTTCGGCCAGTTTGTCTTTAAAGGTCGTCGCCACCGAGACGCTATCGAAAACAGCGTCTACGGCAACCCCGACCAACCGTTTCTGCTCTTCCAATGAAATGCCGAGCTTTTCAAAGGTGCGAATCAGTTCCGGATCGGCCTCTTCTAAACTGTTGAGCTTCGGCCGCTTCTTTGGTGCCGCGTAGTAGATGATATCTTGATAGTCTATAGGGTCGTATTTCACATTTGCCCAGTGGGGCTCTTTCATGGTAAGCCAGTGCCGATAGGCGTTCAATCGCCATTCTGTGAGCCATGCGGGCTCGTTCTTGCGCTCGGAGATCATGCGAATGATCTCCTCATTCAGACCTTTCGGCACGGTCTCGATCTCTATTTGAGTCTCGAAGCCGTAAGCATACTCTTTGCGCGCAAACTCTTCGATGGTGGTTAATGCATCCGACATCTCTCTATTCTCCTATCAAACCTTATTGGCAGGTCGTATTCTTCTTCGATACTTTCTGAGATGGCATAATATCGATCTCATCGGTAGGCACCTGGACAGCAGGTGCTTCACCGCCACATATCTCCGCAAGCGTGATAAGGTTCAGCATCTGCCGCAGTCGTGCGTTGATCCGCGCCAGAGGCGCGCGAATGGTACAACGCGGCATCTGCTCACAGGCGTTCAGATGCTCCTCTTTCATACAGTAGACAAAGGCAGGCGGCCCGTCTATCGCTTCGATCACCGCCCCGATGCTGATCTGCTCGGCCGGTTTTGCCAACCGATACCCTCCGTTGGGGCCGGCTGTGGAGACAACCAATCGCGCCCGGGCTAGCCGCTGCAGTATCTTGGCTAGCAGCTCCTGTGGAATGCCATACTCGATAGCGATCTCCCGAGCGTTAACGGCACGCCCCGTCTTGACATGAGCAAGATAGCTCAGCGCAAGAAGGCCATAGTCGGTCTGTTTACTGAGGCTGATCATCGGCCGCCCCTATCTCCGATACAAAATATCTCCGATAATTCTAGTCGGATTTACGTTTCATTATACCTTATAGTTGCACTTCTTAGCGGGCAGATTGAATCCAACCAGTTCAACGGGGGAGTTAGATAACTAGTTTGTTAGGTATCGCGCAATAATTTCTTACCACATTATTGCGAAACCAGAGGCCATGTAACGATGGCCTTACTACTGTAGAAGCGACTACCCAAGAGTTTCCTGCCGTATTTATTGCTGCACCACTTAAAAGCTGTTAAAATGGAGAGCCAATGAACCGCAAACGTTAGAGGTCGCCCCCACACTAACTCTCTAGCCGTCAATAACTCTACTTCATGTCATAGCAGATTACTTCGTAAGACCCAACTTTTGGAACAAGCACCTCACAGTAGTGGCCCTCCTGTCGAAACGCCAACTCCTGACCTGAGGGCGCTACATAGACGCGCGACGGCGCAACCTCCGTTCTGAGTGCGAAGCTGACCTCATAAAGCGGCACCGTAGCCTCGATATACTCGTTGTTAGCAGTGCGTCGCTGAGGTTGAAATGGAACCAGGTGTACCACAAACCGACGCTGCGCCTCCTGCTTCAATACTGCGATCTCCATCGAGGACGGTATGTTTTGACCCGGACGCACCAACGGCTCCGGCAACAGACGCTCTAGCAACCGAGCGACCATCTCCTTGTAAACGAAAAACGCATCTTCCCGGTACCCCTGAAAAACGGCCGCATACAGGTAGCCGATCCGGTTATCTGCAGAAAGAACCCCCACAGGATGACCAGTAGGCCGATCGACAGGGGTCTGCGCATGCGATGAAAAATGCCCTGGCGCTCGGTTAAAGTAGGGTTGCCAAACCTCTCCGAGGCAGCTTGCACCTTCTAGCGCAGTCACATAAGAGCCGGCTCGATAGTTTACCAGCTCGGTGGCGGGCAACCCTGCTCCAAGTTCATCCCCAAGATGCATATAGGAAGGCGTGTATGGACAGGGCGCTAGATAACGAACAGGAGCTTTGGGCAGTGTAAAGCTTCCCTCCTGCAATGTTGCCTCATGAGAGAATAGTACGGCCCCTCCAGCATCTAGATAGCCCTCCAATCGGCGTTTTAATCCCTCATCCAACTGTCCTCGGTCGGGCAGGATAAGCAGTTTGTATTGCTTGAGATTATCTCGGTCGGGGGTCTCGCCATTCCATTGCTGCTTCAGAGCCATCAGCATGGCTGCCGCCCCTTCGTAAGAGGAATTCATCCTTAACTCGCCTGCGTCCGGCCCATCCACAGCATCCGGCAATAGAAGGACTCCGATATCTGCAAGCGGTTTCGCTCCAATACAGTAAGGCTCTAGAGCCTCAACCTTTTTGTAAATCTCCCCAATGATGGCGTAAGCACCTTTATCTAAACGCCCTCTCGGATGCAGTTGATCGCCAATGTTTACCGAACCACCGGCCGCTAGTATGGTGCCAGCCTCATACTCCAGCTGGGGAACGGTTTTAAGCCCGCCAAAATCAGCCCACGATTTATGAAAACGCGCTGTCATACCTTGGAGGGGTCGGGGATAGGTGCGTACCAAACGCGACCAGGCCGGGAAGTGAAGGTAGCCCCACCCCCCCGTACTAAGCGATTCGATCTCGAAATGCGTCAGAATATCCAACTCACGGTGAACGTTCGGCGTAATGCGTGCATTAAAAAAGATGGTGGCGTTGGGTCTAAGGTCTTTACAAAGCTTGGCAAGACGCGTGGTGTATTCCCTTGTGATCGCAAACTCCTGCGCACGATGTGCCTCAGCGTCGAAGCGGGAATGACCGCTGCGCTCCAAACGGGCCAAACACTTCTCACAAAAACATCCTGGATCTGGCGGCAAGTAACACATATCGTAAAAGATACCATCCGCCTCATAGCCTTTTAAGATCTCTTCCGTCTGAGCTGCCACATAGTCAATGTACTCTTTGTTCCCAAGACATACCTGATACCATGAAGCCTGATGTGCATTCGGGCCCCATATACGACCATCTTCCAAACGAACAAGCAGGTCTGCCCGCGTTATGCCTATATGTTGATCTACCCGCACGGAAATGTAGACGGGGGTGGCAATGCCATGTTTCTTGCAGGCCTCGATCTGTTCCCCAAGAAGGTCGAACTTTAAGGAAGGGTGCCTTACTCCCACCTTGGTGGGATAGTAACTCATCCCATGATGACACTTCCCAAACAGTGTGATCCAGTTTACCCGAGCCTCTACCAGCGTCTGCGCAAACTCCTCCGCGTCGAATTCGGAGCCCACATCGGGTATTTCAGGCGATGTATGAAAGTCCAGATGGATTTGGCGCAAACGGGTCGCCACCAGCTCCTCTGCAGGGATATCGAAAGCCATTATTTCCTCCTTTCAGGCTAAATAACCTATCTTCGTGTAAGCTGCCACCCCTTTAGCTCTCCATCTACAATAATAACTTCACGGTGATGATCTCGAAAGGCTGAATGTACAGTTGCACCTCTCCATTTACCGAAAGGGGCAGCTCCTCCAAGTTCGTTTCGAGCAGATCGGTAAGGAAGGCACGTCTCACGGGTAAAACCGTCTTCAAAACCACCATTCCACGCGTGTTGTGAGCCTCGTATAGCCGCACAATAACAGCATTTTCCTCCTTCTCTGCCCGCTTAATAGCCTCTATGAACACGGAGGCATTATCTACTTCGAAAAAGGAGCGCTGCAAGGGGAGACTTCCCTTGCGATTGCCAGGAAGCGGCACAACACGAAGAGGACAGTTGATGGCATAGGCGTTCTCCACGACCTCGCCCTCACGTAGGTCTCCAGCATGGGGCAGCAGACTGTAGAGAAACTGATGATGTCCCATATCCGCCTCCGGATCGGGCGCCTTGGGCGAGCGCAGTAACGATAGACGCATCACATTTCCGTGAACGTCATGTCCATATTTGCAGTCGTTCAACAGAGCTACGCCATAATCCCCTTCTGAGAAATCTACCCACTTCTGCGCACATACCTCG
The DNA here is from genome assembly GCF_000427095.1 of Chthonomonas calidirosea T49. Classification (NCBI taxonomy): domain Bacteria; kingdom Bacillati; phylum Armatimonadota; class Chthonomonadia; order Chthonomonadales; family Chthonomonadaceae; genus Chthonomonas; species Chthonomonas calidirosea. The sequence goes on from NC_021487.1 coordinate 681,004, forward strand.
AAGCGCGCCAAGTCCCAACTCGTGTTGTAGTGCGTGGGACGCTCAACATGCCCATACTGAATCTCGAAGGTGGCACGTGGACTGTTGATGCGCACGGGGAAAGCCACTTTCAAAAGCTGGTTTTCCTCATGCCAATCAACCTCGGTATGAAAATCGAGCCGTGTGCTGCCGCTACAGAGAGAAACCGTCTGCACGATCCGCGAGTTTCCAAAGCGCCTTACCATGCGCAAAGCCCCGCGTACGGGCCCCCACTCAACAACCTCCAGGCTCTCCAACTCCACGAGAATGCGCCCTTTCTCTTGGTAGAAGATATCCACGTCCCAGGCATCCCAGAACAAGGGCTTGTCCTCGAAAAGCTGAAATTGGTTTGCACATCTCTCCGGTAGGAGACGCCCGTCTGCATCGCGCGTGGGCTCTAGCAACTCTCGCTCACAGTCTTTATCGTAAATGCGCGTGATCAAACCTGTTGCTTCGTCGAACTCCACACGGATCGCCTCGTTTTCTAAACTCGCTTTGGTGACGGTAACCCTATCCTCGATCTCTGGCGCAACACTGGTAGCTCCAAGGTCCCAAACCGCATAACCGTGAAGAGGCACGTTGCGAGCCAAGAAGAGCGCCTCTCGGCTTCCATCGGCCCGTGTCTCGATCTGCACCGGCATGATGTCTCCCTCAGGCCCTAATGCAGCCACAGGCTTTTCATTGGCACCAAGCGGCACACTTACCACCTCATTGGCAAAATGGCTGAGGTTGCTCCACACCATTACCGGCCGCCGAAGCCCTGTTGTGTCTATCTCTGCAGCCAAGGCCGTTTCGTTTTCGCGAATAATTGCGGTCGCCGTCTGCAAAATAGACGCATAGTCTTTCTCGCTGTCTCGGTAAACCTCATTCACACTCGAGCCGGGGATGATATCATGGAACTGATTCAACAGCGTTGTCTTCCATGCTCTGTCCAACGCTCCGTGCGGGTAGCTGGCAAGGCCTTTTGGATTGATCACGCTCAGAAACTCGGCGTCTCGGAGGGCGAACTCGCTTTTTCTATTGCCACGCTTATTGCGCGCCTGCGTGGTATAGGTGCCCCGATGCAGCTCAAGATATAGCTCCCCTACCCAAACAGGGAGATCCTTGGCCTCCGCCTCCGCTTTCTTAAAAAACTCAGAAGCCTTCTCTAGAGTAACTCGCGGCATGCCTTCCACATCTTTAAGGCGAGCGGCGTTCTCGATCATCTCGATGGTCGGCCCTCCGCCCCCATCTCCATAACCGTAGACGTAAAGCGAGCGAGTGGCCCGATCGTTTTCCCTAAAGTTGCGCACATTATATGCCAACTCTTTGGGAGTCATCATGGCGTTATAGGTATCCGCCGGAGGGAAATGGGTAAAGATCCGTGTGCCATCAATACCCTGCCAGAGAAAGGTGTGGTGCGGAAACTTATTAAATTGGTTCCAACTGATCTTCTGAGTGAGAAAATAGTCTATCCGCGCCTTCTTGAGAATCTGGGGTAAAGCCGCTGCGTAACCAAACACATCCGGCAGCCAAAGGTCTCTCGTTTCGATACCGAACTCGTCCATAAAGAAGTTCTTGCCATGCAAGATTTGGCGAACCAGGCTCTCACCGCTGGAGAGGTTGCAGTCCGCTTCCACCCACATGCTTCCTGTTACCTCCCACTGACCGCTCTTTATCTTCTCCCGTATGCGCTCATAGAGCTTTGGCGCCATATGCTTGACCCACTCGTATTGAGCGGCCTGTGAACAGATGAATTTGTACTCCGGATAGAGATCCATGTAGCGCGTGGCCGTTGCAAAGGTGTGAATGCATTTGTACTGCGTTCGCTCCAGAGGCCAAAGCCACGCCGTATCAATATGCGCATGGCCGATGGCACTGATCTGGTGGGCAGAAGGAGAGGCCGAACGCTGATAGACCTCGGCCAATCTTCTGCGTGCCTCCCGCATGGTCTCACGATCGCCTGGCTCGTAGAGATTGACCACTTCATTCAGCGCATAAAGTAACTGTCCATAGCGAGGACTGTCTTGAGGCTGTTCTAGCATTACTTGATAGGCAATGTTGACATCGAAATAGAAGGCAAAAAGCTCACGATCATAAAGAGCTAGCTCCGCATACTGAAAGGTAAACGGAGTCGGGTCGGGATCGCGTGGTCGCCCGCTAACACTGACATACGGGTTCATGCCGGTAGCCTGAACAAAAAGCGTGATCTCCTCTCCCCCACGTGCCTCCTCGGTCACAAGCAACTCGCCATGATGATGATCTATTCCCTGCACGGGGTTATCCTCATCCCAAACAATCGACTCGGCACCCGTGTTGATGCGGGCGACTACTGCCTGTCCGCGCCAAGCCTCCGGCACCCGTCCCTGAAGTCTAAACCAAGCGTCCGACCAAATAGGCCCCCAACGATAGCCGGGCGTTACCGGTGTGTACTCCGCTCGCTGTGCGGCTACAGGATCTATCTTCATCTCACGGTAGTCACGTGCCGATTCCCCATGTGGGCGATAGACAGCGGCCTCCATCGGCACGGTCTCTGCCCAAAGCAGAGGGCGCAGCGTACGTTGTAGAAACTGCTCAATGCGACGTTGTGTGATTTCGGGATGCTTCAGCATCAACCACTCCTGTTTTGGAATATATAGACGGTCATAACAGTTCCACGCTGCCCCCTCTAGTTCCTGCTTTCTCATGTAGATTTTCGCCAACTTCGGCAAGACAGGCATAAAAACTGCGCCTATACAGGCGCAGCTTCGCTTCGGAGGAACAGTTAAAGGTGTCTGCTCAATGAAAACTATGTGCTAACGAGCCAATAAGCAACGTCCACCCATCGGCAAGCACGAAAAGCAGGAGCTTCGCCGGCAAGGAGATAATGGTCGGCGGCAACATCATCATCCCCATACTCATAAGGGTGCTCGCCACCACGATATCAATGACCAAGAACGGCAAATAGATGTAGAAGCCGATGATAAACGCCGTTTTCAGTTCGCTGGTGAGAAAGGCAGGGATCAGGGTTATCAGGCTTACATCCTCTGCGGTGCGCGGCCGGGGAGCGTGCGAGAGGTTGAGAAAGAAAGAGAGATCGCTTTTATAGGTCTGACGAATCATAAAGGCACGTAATGGATCCTCCGCCCGCTGAATCGCTTGCTCGATGTTGATCTGCTTCCTCAAATACGGCTGAAATGCATCTTGATTGATAGCCTGTAGTGTCGGGCGCATAATGAAGAGCGTTAGAAACAGCGATAAGCCCACTAGCACCTGATTGGGCGGGATTTGGGGCGCCCCTAAAGCCGTCCGTAAGAGGGAGAACACAATGATAAGCCTAGTAAAAGAGGTCATCATAATGAGAATGGAGGGCGCCAACGAGAGCACTGTCAGCAGAATCAAGATCTGTACCGTGACGGCAACATCCTGCGGGTTCTTGGCGCTCCCGATGCCGACTTGCAGGTGCGGTACGGGCACTCCATTCATCTGCGCGTGCACATCGGCACATCCTAACAACCCTAGCACTACCAAAGCTATCCAAAACGTGAGCTTTTGATAGAAGCCTCGATATGTGCCTCCCCTATTCAATATCCGCCTCCACTTCTCGCACGGTTCTCAAACGTTGCGCTCTGCGCGCCAACTTGGAGCTAACCTCCTGCAATCGCTCGTCCAACTCTTCCACAATCTCGGAGTCAGGCACAGCGAGGCCTTGCACATCGGAGGCCTCCACGAGCGCATGGAAATCGGATGCAAAACCGGTCTCATCCCCTCTTTCAAACTCTTTCAGAAGAGTGACCCCAGCAGGTGCCGCTCCTATCAGCAGCAATCGGCCCCGAGCCTCTACAAGGTAGAGGGCTGCGTTTCCCAATGCTAAGCTCTCCATAACTCTCAAACTTCGTAGAGAGGGAGAGTGCAGAGGGTTTTTTAGGCTCTGCTGTAACCTCACCATGAGCCCGAGTGTGGAACCTCTCGACAGAGCCTTGGAACGTGCGGAGGAGAAGGAGAAGATTGTCTGGCCAGTTTGCAACTTCCGCGCTAACGCTACTCCCCCCACGATAAGCCCCAGTATTGGTATAAGATAGAGCAACATACGGCCACCATCGCTTATGGCGCTAACAGGGCTATCTAAAGGCCGTGCAGATTTGTCCGAAAGGGCTGGGTCATCGGGGCGCGCCTGACTAAGTGGATCGGTTCCTTTGGCCAAATTTGTGGTCCGCACTATGGGCTTCGATTGGTTAGAAGGCAACGCCTTTTGAGCGTGTGAAAGGTTCGACAATGCACCTTTTCCGCTAGAATGAACCGCTGTCTTCGTCGCCGACGAACTCTTGTTGGGCGCACTCGACTGGCCTTTTCCACTGGCTTGAGAGGGCTGCGCCAGCACCCCGTTCGCCAAGAGAGTGCATCCGATGAAGATCATCAAAACAGATGTCAGAAAGCCTTTCCTTTTCATGTTGATGCTCCTTAACTAGCCTTGCCCAGACTTGTTACCCGTTCTTCTGGGCTGAGGATCTCTGTAACGCGGATACCGAAGTTGTCCTCTATAACCACCACTTCACCCTTGGCAATCAGTTTTCCATTTACGAGCAGGTCCACTGGCTCCCCGGCAACGCGATCGAGTTCGACGATCGATCCGGCTCCTAGCTCGAGGACGTCTCGTATCAACATGCGAACGCGCCCTAACTCCACCGTTACCTCCAGTGGAATATCAAGCAGCAGCGAGATGCCACGTGGAAGGTCTTCATCTTTATTTGGGTCAAAGGAAGGAAGTATAGAAAGACCCTCCAACCCAAGGGTTTCACCATCGCCCGCAGACGCGCTTCCCGCCGTTGTTAGTTCGCTTTCCTCTCCACTGAGGCTCTCCTCTGCCTCAACGGCAATGTTGAGCAGCGTTCGGGCAAGCTCTGGAGTAAAGAGTAGGGTGGCATCCAGGCTTTCGAGACCGGGGATGTTAATGGAAAACTGAGCCTGCACAGCGCCTTCGCTTAAGGCAAACACAGGAGGAAGGTTCAACGGACCAAGCAAAGTAGCGCAGCTCTCCACCTCAACAGTCTCGCCCTGCACGTTGCTTATAGCATTAGCAAATCCGCGCACAACACCGCGCAAGGTAGTGGAAACAGGCTCCAACTGCGTGGCATCTAATGCCGTTGGCTCGGTTCCCTCGTGTCCCGCCGCCAGGTCAGAAAGGATCGTGGCATCGCGCTCCGAAAACCAAAGTATCGCTTCAGAACTATAGGGTTGACTTAGGCTAAATGTGGTAGACAGCACGGTCTCCGTTCGGTTCAACAGACTCTGCACGGGAATTTCGTTGAACGCGATCAGTTCCCACTCAACCATCTGATTGATCTGCTCGGATAGACTTAAAGCAAGGGTCGAACATACATTTGAAAAAAGCTCTTTAAGTGTATCCAGCTCTTTTGGAAGAAGTTCAGGCATAGATAACCTCCTAACCGTTAAACAGCGTTTTTCATTTTGGAAGCGCGACGAGACGATGGGGATCTGTGCGTAAGCAGAGCTTCTTGCTCCGTCGCCGGCTCCACTCGAGTAATATGGATGGCAAGCTTCTTGCCGCGCACTCCTGGCTGGGCTCGAAATTTCACCCTATCGCCGATCAGAACCTCTACCTCCTCGTTCTGCTTGCGACTGAGCGTTACGATATCTCCCTCCTTCAACTCGAGCAGTTGTTGTACCGTCATTTGGGTACTGCCAAGCCGAACGACGCAAGTGAGATAAGTTTTCGCCAGGCGTTGTGCTAAAACCGGTGCATGGCGGCCAACGTTTTTGCGCAAGCTGCTTGAGAACCACCTCTGGGCGCTGAGCTTGCCGGTAATGGGCTTCAGCAGCAAATAAGGGATACAGATAGACATCGCGCCTCGCAGTTCACCCACCTTAACCTCGAAAAGAATAGAGACGACAACGTCGTTCGGAGGGACGATCTGCACAAACTGCGCTTGCGTCTCCATGGTTTCCCGCTTAGGATTAAATTGGGCGATGCCCTCCCAGGCCGTTCGAAAGTCTTTCAACGCTCGGTTGATGATCGAATCGGTAAGCGCTTTCTCGATATCGGTAAGCACGCTAGAGCTTTTCACCACACTACCGGGCCCACCCAACAGGCGATCGATCATGCAGAGAATCACGTTCAGCTCCACCTCCAAAATCGCTTGACCAGCTAACGGTGCCATACTGAACACGTTAATGATGCTGCTAGAGAGAGAGCGGATGTACTCCTCATAGGGCACCTGCTCCACAGAAACGAGGTCAACGTGCACCGGCACGCGCAAATAGGCTGAAAGCGATGAGGCGTAGAGACGGGCAAAGGTCTCGTGAAGCATTTGGAGTGTGCGTAACTGGTCTTTGGCGAACTTGTCGGGTCGGCGAAAATCGTAGATTTCGTAGGCGATCGGCCCGCGTTGATCGCGTCGTAGCGGCTCCGAGAGTGAGGAGGGTTTCGCCTGATTACCGCTCGAGCGACTTGCAGTAGGCGATGTGGTCTCCGTGCCGTCGCTTGATAAAGAGGCTAACAGCGCCTCAATCTCTTCTTGAGATAGAATTTCTGCCACGGAAGCGTGCCCCTAGCGAATTTCTTCTGTCACGCAGAAAGTGCTCTGTGTGGCGTAGAGCGGAAAGCAGAGGTCGTTAAATGCAGCTCCTTTTGTCCATCACACATGCACCTTCCCAAACTATTATCGGCGAGTAGCCCTCCATTCTGCAGAGCCCTCCGCATTGCAACCCAAACTAGCTCTCTAGACAATTCGATGAGAATGCGTTACAATATGGCAAACTGAACTTAAGTAGGATGCTTATGCTCACCGCCCGGAAAGCTCCGCGCGAGCTTCCTGTCCTTCTCCTGTTACTTATAACCCTGCTGATTATGGGCATTTTTGTGCCCGCTTTTCGCACGGAAAGCAACCTCACCGCCCTCGGTGAGAGCGCTGCCTACACTGGTATCCTCGCTTGTGGAGAGGCGTTGCCTCTTTTTACCGCAGGGCTTGACATTTCCGTCGGCTCTACGTTAGCTCTGTCTAGTTGCAGTGCGGCCAGCGTGCTTATGTTGGGCTGGCCCTGGCCAATAGCTGTAGCGATGGGTCTCTTTGCTGGAGCTTGTGCCGGCTGGTTCAACGGCATGTTGGTTACTTGGCGGCGTATGCCACCGATTCTCGCCACACTGGCTACATTTCTCATCTTCCGACATGGGGCTGGCATTCTCACTCATGATCACAGTTATGGCCCTTTTCCCCATGCCTTCAACCGCATTGGCTCTGGTTGGGTTCCCGTCCTCCTTCTTATAGCCGTTACGCTTCTCTTCACGGTTCTCGTCCAACGTGCCACCTTTGGGCGCTGGCTTCTTTCCATTGGTGGCAATGAGATGGCGGCTAGACTCTCCGCTGTGCCTATCGAGAAGATAAAACGACGCGCCTATCTATTATGCGGCCTCTGTGCCGGTCTCGCCGGCCTCATCGTTATGGCCTTCAACAACGCCACCCAAGCCAGTGTTGGGCAAGGCACCGAACTCGACGCCATCGCGGCTTGTGTCGTTGGGGGAACCCGTATTACAGGCGGTGAGGGTTCCGTCATCGGGGCTGCTCTAGGGGCAGTGCTGCTTGCCTTGCTACGCGATGCCTTCGTGCTTACCGGGCGCCCGGTCAGCGAGTACGGAGTCATCACCGGCGGTGTCATTCTATTGACGGCCATTCTGGAGCGCCTCCGTAGGGCAAACACCAACCTGCAGGAGGAGACGGTTTAATGGGCAAGCTGCGCTCTCTTCCAGCAGAAACCGGTGTTGCCTTTGTCTTCATCTTTATTGTAGGCTTTTTGAGTTGGAGGGCACCTGACTTCGCAACGTGGGCTAATATCCGCCTCCTTACCAAACAGGCCGCCGAGCTGATGTTGGTCTCTCTAGGGATGACTTTTGTCATCGCTACCGGCGGAATTGACCTGTCTGTAGGCTCCTTACTTGGCCTCAGTGGGATGGTGCTGGGCCTCGTGCTGCTTCATGGCGGCACAATGATTACTGCGTGCCTTGCCGCGTTGGGTGTAGGCCTGCTCGTTGGAGCCTTGCACGGCGTGCTTATTGGGCGAGCCCGCATGCCAGCGATTCTTATCACTTTGGCAAGCTACGCCGCCGCACGTGCGGGAGCTACCATGATCTACAATGGTGGAAGCATTTCAGCGATTCCGCTCTCCATGAACGAACTTTTCGATAACACGCTCTTTGCCGGTTTGCCAGTTCTTTTGTGGGTCAGCCTTATCGCCATCGTTTTCAGTTGGGTTCTTCTACGACACACCTCTTTTGGCCGCAGTCTCCTTGCTCTCGGTGGCAACCGTCGAGCTACCTATCTCACCGGAGTCCCTACAGCGCGCATCGAGCTTTTGGTCTATATGCTTAGCGGCCTATGCGTTGGTTTGGCCGCCATCATTGATGTGGCATTAAAAGCCACAGCCACCCCTGATGCCGGCCAATATCTAGAACTACAGGCCATCACGGCCGTGGTCCTTGGGGGCACCTCGATCACTGGTGGCCAAGCCACCATACTTGGGACAGCGCTTGGTGTTGCGGTCATCACCGTACTGCTCAGCGGCGTGCGCCTGATGGGCATGGAAGATCGGGTGGGTTGGTTTTTTGTCGGCGTCGCGCTGCTGTTGGCCGTTGAGGCCCAAAGAGGATGGAGAAAGAAAGGAGATATCTCATCATGACGCGCACAATACTAGAAACGGCAGTTATGCTGTTACTCGGTTTTTTCGTTATGCGATCGGCGGCGGGCCTTCCGCCCTACACCCGTATTCTGCCCGACGGCCCGCCTCAGCTAACTTGGCTAACCAACACCCCGAACCTGCTTCAAGGCCAAGTGGTTTCGGTAGAAGGGCAGCCTTTCACCGAAGCCCTCGAACTACAGACCTTAGCAAAGCCCCAAAACCCGTGGGATGCTCAGATCGTTATCCCCACCGTCGCCCCGGTGCACAAAGGAGATGTCCTGTTGGGCATCTTCTACGTCCGTTCCCTCAAGGCAGCCAACGCTCAAACCGAGTTCATCTTTGAGAGAGCAGGCGAACCCTATACCAAGTCGGTGGAATTTGATGTCCAATGTCAGGCTCAATGGCAGAAATTCTATGTCCCCTTCAAGTCCGTCGAAGACTACACTCCTGGAGAGGCTCATGTCTGTTTTCGGCTTGGCTACGCACCGCAAACGCTCCTCATCGGCGGCATTGAGCTACGAGACTACGGTCCTAATATCTCCCTAAGCGATCTGCCCACCACTCCTGTTCACTATGATGGAGAAGAGCCGAACGCAGCTTGGCGTAAAGAGGCCGAGGCACGTATCCGCCAGATTCGGATGGCCCCCATCACCATAGAGGTGCTTGATTCTTCAGGCAAACCTGTGCCCGGAGCCCAAGTACACATCGCGATGTTGCGGCATGCGTTTCCATTTGGCTCCGCCGTCAATGCGGTGGATCTTTTGGGCAACACACCGGACGACGAGCAGTATCGGCAAACGATTCTCAAGCTTTTTAATCGCGCCACCATAGAAAATCAGCTGAAATGGCAGTGGTGGGTTTTCGACCGCCAGACTGGCCCTAAGGCAGTGCAGTGGCTCAACGACCACCATATCTCCGTACGAGGCCATAACCTCGTTTGGCCGACCTGGCGCTATGTTCCAGCCAACGTAGCCGCCCTTAAAGACGACCCAAAGGCCTTGGCGCAAGCGATAGACGATCATATTCGTGACGAGCTAGGCGCCCTCAAAGGCCAGTGCGCGGAGTGGGATGTCGTCAACGAGCCTGTAGACAACCATGAGGTTTACGATGCCCTTGGTGGGCTCGATGCCGTCGTACACTGGTACCAACTTGCCCATGAGATAGACCCGACCACTCGGTTGTTCATTAATGACTACAACATTTTAGCTGCCGGTGGCACCGATATTAATCATCAGAACCGGTATGCCGAGATCATTCAATATCTGCTCGATCATCATGCCCCGCTACAGGGCATCGGAGTACAGTGCCACTTTGGCCGCAATCTTACCCCTCCCACGCGTATTCTTCAAATTCTCGATCGATTCGCCAAGTTTGGTCTTCCTATCGAGGTAACCGAGTTAGATATCAACGTCTCCGATCCGCAGACACAAGCACGATACATGCGCGATTTCCTGACGGCCGCCTTCAGTCATCCAGCAGTATCTGGCATCGTCATGTGGGGCTTTTGGGAAGGGGCCCATTGGATCCCTCAAGCCGCCCTCTTCTCCAAAGATTGGCGCATTCGACCGGTAGGTCAAGCTTGGGAGGATATGGTGTTTCATCGCTGGTGGACGGACGAAAAGCTTACCACAAATGCGAAAGGTATTTGCACTACCCGCGGCTTCTTGGGCGATTATGTAATAACCGTCAACCAAAACGGCAAGGTGCAAACCATGAACGCAACGCTTGAGAAGCCCATGCTCCAACTCGTTATCAGAATGCCGTGAAATAGAGGGAATACAGGAACTTTATTTCACTGGCTCAGCGTAGCGTGCTTTAGCGCAATTGAAGCTGCAGGTTTGCGATCTATTATTATATTATAAACTACCTGCAAAGATAGAAAGCTGAAACCTCATCCCTGTCCGCTCCGTACGGAAGCTATAGAAAAAGCATAAAGAAGGGAACTGCTATGAGAAAGCGCGGGTACAAAGCACGCTACGCCTACGAAGCGCGTGCCTCCCAAAACGAAGAGCCAACAGAAATAGCCTCTCTCATCGAAGGGCTGCAATCTCTACTCGCTCCAGATGAACATCTTCTCGGCTACACAAGAGCTTGGATCGCAGGAGGACTGAAAGGAAAACTGAATGTGTGTCCGGAAGCCCTTTTCGCCGCCCTCGTGAATGTGGGGCTTACCGATAAGAATTTGTATATCCAGCATGTCAACCTCGCCAATGGTGAACCCTCCAAGCTTTCGCCTCATCACTACCCCCTTACAGATGTCCTTCATATCCAATTTGCTGACAGCGAAACCTTCGGAGGGACGCCCGCGGGACGGCTTACCATACAAATTGCCGACAACCTTTGCTTGCGATTACGAGTATGGGGCTTCTTCAATGTAAGGGAAGCGCGCTCGCTAGCTAAAGTCTTTCAAGCCATTACAGCTCAACACCGCCAAGAAGAGCCACCGCTGTGGCATACTTGTAACGCATGTGGCGAAAAGCTCGATCAACCCTATCGCTTCTGCCCGTACTGCGGCCGGCCAAGTTCCCCTATGATCGCCACGGATTCAACCACACCGCCCTCAACAGAAAATCAAGAGTCATCTCCACTTAACTAAACGAAGGAATATCCCAAGGAGCACTTATCATGAGCACGACACCAAATACGGTTTTACCAGCACGCCTACGCTTTCCAGGCCTCTCAAGCACAGCTTATGAACACCCGGCTGACCGCGCTGCCCTCGAGGCCCTGAGGGCTACGCCAGGACTAGACCGCCTTTTTCGCTGGCTTTCCGATATTGGCTTTGAGCGCTATGCCAGACTGTTTTTTACAGCCGATAGCCTCCGCATTTCACCTAAACAGTGCCCTCGACTCTACAACGATCTCCGCGAAGCCTGTGCCATCCTAGATGTACGTGAACCGGAGTTTTACCTCATCCAATATCCTTACCCCGTTTCCTATGCCCTCGGAATGCAACGCCATATCGTCGTTATCTCATCAAGTCTCGTTGACCTGCTCAGCGACACAGAACGCCTCTTTATTATTGGGCGAGAAATCGGACATATCAAATCCGATCATATGCTCTACCGCACGATGGCACTCGTTCTAGCCAACCTGCTTGCAGCAAATAGCCCTTACCTCAATATTCCCGGAGAACTTCTCGTGCGTACCCTCCTCTATACGCTCTTCGCCTGGTTCCGCAAGTCAGAACTCTCTGCCGATAGAGCTGGCTTACTTGTGGTGCAAGACCCAGAGATCTGTATCAACGCCATCCTCAAACGAGTCGCCGGCACTCAAAAGCTGACTGATGACCTGGATTCCGCCGAATTCGTGCGTCAGGCCGATCTGTTCGATGATATGGAAGACGATCTCCTCGGCTTCTACTACAAATTCAAGATGCTCCGCTTTAACCCTGAACCTTTTCCCGCAGTGCGGGCCCGCGAGGTGCTCGACTGGAGTCGCAGTCGTGAATATCAGAAGCTACTTCGAGGAGAGTACCCACACGCGCGCCCCAAGGCAGGCGAACGAGTCTGCACCCAATGCGGGCATTCCGTTACCAACGTCTCTTTCCGCTTCTGCCCAGAGTGCGGCACCTCGTTGCCTCCTCCGCTTCCGGAGTATCCAGAACCTATTTAAGCCCTATTCGTCGTCCGGGCTTAATGTGTCTATCTTGCCGTTACGCCGGATAACAAGAGCATAGGTATGGCGCACCGGAGCAACCCAGCGTCCTCTCTGTCCCCAATTGAAAGCGCCAATGGGGGGTGGACGATGATACGCCGCCCAGTAAACCCCCTCCTCATGAGAGTAACAGACGACAAGAGGAGCGTTATCTCCCTCTTTTTTAATGTCGTAGGCATTCGTGCTACTAGCTAGCCAGCGAAAACCATAGCTTACCGGATAGATCCTCCGCCCAATCGTCACGGTGCCCACGGTAAAATGCACTCCCTTTTTAGCCCATCGAGCAACCGTTGGGCACACAAGCAGATTCGGGTCCGGAATATATTTTGGAATGAGAGACTCCAACGTAGGAGGCTCGGCCCCCTTGTGGTCAGCGCGATAGCGCTTCCATGCATTATAGAAAAGAAGGAGTCTCCGCTTACACTCCGAAATCTCTGCCTGCTCAAGGGCTATCTCGTGGTCAGCAGCATTGCGCTCCGCATAAACTTTCACCAAGTGTGTGACAAGCACATAGCCCCCCACGATAATCGCCACTAGAAAAATGACCCATGGAGGAATACGCTTCGATAAAATACCTGGCAGTCTTTTCTTCATCTTATACAAACCCCTTCTGATAGAGAATTTGTTAGAAGATACCCCATCGTTATTGCCCTCCAAAGAGCGCAAGCACTTCTTTTGCCTTGCCTCTATTGTTTCCATCACAGCTAATGAAGCGTGGTACCGACAGAAACTCCTGAATGGCACCAGCGTACACAACCTCGGTAAAGGGGGTAGCGTGGTTGGAAATCAACACGGGAATGCCGGCTTGTCCGAGTTGGTCGGCTAGCCGAGCCAGCTCCTCTTGATCTTTGACCCCGAATCCGCCTGCCGCGTAGTCTGTAAAGTTTGCCGTCGAGGACAACGGCACATAGGGTGGGTCGCAATAGATTACATCGCCAGTCTGTGCCGATCGCATCACTGTTCGAAAGTCCTCATAGCGAAATTCGGCATATTGTGCCTTGTGCGCGAAGTACTGCATTTCGTTTTCAGGAAAGTACGGACGCGCATATTTGCCAAAGGGCACATTGAACTCACCAATTGCGTTGTAGCGACACAAGCCATTGTATCCATGGCGGTTCAAGTACACGAAGAGCGCAGATCGGCGCCACGGGTCTTTCGAGGCGTTAAACTCGGCTCGCAGCTCGTAGTAACGTTCCGCGTTATTGTTTTCCGGTACAAATAGCTCTTTGCAGTATGCAATAAAGGCTTCTCCGTGTCGCTGCAAGGTCCGGTACAAACAGACTAAATCCGAATTAATATCACTTAGCAAGTATCTCTTATAGTCTGTATTGAGAAATACAGCACCTGAACCTACAAAAGGCTCAATCAGCCGAGTCCCCACTGGCAATCGTCGCTTAATCTGTTCCACTAAGCGATACTTCCCACCTGCCCATTTCAGAAAAGGTCTCACGTTGTTCTCCTCGCTCGCTCATGGACATCATCTTGGTCTATGAATTGGCAATCGTCAACCGCTCGTACTATCTTTGAGCGATAAACGATTTGAGAGCGACATCCTGCCTTCCTTAATAGAATAGTATCTGTCTGCTGCCAAAGGCCCTAGACGCTCCCGTAGACCGGACAACCAATGGATTTCCACATCCTCCACCACGGTAGCCGTTCCAAGACCGAACAGAACACGCCGATCGCTTTGCGAACAGTAGCTTGACGCCCCCCGTACCCAACGGGTCTGCACTCGATCTCCTACGCGGATTGTAACCCGTGTCCCAATGGCATCTCGATTGGTATGCGTACCTTCAAGCTGAAAGCCTATCCAATGATGGCTGCTACCCCCTACATTGCGAAAAAGCGTGAGAGGCATCTTTGGCCCGCTAACGAGAATATCAGGTCGCCCATCATTATTATAGTCTCCTACCGCCAGTCCGCGTGTTACGCGAGGTATCTGCAAATCGCCACCCCTATCTCGATCCTCTACGAAATGCCCATCGCCTCGATTATGTAATAAAATCTGGCGCTCTCGGTACGTCACCCGACCCCGATCCCCCAAAACATCGTTGATATGGCCGTTCCCCAAAACTAAATCCAGATATCCATCAAGATCGTAATCGAGACATTCAAGACCAAAGGTCAAATAAGGCTGACTCGCATTGCCTACACTCACAGGATCGGGCATAAACGAAAAAGTCCCATCCCCATTGTTTCGAAAGTAGGATCGTGGTTGATGGCTGAAGTTGCCGACGAAGAGATCAGGTAAACCGTGATTCGTTAGGTCTGCTGCCACAACGCCCATCCCAGATAGAGCCTCTCCCTCAGGCCCTACCGCAACTCCAGCTTGAACGGCCACCTCCTTAAAATGCCCGTTGTGTTGATTTTGTAATAGCCAGTTCGGTAACATATCGTTAGTAACGTACAGATCGGGCCAGCCGTCGTTGTCGTAGTCCAAATCTACAACCCCTAAGGCTTTTCCAACGAGTTGAGCTAACCCCGCCTCCTTGGTTACATCCGTAAAGGTTCCATCTCGGTTGTTATGGTAAAGAACACAGGTGTCCCCTAAATACTCCGTCGGCAAACAGTACACCAGCTCCCCTCTTTCGTCGGCACAGGGCCGATCCACATCTGGAAACCAAGAGACATAATGACAGACAAAAAGATCAAGCCACCCATCCTTATCATAGTCAAACCAACAAGCGCTTGTTGCCCAGTGGGGCTCTCCCCTTTGTACCAGCCCTGCTTCCCGGGTTACCTCGTGAAAGTGTCCCTTATCGTTCCGAAACAGACGAACTCCCCCATAAGTCGTCACCAACAAGGCTGGCCAACCCGTATTAAGATAGTCACCGACGGCTACTCCCTGCCCGTATCCCATATCCACCGCAAGCCCAACATCGGCCGTCACATCCTCAAACGTTCCATCCCCCCGATTCCGATAGAGTGCAGACGGAGGACGGGGCCTCGGCACACTTCCAGGTGCCGGGCCGCCTTGGACAGCAAAAATATCAAGTAGTCCATCTCTATCGAAATCGAGAAATGCACATCCTCCTCCCGTCGTCTCCACAAACCGATGCTGGGGAGAGGCGTCGTTATCATAACGAAAATGCAATCGGGCTTCTTTGGTGACGTCTCGAAACGGCCCTGGGTAGTGGGATGGATGCAGGGTCAGACGCCAGCGAATAAACCCAGCACAGGTTGCCCCAATAGCCAGTCCTAAGCTCCTCAGCATGTACCGGCGCGTCATTTTTGTAGACATAGGCATGCAACTCGATCTACCGGAACAAGTTTCCCTAAGCTTTCAGCCCTTACTTCGACGCAGCTCCTACGACTTCCTGCTTCAACGCAACCTCAATGAACTTCTAATCGCTCTTAGCGCGTCATCTTCTACAGAGCGTGCCAATGTGCGAGTGCCTTCTGGGTAAGCTCTTTCGACACCTCTTCCAGAAATACTGCGATGCACTCTTCGCATTTATTACCAACAAGGAGGTACTCGAAACATGAAACGCTCAAAAGCAGCTGTCTTCTCCCTCTTGGGAGCAGTAGCCGTTCTTGGCGGATTGGCCTACGCCCAAGATCAGGGCGGCTCGCCAGACCAAAATACACCGCAACAAACGGCCGCCTCTAAAAAGGTGGAGGCGATGGTCAAAAAGATCAAGGACGGAGATAACTACAAGTGCTGCATCAAAGGAAAATGCGACTATTGTGCCGTGCATATGGGCATGTGCAACTGTGGCGACAACGCCGCAAATGGAAAGCCGGTGTGCATCAACTGCAAAGGAGGTTGGGACACCGGGTTAGGAGCCGTTATGGGGAAAACCAACGACGACATCAAACCCCTGCCCCAAAATGGCGACGTCAAACCGGATATGCCATCGGATAACGGCACAAATAACGACGACAACAAGTAACTCCCTTACCGATACTCCGACTATTTCAGGGTCAAGAGCGGTTAGCTCTTGACCCTTTTTGCAAACGACTAGGGCCCGATCTCGCTCTCCCCACCGCTATCTGGGTCGGTATACGGCTCGTCCGTCTCCTCTTCTGAGAGCGCCAGGTTGCCGGATATCGTCACTTTTTGCGACTGCTTGAATTTGCCGACCTGTAGCGTTATCGTGTAGACGCCTGGCTTCACGAACCGCGGGGGCGCTCCACGCCGCTCTGGGCCTCTCTCCTCCTCTTGCCTCTGCAACATGTCCCAAATGAGTGTCTGCATCCCAGGATAACGTTCCCCAGAAAGTCTGGCCACCTCTTTATTCTGTGCATCCGTTATCACAAGCGTGGGGGTCACATCCTCCAGCCTCGGCAACCAAAACACGATCGGTACGCCCCGTGGAGGGTTGGGCGCCACAAAATCGTGTTGACCGCTGATCTCGGTGGTCAGGGTATACCGATACTCCAACGCAGGAGCCAAAGGAAAGAGAATAGGCTGATCCTCCTTGGGATTGGAAGCGGCCGTCTCTAACGGCGCGATGTTGTCTAGCACCCATAGACTGCGCCCATGTGTTGCTGCCACAAGCGCGTGGTCGCGTGCCTGAATGGCAAGGTCGTCTACCGCTACAGTTGGCAAATTATCGCCCAGCTTTTGCCAATGCTGACCGCGATCGAGACTCACCCATGCGCCGAACTCGGTGCCGCAAAACAGTAGATTCGGATTCACCGGGTCTTCTCGAAAAGCCTGGATCGGCCCTTCCTTTGGTAGGTTTCCTACAATGGAACGCCAGGTCTTTCCGTAGTCCTCTGTCACAAACAGATAGGGTGCCAAGTCATCGCTTCGATGCCCATCAATGGCTACATAAGCTCGTCCGGCCACAAACTGCGACGCCACCACCCGCGACACCCAATAGTTTCTCACCTTTTCCGGCAAGTTGTCGGTTACGTTCTCCCACGTCTTTCCCTCATCTTGGGTCAGCTGCACGTTTCCATCATCGGTTCCCACCCAAATCAAGCCGCGTTGCAGCGCCGAAGGTGAAATGGTCACAATGGTTCCATAAATCTCCGCTCCCGATCCGGTGGTCGTAATGTGAGGACCCTCCTGCTTGGAGAGATCGGGACTAATAACATCGTAGTACTTGCATTCATCATAGAAACGAAACAGGTGGTTTCCCCCCATGTATACCACATTGTGATCAAAAGGCGAGATAGCCAACGGCGTGTTCCAGTTGAAACGATAGTCCGGCTCCCCTTCGGGCGCTATCGGATGCATGCGCCGCAGTGTCATTGTGTGTCTATCCAACCGGTAGGCCTCTCCATTCTGCGACTCGGCATAGACAATCTGAGGATCGTCCGGGTCGGAAAGCACATAGAACCCGTCGCCGGATGGGAAAGAGATCCAATCACAGTTGGTGATCCCGCGCGCATTGGTGGTGGCACTAGGCCCTGTCCAACAGCCGTTATCCTGCAACCCCCCGTAGACCCAAAACGGTTTTTGGTTATCTACGCTCACCTCATAAAACTCGCCCATGGGGAAGTTATTCACAAACTCCCATGTAGTTCCACGATCGTGCGTAACGTATAGCCCCCCATCGGTTCCAAGCCACATGTGTTCCGGATGATGAGGGTCTATCCAAAGCGCATGAAGATCAGGGTGAACCCCTGGCGAACCATAGCCCGGTATCGCAAAGTGTTTTCCGCCATCCTTTGATACCTCAAGCCCAAATCCACAAACGTACACATAGTTCGGATCTGTCGGATCAACCCGAATCTGGCCAAAGTAGAATCCACGTGGCACCGTGCTGTTGACCCGCTTCCAGGTCGCACCTGCATCATCTGATCGAAAAACGCCACCAAAATTGCTGGTAGGGTCAAAAAGGTCTTTAGCTCCGCCCTCGTTACAGGCAACAACCGCATAGACAATATTCGGCTGACTGGCGCATACCGAAAGGCCTATGCGCCCCACCTTCTCTGTGGGTAACCCCTTCGTGATCTTGCTCCACGTCTTCCCCCCGTCTGTGGAGCGGTAGATGCCCGAGTCGGAGCTTTCATCGTAAAAACCCCAGGGAGTACGCAAGCGACGATAGGCTGCGGCTAACAGCACATCCCCTGTCTTTCCCGCCAAAGCCACATCTATAACTCCCGTCTTCTCGTTGATGTAAAGAACCTTCTGCCAAGTTTTACCGCCATCGGTGGTCTTAAAAAGCCCTCTCTCAGCGTTATATCCCCATAGACGTCCGGCCGCAGCTACGTAGACGATGTTGGGGTTGTTAGGGTCAATAACGATGCGCCCGATCTCGCGCGTATCCTCTAGCCCCATGTGCTGCCAAGTTTTGCCGCCATCGGTAGACTTATAGACGCCATCGCCCCAAGAGGAGCTGTTGCGTCCATTGGCCTCACCCGTTCCTACCCACACGATATGAGGGTCGGATGGGGCTACTGCCACAGCCCCCACAGAACCGACCGCCTCATGGTCGAAAATCGGAGTCCATGTGTTCCCATCGTTCGTGGACTTGATCACTCCGCCCGTCCCCAAAGCCACATAGATCGTGTAGGGGTCTTTGGGGTCTACGGCGATGTCCGATATCCTTCCGCCCATCACCGCTGGGCCAATGCTGCGCCAATGCATCGTTTGCAGTACGTCTGAACGGAGACTGTGAGGCTCTTGGGCTTGCACGATACCTAAAGAGAGAAACGACAGAAAAACCCATAAAAACAATAGATTCCGCAAAAGCACTTGTTTGAAATCCATCAAGGTACTCACCTCACCAGGATTGAATGATCGGCTCTTTGGCGACGGGCCAACTAAAACATAGAATACCCAATGCAAGGGCCTTTCTCAGGTTTAGGGCTGCCCCTATGCTCCCTCCAGACAAGCGATAGAGAAGTTTGTTGTGCCATCAGCGCCGATAATTTTCTTGAAAGAGACCTCTACAATAAAAACTTTTTCCCGCGAAGTCGGCTAATGCCTTTTGAGGACGGGACAGAGCGTGGAATGGTTTTATCTATTAACATAGAGATCAGCCCTCATCTACCTGCAACGCTCAAATCGATAGCCCTCGCTCTCCTCTCCAGCGTCACCGTTGTCTACCCTCCCGACAAACTACTCAAGGTCTCCCTGAAACCTTCGACACGGTGTTCCCCTATGTTCACACTTACGACATGTCTTTCCATCCTAATCCCTTGTTCTACTCTCCTCTCTCTCATCTGCTCTATGGCACCTTCACCTTCCATCGCTCCCTCGCCCCTGAGTTCCTCTTCGTCCTTGAGCCCAACGGCACTTACTTCCAAATCCTCCACTCCTTCGCTCCTCTGCATCCCGACTTCGTCTAATGCCGATGGTGCCTTCCCCTTCGCTCCCCTCACCCAAGATGCTAACGGTGCCCTCTACGGTACCACCTCCCTCGGAGACCCCGCCTGTGACGGTACCCTTTTCGCCCTCCAAACCCATGGTACCCACTTCCAAATCCTCCATGCCTTCTCCGGACCTGATGCCGCTCTGCCCTATGGAGGGGTAGTGGAGAGCAAAGACGGTTGGCTGTATGGAGTGACCGAAGAAGGAGGCAAGTATGGCAAGGGAGTGGTGTATCGGGTTCGGACAGATGGGAGTGGGTATAGCGTGTTGCATGCGTTTTCCGGGGAAGAGGGCGCCTATCCGTTGTTGGTGGAGTTGGTGTTAGGGGAAGGAGGTTGGTTGTATGGGACGACGAGTGCTGGAGGGGTGAATGGGAAGGGAGTAGTGTTTGGTGTGAAGGTAGATGGGAGTGGTTACAAGGTATTGCATGCGTTTGCTGGAGGCGAGAGCGATGGTGCCTATGGGATAGGGCAGTTGGTGTTAGTGGGGAAGAGATTATATGGCGTGACGGGAGGAGGGGGACAGAAGCAAGAGGGTGTGGTGTTTGGGGTGAGCGTGGATGGGGTGGGCTACAGGCTGTTGCAGCGTTTAGGGGAGAAGCAGAGGGGGAAGTGGCCTTTGGTCTAGTGTTAGGAGGCAATGGTAGATTGTATGAGGTAACGGAAGGAGGTGGGAGCCAGGATGCGGGATTAATCTATCGTTTAAGGTTAGACGGGAGCGGTTTTCAGGTGGTGTATGATTTTGGCAATAGGCTGAGCGCCAGATACTCCCACTGAAAGGGCGCTTTCTACCATCTTCCGCTCCCCTACAACGCATCGGTGGCTCCCACCAACTACTTTAGAAACTGAGCCACATTGGCCTTCGTCACGATAACACATGGAGTCTTTACCACTGGCGGGACCTTTTTGCCGCTGAGATAGTCGTTAATTGTGTCAATAACGGCCTTTCCTATCAGGTCAGGCTGGGTCGCCAAACAGGCCGTATACTTTCCATCGCGGATCGCCTCCAGTGAGGGTCTATTACCATCAATGCCGATGGTCAAAAGTTGCCTTCCGGCATCTCTCGCCGCCTTGGCCGCTCCAAGTGCCATCTCATCACTACATCCAAAAACAAGGTCGAGATTTGGGAAACGCTGAAGCCAATCTCGTGTAATCGCCGTGCCATCGGCTCGAAGCCAATGACCGTTCTGCTCGGCGACGATGTGGATATCCGGGTACTTCTTAAGCGCGTCCTTAAATCCTCCCGCACGAAGGTTTGTGTGGTCTCCCGGCTCTCCATCGAGTATCGCCACGTTGCCCCGATAGGCTCCATACTTTTGCTTTAGTAGCTCTGCAGCCTCCTCGCCGCACTTGCGCCCACCCTCGTACTCGTCATAACCAATGTACGACACCACCTGCCCCCCGCCTTCAACTGGGGATATCTGATTGTGCACAAAAATGGGGATATGAGCCCGATTGCAGTTCTTAATAATATTGACCAGCGCCTGCGGATTGATCCCACATACGCTGATCGCCGCCGGATGGCGCTGAATGATGTCTTGCACCAACGCCACCTGCCCCGTGTAGTCGCTTTCACTGGAAGGAGCCTGATCGATAATGGGAGGAAGCCCAAGACGTTTGGCCTCTTCAGCTGCAGCCGCCGCCAGGGTAACATGAAATGGACTTGTCTTTGCCGGTGAAACCACCGCAATGACGCGTTGGCTCAGAGCGCCGTTCCCTCCCTGTCTAGAGGAGGTCGCTCCCCCCGAGCCAGAAGGGTTACTGCTGCAGCCCGCTAGCGCAAAGAAGAGCAGGCCTATCATCAGACCTCTTTGGAAGGCAGTCCGCCTAGCAATAACGTCCCTCTCAACACGCAGCAGCTTTCCCTCAGCAAATGAACGGTTCATAGTCGTGCACCTCTTCTCTTTTGGATTTCGTCGAACGCCACAGCCCCCATTATAATCGCCCCGATGGCCACTTTTTGCCAGTTCGAGTCGATGCCCGCAAGATCAAGCCCGTTGCGAATGAGCCGCATGAGGAGAGCGCCCGCCAACGTGCCCACAAGGTTCCCGCGACCACCGCTCAGACTTGTTCCCCCGATAACGACCGCGGCTATGGAGTTCAACTCAAGGTCAATACCGGCATCTGGTACGGAAGCACCCACCATCGCCGTTTCGGCCAAGCCAGCAAGCGCTGCCAAAATGCCACACAGAATATAGACACCGAGTTTGATCCGGTTCACCTTCAGGCCGGATAGATGCGCAGCTGTCTCATTGCCGCCAATGGCATAGATGGCCCGACCAGTGGCGGAACGCGATAACCAAAGGTGGCTAATCCCGTATAACACGAACATCAGCACCACTCCCACCGTTACCTGACCGGGGAGCGTGTGACCTAAAAAGGTGTAGCCATGTGGCAGATCAGTGATACCAGTTCCATGGGAAACAATGTAGGCTAGGCCGCGTACAATGGACATGGTGCCTAACGTGGCGATGAAGGGAGGCAAATAAGCCTGTGTGATCGCGAGCCCATTGATGAGACCAACAGCCCCACCCACAGCTAAGCAGCACAGCACGCCAATAACGGCGGAGTGCCAAAGGCCACCGGTATGCTGCGTAATCAACCAAGCCCCTAGAAACGGCGCCAAAGCAGCCAAACTTCCTACGGAAAGATCGATCCCCTCGGTGAGAATCACCATCGTCATCCCAACCGAGACGATCGCTATCTCCACCGACTGATCGAGAACATTTAGCAGATTTGAAGGCTGCCGAAACTGCGGTAGCCAGATGGCAAAGAAAAATGCCACCACGATAACGGCAACGTAAACGCCAGCATTACGAACGATCTCTCGCATATGCCTCCTAGAAATACGGGTTAGGGCAAAGGCTTTAGCCCTATCGCATCTACTCCAATAAGGTAGTTGGTGGAAGCCGGGTTCTTGCCTACCGCTCGAAACGTAAGCCGATGCACGCCCGCCGTTAGCATCACGTTCCCCAAAATGGTCTGGTCTTTGGCCTGAACATTGGGAGTGTAACAATCGGTTGGCTGCCCTATCGGGTTGCCATCAAGCAACACCTGCACAATGGCATAATCTCTCGCCGTCGTGTAGTAGACCGACAGCTCATAGCTACCCGTTTTTTCCACAGGGAGCTCCACGGTCATCTGGGCACCCTGCCGATGGCCGGTAAACCAGAGCTGCTGGTTGTTATCCCAGTAGGGGCCAAACCCGGTCATGTCTTGAATCTGGGCTTCGCCATCGGTTGCCTCCACGACTTTTAGGTCGGTTGCCGGAATGCTATTTGGATGCAGTAGGCGTCGTAACGTAAGATAGTCTAGATACAGCGTCTGCCCTGTGGGTATCTGAAAGAACAGGGTGTGATCGCCAGCTGTTAGATGAAGCGTTTGGTGCACACTATTTGTTTCATCGGCCCGAATCGCTTCCGTTGGTGCAGGGCCGACCTGCTTAGGATCATCTACCGCCCAGTTCTGACCTAGTCGCGCTGTGCCCGCCAACGGTGGCTGCACCAACGAGAGTATGTAGTCCCCCTCCTTGGCGACGGGCAGCACACAAGCGGCCGTTCCACCATGCAGCTCCACAACAGCACCACCGCTGGCTAGGACGGGCAGGTTCATGTCGTCTATTACCTGCGGGTCTCCGGAAGTCCACCGCAAGCTCTCCGCTTCTATAGCATCCTGAGCGTGCCAATGCGTCGGTGTCAGTTGTGTCGGATCCAGAGGCGACCAGTTGTCGTCAGGTGCTGTTTGGTACCAATAGGCCACACAGGCGTAGTCCGACCCAGGATAGTTGTCAATAGGGCCATGCTGAATATCCACACGAATAGATTTTTGGAAAGGAACGCAATCCGTGATCTGGTACCGGTAGGCATCCACCCTCGAGTGCGCCTCATCTTTGAGGATACAGCCATGGAAGGCCTCGTTAAAGGGGCCTTCATCGAAATACCAGCCGGCGGTGTAGAAGTCCTCTGTCCCTGTTCCTATAATGGAGGGAAACGATTCTCCATCCACCCAAATCTCTTCATTTCCTTCCAGAAACCAAATCCCCCTGTCGCCCTGCATGGCCGTGTGTTCACCCACATACAGGCCACGTCCCTGTACCTCGAGAATATGAAAGTTCTCCCCCTCTTTGTTGATCTGGCGGTGCCAGCGCGCGTGAAAATACCCTGCGTCTTTCAACGGCTGTCCCAAACGGTGATAACGCATCTGAAACAGTACGTTCACCGACCTCTGCCCATAGTTTATCAGCTCAATCCGTGCGCTCTTGGTAAAAGGCATCGGCCAGTAGCAAAAGCCACCTTGGTCGTTCATAGCGTCCGGCAGTGCAGCAAACGTCTCCTTTCCGAAACCGGCGCCAAAGAAATCGCCTACAGGCGCCTCTACAGCCGGACGGGTGGCACCGTCCCAGTAGATACGTAGAACCGTTTGGCGAAGGGTGTATCTGTTCGCTGGATCAAGACGGATATGCAGAGCATCTATCTCTCCAGCTCCAGAAAGGTTCGCCAATGTCAATGGCTGTCCGGGCACACATTCCGTTTGAACATCTTGGGCCTGCTCTTCCACCACAGAGGGCTTTGGGTCTAGCCCGAGATGCCCCCACTGCTCTAAGACCTCCCCAAGAGCAGCCAACTCTTTCTGATGAAGCTGCGGTGAAAAGGTGGCGATCCGTGTACTATCCGGATAGAGTTGGTACTCTACATGATAGTACATCGGCCCCGGATCGGTCACCGTAATGAGGCAGTGCTTCTGGAAAGGCATCGGAAAGTAGCAGTACCATCCACCGCTTTTGTGTCCTACTAACGGCTGCAGAAAGGGGGGTACCTTGCCAAGAAAGAAGTCCTGCATGGCGCAATCTATGGTGGGCGTGGCTGCTCCATCAAAATAGATGCGCAGGTGCCCCGCTGCATTAGCCGACCAGAACCGATAGATGCACCCCGGCCCGCGAATATCGGCGAGCACCGCCGTATGTCCCTCAACCCTCAGAAAATGCCCAAAATCGGCGTTGTAAAAGTTCCGGTCATAGCTCGAATCCTGCACGCACCGACTATCGCGCAAATAGGGCAGTAGATCGAAACGCGAAAGCAGCTCCAAGCCGTAGGGCAATGGTGGCGAGTGGGGAAGTGCTGCCCGTGGCGCTAACGATAAGGTCGAGCCAGGCCCGTTAATAGGGTTTGGTAACGCGACGGGTGACTGTTGAGCATACAAAAATTCCGCGCCTAAGGCGAGTATTACCGCTATAAGCGCCTGACATAACGTTTGGTACATCCTTCTTTCCTTGTAGCATGAAAACCCGGTGTGTGGATAAGGGATTTCGACAAGCAGGTAGAATATTCCTTCAGGGTACGGGAAAGAGACACTTCTTAATCTGAGTAACTTTCGGATAAAATCCTATTCATGCGGCCACGAAGCGAGCAACCGATCAACCCTAAAATCCCTTGGCTTAAAGAGGGGTTTATGCGATACTATGTGCCGCGCTATCTCAAACGACATTTCCATACCCTCTATCTCTATGGCGACGCCCCCCGAATCCCTTTGGACGATTCGATTCCCCTTATCGTCTGTCTCAACCACAGCAGTTGGTGGGACCTTTTTGTGCCCGCGTTCGTCGAACATCGTCTGTTCCATCATGATGTGTATACCGTGATGGACGCTCAACAACTCCAGCGCTATGCCCTCTTTTCCAAAATGGGCGTTCTCGGAGTCGATCGCACAAGCCTTCAAGGCATCAAAGCCTTTTTAGATACGGTGGAACACCTGCTCAAAGATCAACCGCGCTCGCTTTGGCTTACCCCTCAAGGCGAAATGGTGAGCAACTATCAACGACCTATTCAGTTTCAACCAGGGCTCGCTCACATCGCCATGAGACTGCAGCGGTTTCATCTCCTGCTTGTGGCCGTACACTATGAGCTCTGGACAGAACGCTTGCCAGAGGCGTTTGTCCACTTCTCTGAACCGGCCTTCGTAGACGCTTCTGAACCGGCCTGGAATCCTCGCATGTTCCTTCGACAGCAAGAGGTACGGCTGCAAGGCTTACTCGACTCCTTGCTGATTGCCGTTCAACGGCGCGACACCACCTGCTTTCAACCGCTCTTACGGGGAGCAAGCGGCACCGCCCCCCTTTACGACGCCTTACGCGCTCTACGCGCGCGATGGCAACATCGTCCCTTCTTCCAAGAGCATGGGGCCGTTGCCACTCCCTCTTGGAGACGGCGAAAAGGGAAATCAACCAACGATGAAGAATTTTGATCTGAAAAGCGTCCCCGAAACACTGAGGACCAGGTGTTCCTTCCCTAAGGGAAGAAAGGAGGCTGCTCATGTTCGCAACGACTCAAGAACTGCTGGCTATTAACGGCGGCAAGCCTGTTCGCGACCGACAACGGCATCCCTGGCCACGATGGCCTATCTTCGGCCACGCTGAAGAGCAGGCGCTGAAACGAGCACTTCAAAGCGGTCAATGGTGGTATGTCGGCGGAGTAGAGGGCGTTAGCTTTGAAAAAGAGTTTGCTACGTTTCAGCAGGCTCAATACGGTGTCGCCTGCACGAATGGAACGGCGGCCATCGAGATCGCCATCCGTTCTCTTAACATCGGCTACGGCGACGAGGTCATTGTCCCCTCCTATACCTTCATCGCCTCGGCAAGTGCGCCTCTCATGGCTGGCGCCCTGCCCGTGTTCGTAGATGTAGACCCACAAACCTACAATATAGACCCCGATCAGGTAGAGGCCGCAATAACCCCAAGGACGAAAGCGATTATCGCCGTTCATCTCACCGGTCGCCCTGCCGACATGGACAGGCTTTTGGAAATAGCGAAGCGTCACAACCTCTATCTTATTGAGGATGCTGCTCAGGCTCACGGCGCTGAATGGCGTGGGCGTCGTGTAGGAGCCCTGGGCGATCTTGGCACCTTTAGCTTTCAAGCCTCGAAAAACCTGAACGCGGGCGAAGGCGGCATCGTTCTCTCGAATAATGAGGCGCTTGCTGATGCTGCCTGGTCCATTATGAACGTTGGACGCTCTCGCGGCGGGCAATGGTACGAACATCCCTTCCCTGGTAGCAACTATCGTATGACGGAGTTTCAAGCCGCCCTTCTGCGCGTTCAGCTGCAACGCCTCCCCCAACAGATTCAGCTCCGTTCGCGCAATGCTGCCTATTTGCGTCAACTGCTCGCGCAGATTCCCGGCATACTGCTGCCCATCGAAGATGAACGGATCACCTGCCAGTCTTATCACCTGTATGCCTTTAGGTACCAAAAAGATGCCTTCGGAGGCCATAGCCTTGAGGAGTTTCTGCGCGCCCTGAACGCCGAGGGCATACCGAGCATGTCCACCTATCGTCCCCTCCATCAACAACCGATCTTCGCTCACCATGCAGCACGTCTCGCCGCCCTCACCGATGGCAAAATCACCATGGACTATACAAAAATCCATCACCCCGTCTGCGAGCAACTCTGCGCGGAATGCGTCTGGCTTCCTCAATATGTGTTGCTCGGCACGCAACAAGACGTGGAAGATATCGCAACCGCCATCGCGCGCATCCAAAAAGCTTGGACATAGCTTAGAAGGACACAAAACGATGAACTTAAAAACTTCCCTACTGATCGCGCTAGCCTTCTGCTTGGCTGGCTCTGCGTCGAAAGCCCAGTCAACAGCTCTTCTCACCGACACCTTCACGGAGAATACGGCTCCGTGGACGAACCTGGGGGGTGTCGGCATCCGCGTAACTCATCAGGCTACCGAGCTTCCACCCAATGCAAAAGGGGCGCTGGTATTTACCTACACCGTGAATCCTCAAAAGCAGGAGGCCAACAACGCACTGCCCTTTCAGGCGCTCATTCGCCCTGTGAAACCGGGCACGCTCGCCGCTCTTCAAGCCATCCGGTTTCAAGCCTACAGCGATATCGGTGCCCCCTTTATTTGCGTTCTCTCCGAACATCAGGGTGGCCGCTATCTACAGATATTTTGGCTCCCACCTAAAACCTGGCAGTCCATCACCCTCTACCCCAAAGACTTTTGGCTTTCCGATAATAAAGGCGACCCGCCAGACCCCGACGGGAAGCTCGACCTGGATCAGGTAGAGGCCATTGGCATCGTTCCGATGAATACCTTACTTACTTCCTTCATGAGCACCGATCCCCAAATGGTGGGCCTGCTGCAGCCTAGCTCCGGCCAATATACGTTTCGCCTCGCCGATTTTGAGGCGCTCTCCAATATAGCTGCAGCTCCACCTCCAAAGCTACCGGATGACGAAAAAGGTGTCTGGATTGACCCACTTAATGAAGAGATCATCCATTGGCTCCTCATCGGCTCGCAAGAGATGCAGTACGATCTCCATCCTCCTTTTCCTGGCCACGCTATCGCAGTTCACTATCAACAAGGTCCCACCCGCCTTATCCTGCTGCTACACGACCTCCATCGCGTCGCAATGGAGAATACCGATCGCATCGTCTTTCAGGCGGCTGCAGAAAAGGGGGTCCGCCTTGCCGTTTCGCTTCAGATGAAGGATGGGGCTCGCTATTTCCAGCTCGTAGACATTCCGGGCGATTCCAAACCAACAACCGTCTCGGTCAACATCGCCGCCATGCAGCCCGAGCCCGACTCGCAAGAGGCCCTGAACCACCCCATAGATACCGGCCAACTTACGACTCTGATCCTCGCCGACGTCTCTTTCTTGTTCGGTCAACCCGAGCAGCAGAACACCATCTGGATCGGGCCGGTGCGTGCCGTTCAACAGACTATTGGCCCCAGAACAAGCAAGTAGGCGCAACCGATGACTTCAAGACAACGGCCAGACGGCGCCCAAAACCCGCGTGTTCTATCACGTCGCGCCCTCTTGGGCAGTGCGGCCTGGAGCGGCCTCTTCTTGTTCTCTGGCAATGGTTTTGCAAAGGAGCAGGTTATGACGAGTTCTGTGTCTAACAACACCCCTCTTGTTGCCTTTCCAGGCCCCTGGAGCTTCCTCTTACCAAAATCGAGCATTATTCTGGTCAGCGACCAAGAGCTAGAAACCCTTGCACGAGACCCCGATCAGCCTATCAACCTCAGCCTAGATACGACTCCACGGATGCAGAGCCTCCGTTCCGTCTGTGAAGCAGCTCAAGCAGCCGGCCATCGTACCCTTATCGTCGCCTTCGACCAGTTTTTCACTCAATATCGCCCGGGCCAAAATGCCCCTCGCAAGCTAATGCCCGATAGCGAAGAGTATATCAAACTTATTGCGACCATCGGCCAATTCGCTCAAAAGTATGGGCTTGCGTTAGAGCTTAGCCTGCTCAGTCCCCTGGAAATTGGCCCCTCCTACGTGAAGCAGACCGGTGAATCGGGCATCTGGATGCACTACCGAAAAGGCCTGCGCGATCCAGCCACTGGTGCCTACAGCGTTCAGCTTTGGCGACAACAGCGCTGGACCAACAACAAAGGCCCCATCCGCGTAGAAGATGCCGGCGTGCGCGTTTTCGCCTTCCGTCAAAACCCCCTCTACGGCACCCCCTATCTCGTTGTAGACCCGAAAACCATTGTGGAGATCACAGACACAGCCCACGTCGAGATTATGGGTCCCACCGAAGGCAGCGTCGAGGCCGTGCGCGTGCGGATCTATGGAAGAGGCCAAACCGACATCGGCCCTCTCGATCGCGTTCTCGTCGTCCAAATCTATCGCACCCCAGAAATGGACTACTTTAGTGAAAAGGCGCTTCCCTACCTAAAAAACCTCGTGGACCGCTATGTAGACGCGGGAGTAAAGCTGAACGGGCTTTACTCCGATGAGATGCATATCCAGCAAGATTGGGACTACTTCCATCATCACGATCATGGCGAATTCGCCATGCGCTACGTGAGTCCAGGCCTGGTTCGTGCCTTTGCCGCCAAATATGGTAACGAGTACCAGGATTTTGCAAAATATCTGCTCTATTTCGTCCATGGTCAAGAGGATAAGGCGCTCGACCTCACCGCAAAAGAGGGAGCGATGCACGTCTTTGGCTCAACACCAGAGGATATCCATGCCACCGCGCTTTTTCGTGCCCGCTACTATCATCTCCTGCAAGATGGCGTTGTCGCCCTCTTTACCGAAGCGAAGCGCCATGCCGAACAGCGGATGGGACATCCTCTTGAGGCACGAGCGCATGCTACCTGGGCCGAAAGCCCTACCATTGACTACTGGCGGGTAGGACAGGAGCCCGACAACCCGGCAAAATACGAGTACACCTCAAACTTCGTCTGGTCGAATACCGTTCAGCAGGCGGCAGCAGCCTGCTACGACTACTTCTCTTGGGGCGACTTCCTCACCGGCAACGGCAACGATCATGCCGAAGGCGGCTACGCCGATCGTGACTACTTCGCACTTGCCCTCGCCTGCTCAACCGGTATCCTTAACACCATCCCTTACTCGTACGCTGCCTACTGGGGAATGCCAGGGCCCGTGGCCGACCGAAGAGGCGCTTTGGTAGATACCTATGGAGACGCCGGCTCTCCTTTCTACGGCATGGTTCAAGACATGCAACATCGCGATGTAGATGTCCTTATGCTCTATCCTATAGATCTTGTGGCTGTAGAAGAGCGTTTTGGCAGTTGGATGACGCTCTATGGCTACGCAAACTACGTGACCCAAGCCAAACTTTTAGAAAGGGGCAGAGTTGTCGGCGGCGCTATCGAGATGGCAGGCCGACGTTTTTCCACACTGGTTACCCTTTTTGAACCGTTTCCCTCGCAGCAACTCCTCTCCCTGATTCGGCAGATGTTGCAAGCAGGAGGACGTGTCATCTGGTCAGGCCCGCCTCCTCTGCTCTCGAATGAGGGGCAACCTATCCTTACCACATGGAGCGAGATCTTCGGGGTCTCCTACACCCCCTCTCAAGAATGGGGCAAGATGGTGCCAGGAAGGGAAGTTCGCTTCGCCGGCCTACTCAAAAACGTTAGCCCGCAGATCATTCTTACCCACCTGCTTCCCGATCGCATCTATCCCGTCATTCCTCAGAAGAGCGTCGAGGCGATTGCTTCCGTTCAAAACCAGGTTGTTGGCACACACCGCTCGTTTCCGAACGGTGGCTCCGCCGTTTTCCTCGGCTATCGCCCTCGAGACGATCAGGCAGCCAGTCTCGGCTACGAAACGCGAAACTGGTTCGAGGTGCTTACGGCCCTCGGCGCCTATCCACCCACCGGCCGCTTTGCCCACACGAACGACAACACCGAGTACCTTTCGCGCACAACCGATTACCTTTGCTGTCGTTTCCCCAACGGAGCGATCGCTATCGCGCGGCATTTTCGACACACGCCTGAGCTATGGCAAGGCGGTTTTGCACGAGATCCTAAAGCGGATCAGGACTACCTGCAGCAACATCCGCTACCTTCCTCACAACTGCAGCTAAAAAATTTTCATGTTCATGGCCACACGATAACCTACGAAGGTGACCTGGCGGTTACTTTCCGCGTTGACGATCGTCATCGCATGGTTGCTTTTGCCGGTCGGAACGCCAACCGCATCGAGGTGGATGGACATACAACCGTTTTTGCGGATACCCCCATGCCTCTAGTCGCCTGGGCACCCGTACCTCCCGAGTGTCGGGTGCCACATGGGGCCATTCTCCGTATTTTTGCTGTCGGTGAAGGCACGGTTCGAATCCCTCTTCTCCAATCGCTGCGAGAGGTACAGCTCTTTGTCGAAGGCCCTCAGCCTGGCAGTCGTGGCGATGCCCTGCCGGTCCGCATCGAAGGGGACGTTCTTGTCTTTACCTTAACATCTGCCCACTCCGGCCGCTGGCTCTACGCCGTCCCGCAATCGTAGGGCACCCCGATCCCTCCACAGCTGTTACCCCTTATCGCCGCCAATGACGCGATGGATAAGGCCTTGCTGTGCTTCAACATCGGAGAGACACCCTCCTCAAAGCAGGGAATTGTCGCAGAAACGGCGAAAAAACAGGTAGATTCTATGCTTAAGGTAAGGAGTTTTCTCTATGACTAGTGAAGTTGTTCGCTTTGGGGTGATCGGTGTAGGAGGGATGGGAGCAGGACACTGCAACATGCTTTCCAAAATCCCCGAAGCAAAGCTTACGGCGGTGGCCGATGCCGATGAGGCGGCCGTGAAGGCAGCCTCTGAAAAGTTTGGCGTCCCCGGCTTTACCAACCACCTTGCGCTGCTGGAAAGCGGCCTTGTAGATGCAGTGATCATCGCAACCCCTCACTATTTCCACCCTCCTATTGCCATAGATGCATTTGAACGGGGTATCCATGTGCTTTCCGAAAAACCGCTGGCCGTCACCGTCTCTGCCGCAGACGCAATGATCGCTGCCGCTCGCCGTTCCGGCCGCAAATTCGGCATCATGTACCAGATGCGCTCCGAGCCGCATCACCTCGCGGCAAAACAGATCGTTGAGAGCGGTGCACTTGGCGAAATCTATCGTACAAGCCTCGTTATGGGTTGGTATCGCAGCCAAGCCTACTACAACTCCGGTGGCTGGCGTGCCACATGGGCGGGTGAAGGAGGTGGCGTGCTGATCAATCAAGCCCCTCACTACCTTGACCTGTTTTGCTGGCTCGCCGGACTTCCTGCATCGCTTATCGGCACGACCCGCACGCGTCTTCACGACATTGAAGTGGAAGATGAGGCCTATGCGTTCCTTACCTATAAAAATGGGGCCCATGGCTACCTCTATGCCTCCACAATGGAGGTTCCGAATCACAATCTACTCGAGATTTGTGCCGATCGCGGCAAGATCGTTATTCATGGTAGCCGCCTCCAGTACTTTCGCGTTGAAAGCTCCATTCGTGAATTTACCTACACCACCAAAGAGATGTGGGGCAGCCCCAAAGTCACCGAAGAGCCGGTCACCCTACCAGAGGAAAAACCCCTTAAAGGTCATGCCGCGATTACCCAGAACTTCGCCCGTGCCATCCTCTATAATGAGCCGCTGCTAGCTCCAGGAGAAGAGGGCTTAAATGCTATGGAGCTCATTAATGGCATCATTCTCTCCAGTAAAACCCAAAGCCCTGTAGAACTACCCGTCAATAGGGCGGCCTACGACCAGCTTATCGAGCAGCTGAAAGCAGCATCGAAAGCGAAAACGAACGTTGAAACCCAACGCGTCACCGATCCAAACTTTGTATGAGGAACTACACAGACCCCAATAATGGGGTTTTTCCGGCTCAGTGGATACGTCAGGCTTTCGAAAAAGGCTGGATCGATGCCGAAGAGCCGCTTCGATCCGGCCAAATCCAGCCTAATAGCCTCGATCTGCGACTGGGCACAGTGGGCTATCGGGTTCAATGTAGCTTTCTCCCCGGCGAAGAGGGAATGGCACAAAAACTGGCACGCTTCGGTTGGTACCGTTTCTGTCTTCCGGAGGAGGGCGTGGTCCTAGAGAGAAATCAGGTCTACATCTTTCCTTTGATGGAACGCCTTGCCTTGCCACAAAACGTGCGTGGCCGCGCGAACCCGAAATCCACCACAGGACGCCTTGACGTATTTTGCCGTCTCGTTACGGAACATGGGGTCGCCTTCGACGAAACCCCACAGGGCTATCAAGGCCCCCTCTACCTGGAAGTGGTACCGCGCTCGTTTGCTATCCGAGTACGCGCGGGTGACGCTCTCGCACAAATACGTTTCCAAACCGGTGAACCCCGCCTCTCTGCCGAGGAAACCCGCGCTCTTCTCGATGAGGTTCCCATCATTCTCAGTTCCGAACTGCTGCCGCTCCGCTCCCGAGATCTGGCCATCTCTAACGGAATCCTCCTCTCTATCTACCTCCCACGTTATAGCGGCCAAGGCCGACAGGCTACCATCGGCTATCAAGCGCGCAAGAATACCCCTCCCATTGACCTCCGCGCCATTGGTCAAGCGCGCAAACGCCACTACTGGGATCGACTCTACGCCGACGGAAAGCCCATTATCCTGGAGCCGGACGAGTTCTATATCTTTCGCTCTCGTGAGCTTGTTTGCCTCCCACCCACTATCTGTGCGGAGATGGTGGCCTTCGACGCCGGCAGCGGAGAGCTGCGTACCCACTATGCGGGCTTTTTTGATAGCGGATTTGGCTATGCCGCTGCTCTCCCGGCCACCGAAACGGCAGCTGCTGTGGTGCTCGAAGTGCGCAGCCGTGATGTCCCCTTCCTTATTGAAGATGGACAACCCCTCTTTCGCATTCATCTCCTGCGCTGCACCGAAGAGCCTGAATTTCTCTATGGCGCCCAGGCCGGCTCTAGCTACCAATCCCAACGCGATGTGCGGCTTAGTAAACAGTTTACCGGAGCTCAAGAAGATGAGGATGATGATAAACCTCAACAGCGCCTTAACTTGCTTTCTTAATCGCCTTCTTATCGCCAAACAGAAGGCAGGCTCTTCCTTCAGCCGCGCTATCTCCATCGTCCTCTTGGGAGGATCACTCCTCGCAACTTCCCTCCCTTGCCGAGCCGATACGTTCCATTTCGATCTCGTTACCGGCCCTGAAGTTCGCGAAGTTGTTCCAGAAACCACACCAAGACGCGCTCCGCTGTTCCCACAATGTCCGCCTCAGGTCACAAAACTGCCTTCCAATCTCGTCAATCCCTACTTTGCCTTCATTCCACTTTGGCCTAATGGCAAAGAGATAGACTACGTCGCCCTCGTTCAATTTCCACCCCATAAACCACCTATTCTCATTGTGGACGCAGACCTCGATGGCGACCTTACCAACGATCCGCCCGTCCAATGGAAAACGTTTCCCTATAAGGCAGCAAACGGCCAACAGCTCACGCGCTACGAGGGCGATGCGGTGCTTCATGTGCACTACAGCCCCGATCACGTCGTAGATCTTCCCATGCATTTCATCCTGCTCGACCCCAACGATCCCAATGCGGCCGCCTACGGCCAGTATCTGATCTACCTTCCCGACTATATTCGTAAAGGGGAACTTATCCTCAATAACGTCAAATATACAGCCTACCTCTACGACCTCCTTGCCCGAGGCGACTTCAAATGCGATGTTAGCGCCTCCTTTCCCGGCAGCCTCCTTCTCATTGACGTGAACCATAATGGCAAAATTGACGCCCGCGGCGAGATCTATCGTGCCGACCGACCATTTAACATCGGCGGGATCACCTATCAACTTACTATCCCTGACTACGACGGCAGCACGGTGGTGGTGGAGCGCTCCCCAAAATCGGTTCCAGAGATTCCCCCTCCACCCGATCTAAGCATCGGGCAAATAGCCCCTGCGTTCACCGCCACAACGCTTAACGGCACCCTCGTCCATTTCCCACAAGACTACCGGGGGAAACGCGTGCTGCTCTACTTCTGGGGCTCCTGGTGCCCCCATTGTCAAGCACAACTTCCGTATGTAATCGCCGCTTATAAAAAATACCACTCCAAAGGCCTTGAGATTTTAGGTATCTGCATCGAGCCGGCCAACTATCGAAAGCAGCTGAAGGATTTCCTCACAGCACACCATATGACATGGCCAGAAGTCTACGACGGAAAGTATTGGGAAACAGCTGAAGCCCAGCTCTATTTCATCCATATCGTGCCTTACCCTATCCTCATTGATGGCGATAGTGGGCGCATTCTGGCAGGTAGAGAGCAGCTTCTCGGCACGGAACTCGACAAGACGCTTGCTCATTTTCTGCCCCCTCAACCCTCTTCGGTATCATCACGTTAAAGGAGACGAAAGCCTTGACCCATGCTCTCGACCAATTAAAAAGCTACCTCGCATCCATCACGCGCCTCCAACAGATCGGCGGTCTGCTGTCATGGGATCAACAAACCATGATGCCTCCTAAGGCAACAAACGCGCGCGCTGAACAGATGGCAACCCTTGAATCCTTTATACATAACCTATTTACTTCTCAAAAGACGGCCGAGCTGCTCGCCAAATGTGAATCGGAGCTCACAGAAGCCGATCCGGATAGCGATGAAGTGCGGCTCGTACGCGTTACCCGCCGTGATTATGATCAAGCCACAAAAATACCGGCAGCCCTCGTTGAGGAGCTAGCCAGACATCAAGCCCAATCTCATGAAGTTTGGGTACAAGCACGACGTGAGAACAATTTTTCGCTTTTTGCCCCCGCCCTCGAAAAGATGTTTGCGCTCACTCGGCAAAAGGCGGAAAGCCTCGGCTATCAACACCACCCTTACGATGCACTTATCGATCTTTACGAGCCGGGCATGACCTATAACGATACGGTGGCTCTTTTCGATTCCCTTAAACCTGCTCTCGTCGAGCTTGTAAAAAATATCGCCGAGACAGGACGCCAATTTGATGATTCCTGCCTGCAGGGCGATTTCCCTATTGCAAAACAACATACCTTTACACAAGAGGTCGTGCAAGCTCTGGGTTATGACCTCACCAGGGGTCGCCAAGATCCTGCCCCTCACCCATTCTGCTCTGGCTTCTCTCGCGATGACGTACGTATTACCACCCGGTTTGATACGCATCTGCTCATCAAGGCGCTTTTTGCCTCGATTCATGAGGCTGGGCATGCCATGTACGACCAAGGAACGCCTGAAGCCTACGAGGCTACCCCCCTCGCTGGAGGCGCAAGTCTGGGCGTGCACGAAAGTCAGTCCCGCTTTTGGGAAAATATGGTCGGCCGTAGCTACGCCTTCTGTAAATGGATTTTGCCGCGGCTTCAGGAGGTCTTTCCCGATCCCTTCGCAAACTTGAACGCTTTGGAACTCTACCAAGCCATTAACCGTGTCCAGCCTTCCTTTATTCGCGTAGAGGCCGATGAGGTCACCTATAACCTCCATATCCTCCTTCGTTTCGAGTTAGAAACCCAACTACTCGACGGCACGCTGTCGGTTAGGGACTTACCCGATGCTTGGAACGCGAAGATGCAGGAGTATCTCGGCATTACACCGCCCAACGATGCGCTAGGCTGCCTCCAAGATATCCACTGGGCTGAGGGGCTTATCGGCTATTTCCCCACCTACACCATCGGCAACCTGCTCTCAGCCCAGCTGAGGGAGGCGATGCTACAAGACCTTCCAAACCTAGAAACGCTTATCGAACAGGGAGAGTTCTCGCCTATTCTTCAATGGCTGCGTCAGCATATCCACGTCTATGGCCGTAAATTCCTGCCACAAGAGCTCGTTATCCGCGCAACCGGCAAGCCCCTCTCTGCGGCTCCCTACCTCGCTTACCTGCAGACCAAATTCAAAGAGCTTTATGCCTTTAAATAAAGTAGGAACCTATGCTTCGCGATCTACAAGCTTTAAAAGAGGAGATACGCGCTCATAACGACATTGTAGACGTTATCGGCACCTACGTTCGCCTGCAACGGGCAGGCAAAGACTACAAGGGGCTTTGTCCTTTCCACGATGACAAACGCCCTTCCTTCCACGTTAGCCCCACCTTACAGATATACAAATGCTATGCATGTGGTGAGGGAGGGGATGTTTTTAAATTCATCCAGAAAATGGAGAATCTGGAGTTCCTCGAAGCCATGGAGTGGTTGGCCAAAAGGGCAGGTATTCCATTCGACCGACATCGCCTAAGCGGTGAGGGCACGAGCCGACGCGAGCAGATGCTGGCGCTTAACCGCCTTGCCTTAGAGTTCTTCTGCCAACAGCTGCAGCAGCATGAAGAGGCCAAAGCCTATTTGCTGAACCGCGGCGTGCTCCACGAAACGCAAAAGCTTTGGGAGCTAGGCTATGCCCCCGCGAGTTGGGATGCCCTTCTTACCTATTTAAAAAAGAAGGGCGCCGACCTCTCCTTAGCCGCCGCTTTGGGGTTGATCAAATCGCGAAAACTTGAGGGAAGCGGCTTTTACGATACCTTTCGCCATCGCATTACCTTTCCTATCCACGATATTGGCGGCAACATTATTGGCTTCGGAGGGCGCGCATTAGACCCCGCAGAGCCAGCAAAATACATCAACTCCGATGCTTCCCTTCTCTTCGATAAATCACGCGTTATTTATGGACTCCATTTTGCGCGTCGCAAGCTTGCACGCGACGTGCCGCCGGTTTTTGTAGAGGGCTATCTCGACGTGATCGCAGCCCATCAAGCCGGTTTCACCCAATGTGTAGCCACATTAGGCACTGCGTTTACCGAACATCACGCGCGTATTCTCTCTCGCTATAGCCCCAAAGTTATTATTTGTTACGATAGCGATGAGGCCGGTCTACGCGCCACCTTTCGTGCCGCCATTATCTGGGAAAGTCTTGGCATCGAGGGTGCCGAAGTGCGCGTCGCGCGCCTACCTACAGGGGAAGACCCCGCCTCTCTCTTACAACAGCCAAACGGGATCGAAGAGTTTCAACGCGCCCTCGATCATGCCGTTCCACGCATAGATTTTCTTCTGGAACGCATTTTGGAAAGGCACAACGTGCAAACGGAAACAGGCCGAAGCGATGCCCTCGCCG
The DNA here is from genome assembly GCF_000427095.1 of Chthonomonas calidirosea T49. Lineage (NCBI taxonomy): Bacteria > Bacillati > Armatimonadota > Chthonomonadia > Chthonomonadales > Chthonomonadaceae > Chthonomonas > Chthonomonas calidirosea. The sequence goes on from NC_021487.1 coordinate 718,918, forward strand.
AAGCGATAGCCCTCCTCGCTACCGTTGAAAAGCTATCGGTACGAGCGCGCTATGCTGATCGCATTGCCTTTCTTCATCCGCTCTTTGGAAAGACGGGAGTTGAGCGGGTCATCGAACAGATATTGGCCGATATCGAGACGGCAGCCCTCCATCTTCGAGGAGGCCAAGCCCCCCGAACACTAGGCTACCCGCTTACTGAGGAAGCGAACAGAGGCCCCCTTCGAGAGCAACCCCCCTTGCCCGCATTTCGACCCACATCGCTACCACAGGCGCCAGCGTCTTCTCTACGCAATGCCCTGCCTGGGCGAACCACAAAGCGTGGCCCGTCTAGCACCCCGCAGAGCCCGTCAAACGTCCAGGAACCGTTACCACCGCAACAGCTTAGTCGGGTAGAAAAAGCAGAACGCCAGCTGCTGCGGGCTCTCTTCAGCGCCGAATGGCGGCTGCGCCTTCTGGAATACCTGCGTCCTGAGCTGATGGTGACTCCCTACGGCGTCAAGCTTTTGGACTGGATCGCCCATACACCTCCGCAAGCCGACGGCACCATAGACCCGCGCCCCCTCCTCGATCGGGCACTTGCTGAAGAAGCGCAAAGCAGTGAGAAAACAAGCTCGCAAAATTCTTTTCCGTTTTCCCGATTTCTGCTAGAAATCTTGCAGGATTCTGCTTACCTCGTGTCGAATGAAGCGTTACGATCAGAGGTGGTAGATGGGTGCCTCCAACAACTGCAAAGTTACCTGTTGGAACGAGAGAAGCGTGAGCTTGCTCAGCGACTGCAACAGGCCGTGAGTGAGGCTGAACGTCGAGACCTCCTCGAACAGTATCACCAGAAGGTGCGCCTCATCCGAGGCTCTCTTAACAAAGCGCCGAATCTTTAGATGCAGAGCCTCATGCGCCCCCTCTGAAGGAGAGTGTGAGCATGACCGGCGCCGCCGCAGATACAACCTATCCGTCGGACGATACGACAAAAACACGAAAACAACGCCGTCGTTCGCTTTCCCTAAACGGCCAGCAAGTCTGCCTGGCCTCCGAGAGAAAGGTTAAGCCCACCAACACAGAAGCCGAAATGGTTCCTCTACCCCTTCAAGAGGATATCCAAACCCTTCCTTGTCTCCAACCCGGAGACCTACTGCCCGGTGTCGAAAATGCCAAGCCTTGGCCCGATCCCGATGACGGCGATGAGGGGCTTTTTGCTTGCGATGAAGAGATAGCTTCTCTGCCTTACCCCGACACACAACTCTCCGACGATGTTGAAACCTTTACTCCCGACGACTCGGTGCACGCCTGGTTACGTGAAATAGGAAAATTTCCTCTTCTCACGGTGGAAGAAGAGATACGTCTCGCTCAATGCATTCTGCGTGCTCGCGAAAACAAGGACGACCCGGAACTGAAACGAGCCGCCCAACAGGCTCGCGATGCCCTCACTCGTGCGAACTTGCGCCTCGTGGTCTCTATTGCCAAACGCTACCATGGACGGGGCATGGCCCTCTCTGATCTGATCCAAGAGGGCAACATCGGCCTGCTTCGTGCCATCGAAAAGTTCGACTATCGTCGTGGGTATAAGTTCAGCACCTATGCTACATGGTGGATCCGGCAAGCTATCACCCGTGCCATCGCCGATAAAGGCCGTACGATCCGTATCCCTGTTCATATGGTAGAAACGATCAACAAACTCGTTCGCGTCTCGTCTCAACTTCTGCAAGAGAATGGCCGTGAGCCAACCGTTGAGGAAATCGCCCGCGCGATGAACCTGTCGCCGGAAAAGGTGGCCGAAATTATTCGTATCGCCCCTGAACCGCTCTCGCTCGAAACGCCTATTGGTGAAGGAGAAGAGAGCTGCTTGGCCGACTTCGTGGAGGATAAAGAGCATAGCTCCTTGCCCGAAATCGCCTCTCAAAACATTCTTCGTGAGAAACTAGCCGATGCCCTCAATATGCTCGAAGAGCGCGAACGTGAGGTGCTCATTATGCGCTACGGCCTCGAAGATGGCGACCCCAAAACCCTCGAAGAAGTAGGCCGACACTTCTGCCTAACGCGAGAACGCATCCGACAGATCGAGCTAAAAGCCCTCCAGAAGCTACGTAGCCCCCGCTATAGCCGCCATATTAGAACCTATCTTGAATGGCAATAGGTTCTACCAAATGCCATCGCTAAAGAAATGGAAAACCCTATGTCGGAAGAAGACGAAGTACAAGTTAGCTACTTTGTTATCTGCGATCTCGTCATCACAGAAGAACATACGCGCAAACAATCTCTTATTGGCATCTACTCCGCGCTTACGACGTCTCAGTTGCCACTCCATGCCAACATGGCCGTGGCCTTTAGCCTTCGCCTGCAATCGGCTACGCCACGCCGTCTACGAGTGCGGCTGCTCGACCCAGACGGCGGCACCGTGCTAGAAACCCCAGATCTCCCCTTCGAATGGCAAACCGTGCTACATAGCCTCGAACGCTCGGCATTTGCAACTATTCAAATTGGGCTCAATCTGCGCATGGTGCCCATTACCAAGGCGGGGGTCCACGTGGCAGGTCTTCTCTGCGATGATCGCCTCATCGCCTCCTATCCCCTCCAAGTTTTTTTGCAACAACCTATCGGTGGCTAAATAAGTGCGCCCTTCAATGGTAACCTAAAGAAAACCCTAGCGTCTAACGTATATAAGAACTAATGAGGCTATCGCCATGGAAACACCAAATAACCTATTGCAGGCCAAACTTCAGGCTGCGCGCACACGTCATCGTCTGCTCACCGGCCTAGCTGGCCTTTTTTGGACGTTGAGCCTATCTATCCTCTTTGTGCTCATAGGGTTCTATGTTGACCGCGCCATCACCCTCTCCTACATCGGGCGTGTCGTTTGGCACGATCTTCTTATTGCGCTTGCTCTACTTTCTCTTGCCATAACGCTTGTCGCTGCCTTGCTTCGCAAACTGCCCGACACCCAATTGGCCGTTCGAGTGGAACGTCGCTTTCCTGTATTTGCAGAGCGGCTTCTTACCAGCCTTAGTCTTATGCCCGCTCTGGCATCCGACGCCGCCGGTTTTTCACCTACCCTAGCTCAATCTCTTCTTCACGAAACCCACCAGATCGCAGCAGACCTCGATTTTCGGAAAGCCATTAATACCGCTCCATTACAACGGGCTGCTCTGGTAGCTTTTGCATGCCTCCTTCTTCTGTTGCTGCATATCCTGCTCGCCGGTCAAGCCTTTGGTGTTTGGATACTACGCCTTTCCTATCCAAAACAAGATATCGCTCCCTTCGCCGCAACTCGTCTGCAGGTGCTTCCCGAAAAAACCCTCCTGCCTGAAGGGGCTTCCACATGGATTACCGTTAAAACCTGGGGCAAACCGGCCACCCAATGCACGCTTCGCATCCATCGGCAAACCGACCCGCCCGACGTTTGGCAAACGATAGCGCTCGACAAGCCTGCTAGCATACAAACTGCTGGTTCTCTAAAAAGTTCCCTTTTTCGTTATCGTCTTGCACATCTCACACAAAGTGTGTCTCTCATGGCCCTCGCCAACGATGGACGTTCAAATACGCGTGATATTACGGTTGTGCCGCTTCCTACCGTTGTGAACGTCCGCCTGCGCATTCAGTTTCCGGCCTACACCCATCGTCCAACGCAGATCATCAGTGCGCCAACAGGTAGTTTCACCGCTCTCAAAGGCTCACATATTCAAGTGAGCGCTACTACGAATACTCCGTTACGCTCAGCCCTCTGTTACTTCAACGGGGTGCCATCGCTTTGGCACATTAATGGAAAAACTCTTTCCGGCGCTTTCAACGTTATGCAAAACAGCACCTATCGCTTTATTCTGACCGATCAGCATGGATTTACTAACCCCAATAGTCCCCTCTATACCATTCGAGTGGAACGCGATCAGCCTCCATCCGTCCAGATACTGCGACCGGCCACCGACCTTGAACTCGTGCCCAACGGCTCGCTGCCGTTGGTAGCTCACGCCTCCGATGACTTCGGTATTGACCACATGGATCTGAACTATCAAAAAGCACATCAAGATCCTACGCAACTCTCAACGGCGGTGCCAAAGGGACTACCTTTCCATCAGCTTCGCCTGCCAGGTCCTACAGGCACTCCCTCGGCCGATATTCGCCTGCGCTGGCATTTGGAAAGCATTCGGCCTCAGGTGGGCGACGTCATCACCTACAACGTAAGCGCCACAGATAACGATGCCGTGGATGGTCCCCACACAGCCTATTCGCTCTCCTATCATATCCACATCGTTAGCCTGCCGGAAATGCAGCAGAGGCTGAAAGAAGCGCTAGATGAAGAGCAGCACGCGCTGGAGGAGTTACGACGCACACAAAACGAGGCGCAACAACAGACCCAGCAAGCCCGCCTTCGTCCCGACGCCGATCGCATTGCACGCGCTTCTCAAACACAGATGGCAGCCGCCGAACAGGCTCGGTCTTTAGCTCAAGAGGTCCAAAACCTTACCCAACAGCTCCAAAATAACGAAATGGCCACGCCCTCTGAGCTGAACCGACGCCAACAGGCGGTAGATGCCCTCCAAGCCCAAGCCAACCAGAAAATGCCCTCCACAGCGCAAACACTCCAGCAAGCGGAATCGGCAAAATCCCCGCAGCGTCTCAATGACCTCAACCAGGCCGGTCAGCAACAAAACAGCATCCAAAAAGATCTCGATCGCATACAGCAACTTCTATCCCGTACCCCCTCAGCCGATCAGTTAGCGCAAAAGGCTGCCTCTCTTGCCCAACAGCAACAACAGCTTGCCGATAGCTCCCGAGCCATCGCCGAAGATCTCCGTTCGAGCAACAAGACGATGGCACCTGAGGATAAGATGGGCCTGCAGGTAGAGCGTCAACAGCAAGCCCAGGTCAACAAAGCGACACAACAACTCGAGCAGCAACTGCAGCGCGCAGCGCAATCTGCCCAAGAACGCGGCGATCAACAGACCGCCCAAGCGCTTAAACAAGCGGAAGAAGCTCTTAAACAGGGCCAGGTGCAATCTAACCAACAACAGGCTCAGCAAAATCTACAACGAAACAACCCACAAAATGCGGCTCCGCACCAGGATCGGGCAGCTCAAGCGCTCCAAAAGGCTGCCGAGGAGGCACAACAGGCTGCGGGTCAGCAAAACCAGATGACCTCCGCCGAGCAACTCGAGCAAGAGGCTCAGCGCCTCCAAGAGCTAGCCCAACAGCAACAGCATGTAGCTAACCAGATTCAGCAGCACCCTAATTCCTCTCAAAGCCATGCCCTGAGCCGTCAAGAGCAGCAGATACAACGTCAAGCACAGCAAGCACAAAACTCCCTACAAGGCGTGCCCCAAGCCCAACAAAACCTACAAAACGCCCAACAGAACCTTCAGCAATCGGGTCAACAGCTGCAACAGAACCGTCCGCAGCAAGCCCAGTCTCCCGCTAACCAGGCGGCACAAGACCTTCAAAAAGCAGCCCAGAACGCCAAGAGAGCAGCCCAACAGCTTCGTCAAATTCAAGCCGCCCAACAACTTGCCGAAAAGGTGCAGGAGCTTGCTCAACTGCAACACGGCCTGCTCGATACGACACGCCGACTCGATAAGACGGCTCAACAAGGCAACCTCGACAGCAACGACATGCGGGAGCGAAGGCAGGTGGGCGCTCGTCAAGAGGAAGCCGAAAACCAAGCCAACGAACTGGCAGGAAAATTCCCGTCGCCCGCCTTTCAACGTGCTATGCGCATGGCGGCAGGCCAAATGGATAAAGCAAGTAAAAACCTCAATCAGGACGAGCCAAACACTGGTGCCTCAACCCAACAAGCCCAAGAAAATGCCGCTCGCACCCTCGATGCCATTGCGAAAGCTCTGCAAATGCAGGCCCAAAACAGTAGCGGGCAGCAGCAGGCCGATCAACAAAACAGCCAAGAGGCCGCAAACGCCGCCCAACAAGATGAGATGGCGGAAACCCTTGGTGAACTGATGCTGGGGCGCTCCCTCCAGAATCAACTTCGCCAAGAAACCGGGCAACTAGACAGAGAGCGCGACCAACGGCCCGATCGCTCTCTAACCCCTCAACAACAGCAACAAGCAGAGCATCTCGATCGAGGCCAGCAGATGACTCAAGAGATCACCAACGAGGCCGCTCAGCACCTCCAGCAGATGCCCGATGCCCAAAGAGCTGCACAACAAGCAGGCCAACATATGCAACGTGCAGAACAACAGTTGAGCCAAAAACAGACAGGCCGTCCTACTCAGCAACAGCAAGATCTAGCCCTACATAGCCTTGACCAGGCTATACAACAGGTGCAGCAGGCCTTGCAACAACAGCAGCAACAGCAACAGGCTATGCAGCAAGCTATGCAAGGCGCTCCACGCCCTATGCAACGTCCGGGTAGCCAACCACAAATACAGCCCTTTACTCGCCTCGAAGGTGTTCAGCGTGGAGCCCTCCTTAGCCCGAATATGCTGGCCAGCAAGCCCTCTCTTGATCCGCGCGCCCAACGCGCCCTCCAACAGGGTCGGCGCGAGAAAATCCCACCCGAGTTCCAAGATTTCGTCTACCGATACTACGAGAGTCTTGCGGAGAAAAAAGGAAAATGAAGCGCTCTTTCTGGAGTGCGCTCTTAATTGCTGTTTCTCTCTCTTTAACAACAATAACGGCTTTTGCCGGCCAACAACGAACAAAACGACCGGTATCGCCCTGGGATGTCGAGGCGCGCCTCTACCTTGGCACGCCACAATCGGAACGCGCTGTAGAACGCGGCCTTAAATACCTGGCCGCTCAGCAAATGCCCGACGGCCATTGGGCGAGTGGAGGCTACCCTGAAGATGTGGCCATTAACGGTCTTTGCCTCCTCGCTTTTCTCTCCGCAGGTTACCAACCCGGCCGCGGTCCCTACGGCACCAACCTCGATCTGGCCGTGGACTGGCTCGCCAAACAGATACAGATGAGCGGCCAATTCGCCCCACCAGGCCTCATTCGCAGCGCCAGTGGAGGCCCTCCCATGTACGGTCAGGGCTTTGCCCTGCTCGCTCTCGCGGAAGTTTACGGAATGACGCGCCTACGCGGGCTCAAACCGAAATTGGAAGCGGCTATCCGCCTATTGGAAGATACGCAAAACCAAAACGGCCAACCCTGGTTGGATGGAGGCTGGCGCTATATGCCTCGTCCAGGCGATGCCGACCTCTCTGTAACAATTGTAGAGTTTATGGCTCTTAAGGCCTGCCAAAACGCAGGACTGGCCGTTTCTAAAGAGACCCTCGATCGCGCTATCGGCTATATCCGCCGTGCTGCCAACCCCGACGGCGGTTTCAGCTACCAGATCGGCCAAAATCAATCAAATGTGGCTCGAACCGGCGCCGGTGTGCTTGCCCTTTATCTCTCCCATCTCAGCAACACTCCAGAATGTCAGAACGGCCTTCGTTATCTTGCCGAACATCCTCTCGATGCGCGTAACTTCTGGCTCTATCGGGAACATTTCCACTATGCGATCTACTACATAACCCAGGCGGCCTACCAGGAAGGCGGCACGTTCTGGCGCACTTGGTACCCCGCCATCCGCGATGAACTCGTTCGCACCCAGAATGCAAACGGCAGCTGGGAAGATACCCCGTTCGGCTCGGATGCTGGAGGCGTCTATGCCACTGCGATGTCTATTCTCGTGCTTCAAGTTCCTGCCGGTTTACTGCCGATCTACCAAAAGTAGGCCTGCCACGATGAGGTTTTTCAAGCTATCCTGCTTTGGTCTGAGCGGTGTCATTCTCTGTACTGTATCCTATCTGAGAGCCATACAGGCCTCCCCCCCACCAGCAAACCCACCGACGCCGAAGGCCTCTGCGGCTAAAGCGGCTCCTATTGAGAAAATCACGGATAACCTCTATCGGCTCGGCACCTTGCTCATTGACATGAAGGCCCATACCCTAACGTGTCCCGGCGAGATCAACATGGATTCAGGCGATGTAGAATATCTCGCCGTTACCCCCATGGGCAAGACTTACGAAAGCTTGCTTCGCCTCAACGTCAGGCCGCTTTACCTTCAAGTGGGCCTCCTGCTGCTAGGCCTCGAACCGAAAAATGTGCTGCGATATCAAGGCGACCCTACGTCGCCTCAAGGCGATCCGGTGGACATCCTAGTGCGTTGGGAAGACCGCAATGGCATCGAACATCAAGTCCGTGCGGAAGATCTCCTTATGGAAGGTTCCAAAGGAAGCCCAATGCCCCACCATCCTTGGGTCTTTACAGGCTCTCGTATTTTGCCGGAAGGTTTCGAGGCCGATCTCTGTGGCTCGCTTGTAGCTGTCTGGCATGACCCTGCCGCCATCCTAGATAATCCTATGCAGGAAATACAAAACGACTGGATGGTCAATCCTGCTAAAACCCCACGTAGAGGCACTTCCATACGAGTTATCTTCAAGGCGATCCATGTCCCCAAGCAGACTTCCCCATCTTTGCCACAGCACACTGATCCGGATGCGAAGCGTTAGACCTCCACGGCCCCAGGCCCTCATCGCTGTCGTAAAACGCCAGTGGCGTGGAAAGGCCTGGTGGCAGGAAGCAGGCACGGCAGCACTGCTCTTCGGCCTGTTGCTTCTCATTGCATTAGGGCTCCAGAAACTATGGTTAGAAACGCCGTGGCAACATACAAGTAGTGTGGGAGATCGTTGGAGTGGCTGGCTACAACAGTGGGCGTCCGCTGCCTTTGTCGCCATCGCTTTGCTTCTCCCCTTATCCGGCGTCACGCTAGGCGCTTATGCCCAACCCGCGGCTGTCGAGACCGTTGATTTTAAAGCCTCCTTGCTAACAGGCCTTACGCCTTTTGAACTTCTTCTGGGGCGTCTTTTCGCCCAGCTACGGCTCCCTCTCCTCTGTTGGCTTTGCAGCCTTCTGTTCTGGAGCTATTTGCAAAGAGCCTTTCATCCACTACCGGATGTTCACATGCTCGCTATCCTCAAAGCTCACGTGGCTCTCCTCTCCACACTCTTTCTATTTGCCTCCATCGGCTGTCTTGCCGCGGGGAAAGCGTCACCCGGACGCTCTATCACCCGTAGCCTCATCGTGGGCTATCTGCTCTTTTTCCTTCTCATCACCGATCTCTTCGTGTTCAACCCCGTTTTAAATACCTTGCAAAATCCTACAGATTTCTTTGTCGCTTTGCTCTTTATGAACCCTGTTGTCGCCGTCACAACCCCCATCAAATTCGACCTCTTGCGTACCCAATGGGTCTACGATCACACGAGCGCTCCAGACTATCCCTTCCAATATCCATCATGGCTCCATCAAGGGCTAGTTTTCTTTGGAATAACTCTCCTCCTGCTGCTCATCGCCCAAAAACGTTGTGCCAAAGCCTACTTTTCTTAAATCACATACTATTGTATGGCCCCATCGCCTGACCGAATCCCTTGATCATCCGACACTACGACCTTTTTAACCACCACATCACGCGCCGACCTTGGCGCTCTCTCTCCCATCCCTGCATCGTCTTGCTTGAGGCGTCAATATACCCCTTGAACTGACGTATACGCCCCCTACCAGCACGCGGAACGATCTTGAGAACCACCGAATTGCCATTTAACCTCCCCTCCACCCGCGCCGTAACATGTCCAGGAAGTCCCTCCATCTTTCCCATAAAACGATTCGAACCCAACGCCTCGAGGATCACCCGCACACGTTGCCCTTCAAGCACTCCCTGCCAACGGCCCGCCAATGTTACCGGTGATCTCGAGCCCTCCGTCGTCCAAACCCACCGTTGTACAAAGGTTGGGTTGGAAAAAACTGTTTTCTGAGCGATTAATGCTACTAATGCGATCAAAGCTAAAATACTCGCCGTTCCAATACGCCACCAACGCCGCAGTTCTTCCACCTCGGGCAAAGCACCTTTGCGAAAACCACCCACAACGGCACCTCCAATCACCCCTAGTGCCCCCCACGCTAATGCGGGCACGGTGATGCCAAGAAAGCAAAAGGCGCTCGCCAACGAGTCGCCAAGCGATACAAAAAGGAGCCCAGAGAGCGCCGCTCCAAAGGCTAGATAGCGTAAGCCTAAGAGGGTTGCCTGCTGCACCAATACAATCCACCCTAACGAATCATGTGCGGTCACCAGTGGCACATGAAAGAGAAAGCTTAATCCCCCAATACATAACAAAATGCAGACCAAGGAGATCAACAGAGAGATAGGAAAGAGCAACCACTGGGTTTTTCCAAACGTCCCCAAAACTCGGTAGAGTATCCAAAGAACAGCTACCTCCAAAACAGCTCCAAAGGCCATGTAGGGTGCCACGAGCGCATAGAAGTAGGAGGGCGACCAACTGCGTATTACCGGATCATACCAGAGTGAGCTTCGCTCCGGAAAGAGAAATAACGGATTCCATCGGCTACCGCCAGGCAACCAAAAAGAGAGAAGGCCCCTCAACACTAAAAGGCTCCCACCCCCGAAGGCAGCTGCTTTTACCAGCGAGCGCCAAGATATCTCCGTTTGAGGAGGTTTTGGCGGCGCATCCAGTAATGCTAATACGCCTCGAGGAGTTAAACGATCCCGCGGGTTCTTCTCTAAACACCCCTCTGCAATCGTCCGAAAGGGCTCCGGCAACCGATGAAGATGGGAGGGTGGTAAGTGCAAAACCGCATGAATCTTCTCCTCAATGCTCTGCCCTTCAAAAGGCAAATGCCCCGTGAGCGCCTCGACCAACACCACGCCTAACGACCAAATATCCCAGGCCGGAGTCACATAGTTGCGGAACGCTTCTGGCGGCGCATAGGCCGGGGTACCCATTACGGTAGTCGCTGTGGTCATATCCCCCCGCGGCCCCAGCTCGCGCATCAAACCTAAATCGGCTAGCTTCCACCTTCCCTCACTCCATAAGATATTGGCTGGCTTCACATCCCGATGCACCCAGTGTTCCGGACGTTCGTGAAGATAGAGCAGAACATCGCACATCTGCCGTAACAGCGTTTCCGCTTCCTCAGGTGTCAGTAAACCCCGCTTCAGCCGTTGCTCTAAGCTCTCATCTGCACGCTCCATCACCAAATAGAGCATGGGAATCGCCTTATTTTGAAAAGAGTAAGTGAACTGACCAGGAGCAAAATATCGAATGAGGTTGGGATGATGAAGCGTGGTTGAGGTCTGCAACTCGCGCAGCTGCTGCTCTCTGTGCTCCTCCGCCACACGAAAGAGCTTCACCACAACCTCGCGCAGAACACGCCCAGCAACAACCTCATCTGCCAAGAAAACGGCTCCATATCCCCCAACTCCTATCCGTTGGCGAAGATGGTACTTTCCGTCTAAAACTTGCCCTTCAAATAAGTCCCCAAAAAGATCGCTCATATGTCCAGAAAAAGGTCTGCTTCCCCTCTACGGACATAATAACACCAATCAGGGAATTTTTCAAATGCTTTCCCGAAGACAGCGCCTCCATAGCGCTCCATACCAAACTACGCAAAACCCCCAAAGCGGTAACATCAACAAGGTCGTGCCAAAGTGTGCATGCAGCGAAAGATAGTTGTGATAATACGACATGGTGTGCTGATGGCTTAAAAAGTCAAAATGCTCTCCGTTGAACGGCCAGAGATAGTAGTAGAGCAACAGCGTTGCTCCAGCCACTACCGTGTAGAAACGTAACCAGCCGATGTCGGCCAGCACGGCCATCGGTACGATCCATTCAAAATGCTGTTGCCCGGCATGAGGCGTAAAAACATAGTAGTTCGCAATCGCCAAACAGACCAATTTCCCCATATCTACGCGCCTCCGCCAAAAGATAAGATAGAGCGTCAACCAACCTAGATAAAGCAGCTTGCGGACAATCCATCCGTTCACCGCACGCCACCACGGCCGAGTGGGCAACAGATTCGCCGTGCTCGCTAACCCCCAATCCCCAATATCTCCTCTATAGTACACAACATCGTGCAAAATAACGTGCGGCGCCTGCAGATACAGTATCCAGAGGCTAACAGCCGATGGCACAAACACGATTGCGAGAAACAAAAGCCGCCGCGCCCAACCTTGAATTCTCGGTAGAAACAGTGGCGCTAACACCCCCGGCCATGTGCGCGCAAGCACTCCTAATGAGAGCCATAGCGATGTAACAACCGGAAATCGCTCTTCTGAACAGCGTTCAAGAGCGATAACGGCTAACAAGGTAAACAGTGCGGGAATACAGTCAAACTGCCCATGTACGGCACAGGTAAAGATGGCTACAGGATTAAGAATGTACCAAAGCGCTCGTCGAAAAGCCAAATGCGGATACGCGGAATTTTTAAAAAAGCAGTAGAAATACAGGGCAAACCCAACGGCGACATCACAGAGAATCGCCGGGAGCTTCACAGCAAAGTAGTCGGGCAGATGGTACACCGCTTCTAATCGGCCAGCCCACAACAGGAGGGTAGGCCATAAAGGCGGCCAGTTCAGCTTGTGGGTAAGGTAGGGATTCTTCCCCATGCCCTGATACATCAATACAGTGCGCCAAGCCCCCACATCGTAAGAGCCATAAATAAGATAGGCCGGCACTAGCCGAATAACCAACCCTAGCACGAGGAGAAGCAAAACATAAAGCCCACTTTCCCTCTCAAAGGCAGTGCGCCACAGAGTTTTATGCGGACTTGCGCCCTCATGCGCTACCGAGAAGGTAGGCAGAGATGCATCCTCACATCGAGCCATGTTCTCTCTATCTATGAGCGAAGACCTTTAGTTAAGGCTATTCTTAAGAAAATCTTGCCAGTCCGAGTCAGCGAGGTTGACAGGTTTTGCGAGTTCCTTCTTCCCTTCAGAACCCTGCTCGGCATTAAGCTTCTCCATATCTTCCAACAGCGTCATCTGGCCTTTCAACCACAAAATCTCATGCTCGATCCGCTGCGCCGTGTCGGTTAACTCTAGGAGAATCTGCTTTTCTTCGGCGTCCTGCAATAGCACCGAAGCTGCGCAAAAGGAGAGCGTCACCGGATCGCCAGGAAGTTGTACCGGCGGCAGAACCTCTCCAGAACGCGTGGCCAGCATCTCTAGATAGCGAACAAAAAGGGCAGCAAGCTTTCCCGTCAGCGGCGCTATCCGCCGCGAGTCATAGGGCCTGTCTTCAAGTAATTCGGCTTTTCCAACTAAGTAAGGCAGGTCGGCCTCCGCATATTCTATCAGCCGAAACCGATATCGTCCGGCCACCACCAGTTTCATTCGGCCATCTTCAAAGCGCTCCATTCCAAGTATCTGGGCGGTACATCCTACATCAAACGGAACAGCAGGTGCTCCAACCTCATCCCCCTCACGAATAAGCACCACACCGAATGGACTACCCTGCTGCAAGCAGCGGTCAATCATCACCTTATAGCGCGTCTCAAAGACATGCAACTGCAGTGGCATGTGCGGAAACAGCACGGTATGTAGCGGAAACAGCGGGATATCGAAGATCTTTTTGTCCATTTCCATCTACTTGTCTCTCATTGATGCCTTTCATATCTCGTAAGCAAATCGGCGAGGGTCTTTTCACATGCGTTTATCACCGCCTTCTCCCTCTCCCCATTCAGTTCACTTGTTCGATAGAGAGCCAGTGCCGCCCGATAGTGGAACAACGCCCGCTCTAAATTTTCGAGAGCCTCCGCGTGCAACCTCCCCAACGCTTGGTGGCACTCCCCCATCGCAAAGAGATGGGCCGGTGTGGCTGGTGCAGCTGCATAAAGCTCTATCGCTCTTTCGTAGCGGGGTAACGCCTCGAGCGCATAACCCCGTCGAAAAAGGGTGGTCGCAATGCGTACACAGAGATAAGCCTGCTCTGCCTCCGTATCCGTCCTCAGCGCGAGCAAATTCAGCTGATGCTCATAATGTACGAGCAAAAGGGCTAGTCTTCCGAACGGATGTCCCTCTAAAGTGCGGCAGCACGCCACAGCGCGATGAGCGCATTCCTTCATGCGTTCTCGCGAATCGGGCCACCCCGCCAATTGGCCCCACACATCGGTGGCCTCCTGGTAGGTTCGCGCAGCCTCTGCCGGCCTATCCTCTTGTTCGAGCCACTCGGCACAGAGTGTGCACGCCTCGGCTCTGGCACGAAGCCATAACTCATTCGGCTCTAACCCCTCACACCCAGCCAACCGCTCTGCCTCAGCATAGCGTAACAAGGCGAGCTGAAGCAGCCGCACACTCTCGCGGTTGCCTCCATGTGCACGAATGACGCGTGCCTCTTCGGTGAGACGAAGAGCCTCTTGATGCTGTCGTTCGGCAGTTTCCATCGGTTACTCGCATCGGCGCAAAAGCGCCACGAAAAAGGCATCGAGATCATGCCTATGCGGCCAAGTACGTATAAAATCCTCCACACACAGCGCCTCGAGAGGCGGCATATCCTTCGTGTCGTGGCTTGGCTTGCCATGCGACTTTTCCTCGGCTAAAACCGCCGCGTTCTTCCAAGCACCTCTAAGCGCCTCTAAAATCGGCTCCTTACGAAACCCCCGGCCTTCCGGAGCACTTAGAAACCACTCCACCACCTCTTCGTTTTGTTGTGGCTCGAATGCACAGGTAACGTAAACGATTCGCCCTCCCGGAGCCACTAGCGAGGCCGCTTCTAATAGCAGATTTCGCTGTATCTGTGAGAATTCCTCTATGCGCACCTCCCGCCAACGGGCATCGGGGCTGCGTCGGAGCACACCGCTTCCACTACACGGTGCATCGAGGAGCACACAATGAGCACGACCGTGTATTTTTTCTATTCTACGCCAGCTTCTCCCCCGGTGTTGCCACCGACCGGTTGTATCCGCCTCCATCAAGAGAGGTTCCACACAGCGAATCTGAGCATGTCGTGCACGCTTTATTAGCTCCTTTAGTCGTCCTTCATGCACATCTATCGCAAGAATGCGCCCTCTGTTTTCCATCAATGCGCCTAAAACGAGCGTTTTTCCCCCACCCCCAGCCCCAATCTCGACCACGGTATCGCCTGGCCTCACGCCAGCAAGAATGGCGCTCAGCTGGCTCGCCTCCTCTTGAATTTCGAACCATCCCTCCCGATAACCCTGCAGCGTGTAAACATTGACACCGGCAGGCGCATAGACTCCCCAAGGAGACCAAGGAGTCGGTCTAAGATCAGGATGTAGTTTCAGAAACGTCTCTCGCGATATCCGTAGAGGATTTATCCGCAGAGTCGTCGGGGCCCGCTGATTGAATGCCTGGGCAGCCCGAATCGCCTCCTCGACCGGAAAGATTTGAAGAAGCGTCTGAACAAGCGAGTCGGGGAAAGAGAGCACAAAACGGATATAGTCCTCGGGAGATTCTGGTGTGGGCAGATCGGCAACGGCTGCATGCAAGCGCTCCTCCTCAGTAATGCCCTGGAAATGAGGAGGCCGAGTTGAAGCAGGAGACAGGCTTAGGTGGAGCTGTAAAAGAGTGTTAGGATTCTCTTCTAGCCCCAACCGCTTCAAAAGCCACTGATACTTACGCCGAAAACGAATGGCATTGAAAAAATGCCCGGCACACCACCTACGTTCATGCGCATTCAGATAACGCCGAGCGCGGAACTCTCTATTGGCAAGTCGATCTGCAGGGATATGGACTTTGTTGGCCTCCCAAGCCGAGTAGATCTCTTTTAGTGCCTGCCATGCCCTGCCTGTAGCTCCACGCTCATGCTGTTCTTCCGCGAAGGCCGTCATCTACCCTGCTAACGGGTTAGCGCTACGATCTTCTCGGCTGCCTCGGGCATCGTCGCCGCTGGCGTAATACCCTCTTGTGCAAGGATGGCCGCTCCCTCTTCAGCTCGCGTACCGGCCAAACGAACCACTAAAGGCACCTTCACCTCTAATGAATTCTTGGCCATTACAATGCCTTTGGCAACTTCATCGCAGCGCGTGATCCCGCCAAAAATATTGATTAAAACGCCGCGAACCTGCGGGTCGGAAAGCACAATGCCCAAGCAGGTCTTCACCCGCTCCGACTGCGCCCCACCTCCAACATCCAAAAAGTTGGCAGGGCGGCCTCCAGCTCTTTGAACGGCATCCATTGTTGCCATCGTTAGCCCTGCTCCATTGCAAATAATTCCTACTTCCCCCTTAAGCCGTACATAGGCGATATCGAGACGATGGGCCTGGGCCTCTAAAGGGTCTTCCTCGCTCTCCTCGGCGAAAGCGGCCAGATCGGGATGCCGAAAGAGCGCGCTGTCGTCTATCTCGATTTTGGCATCGGCCGCTAAAACACGTCCATCTTCCGTTACGGCCAAGGGGTTGATCTCGGCTAAGGATGCATCCACCCCCACAAAAGCGTTCAAAAGTCCACGGAGTGGACCAACTAAACGATTGACCAAAACAGGGTCCAAACCCGCCTTATAGCAGGCCTGCCTAATCTCAAAATCGTGAGGGCCTTCCAATGGGTCAATGGGTAGGCGCACCACTGCTTCTGGCTCCTCCGCTGCCACCGTCTCAATATCCATACCCCCT
This sequence comes from Chthonomonas calidirosea T49, assembly GCF_000427095.1. Lineage (NCBI taxonomy): Bacteria > Bacillati > Armatimonadota > Chthonomonadia > Chthonomonadales > Chthonomonadaceae > Chthonomonas > Chthonomonas calidirosea. The sequence goes on from NC_021487.1 coordinate 735,271, forward strand.
CTAGCGCTCACAATAAGCACGTTGCATCTACTAACCCTATCCGGCACGACCCCAGCATAGATCTCCTGCTGAATGCTTATCGGCTCCTCAATGAGAAGTTTCTCTACTTTCAAACCCGCCGGCGCTTGGTGGGTCTTTAAGAGCATTCCCAGCATCTGTTGGGCCAACCTCTCTGCCTCTTCCGGTGACGAGGCAATACGGATACCGCCAGCCTTTCCTCGGCCCCCCGTATGCACCTGTGCTTTTAAAACCCCCTTGCCACCTAATTGGGCGACCTTCTCGCGCACCTCCTCCGGCTTAAAGGCTACACCGGCGTTACGCGGAATAGGAACCCCGAAGCGGGCTAAAACCTCCTTCGCTTGATACTCATGTATCTTCACTTCACCACTTCCCTTCTATTGAAAAACTAGACGCCGCCCGTCCGGCGCGAAATCAGACGCATGTCTATTAACACGAAACAGTAGTAGAGCAACGCCAACAACGCTACTCCTAGCAATCCCACGGTTATCCCACGGGAATGGGGCACTAGCCATAGGAGAATAGCCAGCAGAATGGCATCTATCACGAAATAGATAAGCCCCCTGATAGTCTCTCCGTAGTAGCAATGCCCAAGTCCGGGCAGCAGCGCCGAGAGCAACAGCCCCACGAAGGGATGTTTCTCCACGTCCTCGGTGATCACCGCGCCCCAATCTTGCTGCTTTACCAAAAGATCGCCAAACTTTTTCTCCGCTGAAGCGCGCCTCGGATCGGCCAGCGTGGCACGATAGTAGGCCGCCATCGCCTCGTCCACGCGACCTAGCCCCTGGAGAATATCGCCTAACAGCTCCAAACCCAAAGCATCTTTTGGGTTTTTAGACAACGCCTCTCGGCATTTGGCCTCGGCCTCCCGATAACGTTCCCGGCGACGTAAAAGCTCGGCTTCACGCTGAAGGCGTTCAGCCTCATACTTCTCTTGTAAAGTCGCCTCACGAAAGTCGGGCAAACCTAAATCTATCTTCTTGACCGCCTCCGCCTGAGCCTCGATCTTGCGCGCAATAAGCTCGCTTAACGAGACTTCAGCTCCCGATCCTCTCGTCGTTTGGCTAGCCCCGGTAGGCGACGACCCGTCGTTGCCAGGTCCGCCCGCTACCAGAAGCTTTTTGGCCTGCTCCGGTGTAATGCCCTGCTGTATCAGCTCTTGAGCTACCTCTAAAACCCGCTCATCCATTGGCGGCGAAGCCTTTATCTCCGGCCCGTGCAAGGGCGACATCGCCTGAGTCCGCTCAGTACTACTCGACGGTGTCTTGGTGTCGTGTTCTTCGTTGGGACTCATGTTGCCCCTCCAATAATCTCTCTATGGAGATACGTGGCGCTGCCGACCAGAACGACTCGATGTCGTAAAAAGCTCGCTGCTCAGCTGCCATAATATGCGCTACAACATCTCCATAATCCAGTAATATCCAAGTAGCCTCCTGATATCCCTCGACGCGCAACTTGCGCAGACCACGCTCCTCCATCTTCTCTTCTACTTTATCAGCAATGGCCCGAATTTGGATCGATGACTTTCCAGTGCAGATAAAAAAATAGTCTGCAATAATCGTTAGATCGCGCAGATCGAGGGCTACCATCTCCTCTGCCTTCACGGAATCGGCAGCGCTGGCAATAACTCGTAACTTCTCTTCGGCTGTAATGACACCCGTTTTTTTCATAAATCCACCGGATAACCTTTCCGCTCTGCTAATATAGACGCCCTGCGCCTCTCACGCGTTCCTCACTTATAAAGCCGATGTTTCCGAATATACTCTACCACACCGTCTGGTGTTAGGTAGCGAATAGGTAGGTTATGGCGAACCCGATGGCGGAGTTCAGTAGAAGAGATGTCGAGCATGGTGGAACCGAGCAACAGAATGTTTTCTAGATACTCCAACGGCAAGCGATCGCGCAGACGATTGAGCGAATACCCAGGACGAGCTGCTGCGATGAACCGCGCCATCCGCATCACGTCCGAATGCCGATGCCAAGTCAGCAGATCACATATAGCATCAATTCCGGTAATGTAAAAAAACTCATCCTGTGGATATTGCTCGCGCAGACTGATCAAAGTATCTATCGTATAGGAGACTCCACCTCTCTCAATCTCAATAGGAGAGCATTCGAACGCCGAATTGCCATGAATGCCAATAACTGTCATTGCATAACGATGTTTTGCTGGGGTGATCTCCTCATTTTTCTTGTGCGGCGGAATGCCGGCCGGCACAAAAAGGATCTTATCTAACCGAAAGCGGACACGCGCCTCCTCAGCTACAAACAGATGCCCATAATGAATCGGGTCGAAAGTGCCTCCGATAATTCCCAATCGCATAGCCCTCTTACCCACCCCTTAACATCGTGAGGGCATGATCGTTTTTATTAGCGGGCTTCACAGAGAGCAAGCACATGCCGCTTTGATCGATGAGAACCCGCGACAGATAGGCTTTAACTCCAAAACTAATATTCGCTACTTGCCTATTCCCTGTCTCTTGCTCCAGCAATCGCCAAGGCAACACCACCGTCAGATGCCGTCCATCCACACGCACCCAGCCGCCTTCTGGCAGCGCTTGGTTGGTCACCGGCAGCCTTAGACGAAGGGCTGTTGCCGCAGAGTGCCCATCCTCATCAAAAGCCCGCAATTGCAATACGTACCGATAACGAGCGCTGACCGGCTGACAGAACTCTAAATCGAGGCAAAGCGTTTCTCCTCTTCGGCATGCACAGACCGCCCGTAGATCAGCACCGCCCTCTAGCGTTCGTAGCAGATTATCTCCAACGGCATCGAGAAAGACGGGAGTCGTTGCCTGCCACCAATGCCCTCCGTTGCCCCCTGATGCTAATCGCGTACGCCCTTCCAACTGTGGCAAGGTCTCGTTAGGCAACACCCCGAAAAGCTCGGTACGACGCGCAAAAGAGGTTAAAAACCTCGCCATCATCATCGTTTGACTATGATAGGCCTCGATCCCCTCCAGTTTTCGTCGTTCCTGCACCACGGTTAGGGGCAACGACATCCATTGGGTACCAAGATGCAACATACCGCGTGGCGGAATTAGCGGAAAAGTTAAGGCGATCCCCTGAGGCTGAGGCCAATCGCCACGATGCACCAGATAGTGTACCAAAAGCACCCGATCAGCCCAATTTACCGTGCTTGGCTGCCGCCTTAACTCCTCAAGGGCTAGCGACACGAAATAGGAGGCCGCTCGATGATCGGGATGATCCTCTTGCGGGTCGGTAACCGCAATAAGGTTGGGCTGGAAATCGCGCATTATCTGCTCTATGGCCTTTAAAAGCTTGATGCCGCAGTAGGGTGCATTGGGGTACAGCGCTTTAGAGTAGGGCACTCTATTTGCCCGTGTGTAAGGAGAGGTGTAGAGTCGCTCCGGCGTCCAGAAATCCAGCCAAAGCTTCTCTAAACCCTGATCAGGGTAGCCAAGAAAGAGTACATTGTTTGCTGAAAGACCAAGTTTAGAGAGCGCCGTTAACGACTCTTGCTGGCGATGAGCGGCAAACTGGAGGAAGTCTGCTGGCCCCACGCGCATCTTGTGGGTGTCACACTCCACTGCGGTACGAAACCCATCGCCATTGGTTAAAATAACGACCTTCACCCGTCCACCGGCTGCAAGAGTCTGTTGGATAAGCCCAGCACACCCTAATGTCTCATCATCCGGATGAGGCGCAAACACCAACAGCCGTGTTTGGGCGGTCGGTGCTGACATTCGAGGCAGATGCAGCTCGGCAAAATTCGCATTGGCCTCGTGTTCATGCCAAAGGAGCGCTAAACAAACCCCACCCATATAAACGCAGGGTAAGGCGATTAACATAAGTAGATAGCGCACGCAGAAGCGCACACGCTGTATGGGGTTCAATGTCACGCGGGAGGGTTCCTCCAATTCAACCCACAGCTGTTTCGGGGAGCTGAATGCTGCCTCACTTTCCTCTATACCCCGAAACAACAAATGCTTACACCAACTAGGGACGATAGCGAAGCGGAGTGAGAGGGATTCGAACCCTCGAATGGTCTTTCGACCATTACACGATTTCCAGTCGTGCTCCTTAGGCCAGCTCGGACATCACTCCGTACATCGTTGCTTTTATTATACACTCAACCCTAGGGAACCTGTCAAACAGACGGACAAGCAAAAATATGGGCTTCCTTCTCAAGCGGCCATCGAGCCTGCTTTTGAGACTATGACTATCTATGATTCGACAGCATATTCATGTTTTGAGTAGAATCGCAGTTGCTATGGAACCCGTAGACACGCCGATGGCCGCACTACAATCGCTCGGCATCGAAGACCCACACCAAGCTTTCCAGCGCCTTACCCAGCTTGCCGGTCGGGGCGTCACCGATGACGATCTGGAGCGCCTCTACCCAATTCTGTTTAGAGCGCTTCATGAAAGCCCCGACCCAAATCGCTCTCTCCTCGCCTTTTGTCGCTGGTTTGAGGCCACTGGTAATCCCATCGCCTATCTGAATCTGCTCTCTGCTCATCCCGTTGCCCTCGAAATCTTCTGCATCGTTACCGGCAGTAGTCAGGTCTTTGCCGATCTACTCGTACGTCAGCCAGAATGCTTTGAACTTATTGCCGACCCAGGTCAGCGTGGCGAAAGGCGTCCGGTCGCGACACTTACACGCGAGATTCGTAACCTTGTAGAGGCCTGCCGCTACCCTGAACTGAAACGAGAGGCCCTGCGACGATGGAAAGCACGCGAGATGCTTCGCATCGGCGTGCGCGATCTCGCGGGCATTGCCAGCCTAGCGGAGACCGCCCGCGCCTTCTCCGACCTAGCTGACGCTTGCCTGCAAGCGGCCCTCGACATCGCTTACACCACCTTACCAAAGCTGGCGCAGCCTCCTCCCTCCTTTGCGATCATCGCTATGGGCAAATTGGGTGGCCGCGAACTGAACTACAGCAGTGACATAGACTTGATGTTTGTTCATGCCGACGATCTGCCTGAAACCCTTCTTCTCGAGGATGGGACCTCTATCAATGCACTTGCTTGGCTCAACCGCCTTGCCGAAACCCTTATCAAAATCCTAGCCGAAGAGGGCGCCCACGGTCATGTGTTTCGTGTGGACATGCGCCTTCGCCCAGAAGGCCGTTTTGGCCCCCTTGTTCGCTCACTCTCAGCCTATCGCTTCTACTATGAAAACTGGGCGGAGCCTTGGGAGCTACAGGCGCTGATCAAAGCCCGCTTTGTTGCCGGCAACCGGGCTCTTGGCGAAGAGTTCCATCGCCTGATCACTCCCTTCGTCTATAATCCCTTCCCGCCTCCAGAGCTTATCGCCTCTATCGTCGAAAACAAGCGCCGTATCGAACGCAAATGCGCTCTTGAAAGACAAACCGAAAGCAATATCAAAGTAGGCTACGGTGGCATTCGCGATATTGAGTTCATTGTTCAACGCCTTCAGCTTCTTCACGGCGGCAAACTACCCTCTCTACGCACGTCAAATACCCTTCAAGCGCTTCAACGCCTCCATCAAGCCGGTGTTTTGTCCAAAGAAACTCATCGCGATCTGGCCGAGGACTACGTCTTTTTAAGAACTTTGGAGCATCGTCTTCAACTGCTTCACGGCCACCAAACCCAAACACTCCCTCCCCCGCACTCACCCGAACGTCTGCGCCTAGCGCGTCGAATGGGTTTTGACTCGTCGGACGCTTTTGAAACGGAGCTGGCCCAACGACGTAGCCGCGTGCATACCTATCTTCAGAATCTGTTCTATGGAGAAATGCCGCTCTCAAGTCCTCCAGCCACTGCGGGGTCCGATCTTGCCATCCTCCTTGACACCATAGACAGCCCGGCCTCTCACGACCAGCTCATTCAACTTCTCCAAGGGCATGGCTTCCACCATCCGGAAAAGCTTATCCCTCTGCTGCAGATGCCGATGCGAGGAAATGAATATGGGGGTATGCCCCCCGATACCCCCATCGAGTTCAAGAATATCGCAGCGCGTCTTCTCGAAATGGCCGCTCGAGCTCCTAATCCCGATGCCGCACTCTTTGGCTTCGAGGCTCTCGCCATCGCTGTGCCCAACCGCGCTCAGCTCTATGCCGCCTGCGATGACAGCCCACAGATGTTGGATAAACTGTTGCGACTTGCCGGAGGCTCTCCCCCGTTGTTTCAGCGCCTAGTCAGGCATCAAGAATGGCTAGAAAGTCTCATTAACCCTGAAGAGGAATCGCGTGACTGGTGGGCACCTCTGCTAAAACTACAAGGCTACAGCGCTCAAATAGAGGCATTAGCCACCAATCTCGAAAGACAATGGCTTGAGATCGGCGCACGAGATATTTGGGGCGAGGTGGATGTGCTCGAAGTGCAACACCGCTTAACGCAACTCGCTGAACAGACGATCCAGATACTATTGGAACTCTGCGCCCAAGAACTTCTAACCCGCAATAGTGCCGATACACGGCAAGTGCTTGCCCCATTAGCTGTATTTGGCCTGGGGAAGTTGGGCGGGCAAGAGCTAGGGTACGCCAGCGATTGGGATGTCATTTTCCTCTATGACGAATCTTTCCTCCACGATACGGCTCGGTCGCAGACCCTACAGCAAGCCATCGAGCTCTTTGAAGAGGCTATAGCCCATCTCACGACACATAATTTGCCGATCGCACTCGATTTGCGACTTCGTCCTTGGGGAAAAGATGGGACGCTGGTCACAAGCCCGAAAGCTCTGTATCACTATCACAAAACGAGCGGTGAAATTTGGGAGAAGCAGGCGCTCCTAAAAGCGCGTTTCGTCGCTGGTAACGCCAAACAGGGGGCCTACGCGACCCAAGTTCTGCAGGCGATCAGTTACCCTAACCCCTTCCCCAAAAACTACACCGACGCCATGCGCACCATGAAGCATCGTATCGAAACAGAGCGTCTTGAACCACATCTTCGTACCAGTGACCTAAAGCTCGGTCACGGCGGCCTACTCGACATCGAATGGCTTGCCCAATGGCTCCAAATGCAGTATGGACGCCGCAATCCCAGCCTACGATGCCCGAATACCGTGCAAACACTCGGCCATCTCGCCGACGCGCATCTCCTCGATAACGCCGAAGCCGATGTGCTCATCGCCACCTATCTGCAGCTCGCACGTGCACGAAATGCCCTCTGGCTCTATACCGGCCGATCGCAAGATCGGCTTCCAGAAGATAAAATATCTGTATGTGCACTGGCTCGACTTCTTGGCTATGTGGACGATCAAGAAGGTTCACAAGCCCTAAACGATATCCGTAGTGCGATGAAGGAAGCCCGTCGCATTTTCGAAAGCCGATTCTATGCCGACTAGCCTTTTGCCGATACTTCTACTGGTTGGTAGCTACCTAATGGGTTCCATCCCCTTTGGCTACATCGTTGTTCGCCTGCTGAAAGGTGTGGATATCCGCACCCTTGGCAGCGGCAACATTGGCATGACGAACGTATGGCGCATCTGCGGTAAGGGGCCTGGCCTTGCCGTATTTCTACTCGACGTCCTTAAAGGCGCAATTCCACCGCTACTGGCCTCTCAATGGCATCTTTCTTCACTCTATCAGGTGCTCGCAGGGCTGTTTGCTATTATTGGGCATAACTACTGCGTCTGGCTTGGCTTTCGAGGAGGCAAGGGCATCGCGACAAGCGCCGGTGCTCTCATCGGCATCGCCCCCAAAGTGATCCTTCCAGAATTCGCTGTCTTTTTTGCCGTCCTGCTGGCTTTTCGCTATGTCTCTTTAGCCTCCATTAGTATCGCTATCGCACTGCCGATCTGGACTGCCCTCTTCTACCCTCACGACTCGCCACGCCTCTTTTTCAGCTTGGCCGCCGGCCTGCTCGCTCTTTATCGCCATAAACCGAATATGCAACGGCTACGCGCTGGCACAGAGCCGCGTGTTCCCCTACGAATTCCCAAACGATCCGCTGCAACCGCGTCTAGCGTAGACGATGCGACCTCATCCGATCCCTCCCAAAGCCCATGATCCAGCCCGATGCTCATAGCCAGACCGGCAGTCTTTGGGAAGAATACGCCGTCTACGATATTGCCGAAGTTGTCGTGGATGTGGAGGCGCCAGACCTGGCACCCACCTATAGCTATCTCATTCCCGAATCTCTGCGGAATCAACTGAAGGTCGGTCACTGCGTACACGTTTCGTTTGCCGGCAGGGAGGTACTGGGCTACGTTCTAGAACGTAAAACGTTGCCCCAAGACGATCCTCTTTGCGCGAAACTGAAGCCGATTCTCGGCATTGTGCCCGAAGCCATCTCCATAACCGCTGAACAGATCGCGCTGGCGCGTTGGATGGAAGAGCACTACGTCTGTAGCCTTCAGGACGCCCTGCGCTGTGTGGCACCCAATGCGCTAGGGGCTCGGCTTACGATCAAGGTTCGCCTTCGCGACCCTAATCTGCGCGGTAGAGACCTCGGCAAAGCGGTAAAACAAGCCCATCTCATCGAGACCCTCTACTCCCTTGGCGGAGAGGCCGAACTTGAAGAGCTACGCAAAGCGGCGGCTCTCGACGACTTTCGCACGGTCTACAAAACTCTTCTGTCGAAGCAGCTCCTCCTAGAGAAGCGCGAGATCGTGCGAAGTGGCACCGCACTCCAAAAAATTAAACTCTACTCCCTTGGCCCAGCTGCTGAGGTCATTGGGCTGGCAGGCTTAGGGCGCAGAAGTCCTCAACAACAGCAGATTCTGCATGTTTTGCAGGAGAACACGCGTGCTGGTCAAGCAGAGATGACGGCGGCAGAGATCATCGAAGGCAGCGGCGCTTCCTACGCCTCTCTGCGCGCCTTAGTAAAACAAGGCATTCTCTCGGTACGTGAAACTACTCGTTATCGCCTACCCTATAAGGCCACTTCGAGGCGCACCGCTCCCCCTTCCCTTACTCAATCCCAACAACAGGCAACACAACGAATACGTTCCTTCCTACAATCTCGCTCCCCAAAAACGCTTCTGCTTTTCGGTGTTACCGCCAGCGGCAAGACCGAGGTCTACCTAGATGCTATCTCCTATACCCTTTCCCAAGGGCTTAACGCCCTTGTTCTCCTGCCAGAGATCGCCCTCACCACCCAGGTGGCCGACACGTTCATCGGTCGCTTCGGCGAGCAGGTCGCCCTCCTACATTCGAGGCTGTCGGAAGGCGAACGCTACGATGAATGGCGCCGTGTGCAAAGCGGTGAAGCGCACATCGTCATTGGTGCTCGGTCTGCCATCTTTGCTCCCCTTCAGAACATCGGGCTTATCATTATGGATGAAGAGCACGAACCATCCTATAAACAGGAGAAAGTACCGCGCTATAGTACGCGTGCGCTGGCCGAGGAGCGCGCACAATACAACAATGCCGTGTTGCTGTTGGGTAGTGCCACACCAGCACTAGAAAGTTTCTACGCTTCGGAGTGCGGCACAATAGAGCGTATCGAAATGCTAGAGCGAGTAGATAACCGCCCCTTGCCTCACGTCCACATCGTTGATATGCGTCAGGAGTTTCAGAAGAAGCCGACACTCTTCGCTCAACCTCTTGTTGAGGCCATTGCCGACCGACTATCCAGGCGCGAGCAGGTCATCCTTTTTTTAAATCGGCGCGGCTACTCCCAGTTCGTTCTCTGTAGAGATTGCGGCTGGACGGCACGTTGTCCGAACTGTGCTATCTCTTTAGCTTTCCATCTAGCCGACCGCTCTCTTAAATGCCACCATTGTAACTATCTGTCGTCGGCTCCTCTGCTCTGCCCCCAATGCGGTGGCAATCGGGTAAAAGGTTTTGGGCTGGGAACTGAACGTGTGGAAGAGGAGGCCTTGCTCCGTTTTCCGCAGGCTCGCATAGCGCGGCTCGACCGCGATACTACTACGCGGAAAGAGGCGCATGCGCGCATCGTGCGCGATTTTCGACAGGGAGAGGCCGATATTCTCATCGGTACTCAAATGGTCGCGAAAGGCCTCGATTTTCCGAAAGTTACCTTAGTTGGGGTCATTAACGCGGACACCGCCATCAATATGCCAGACTTCCGTGCAGCGGAACGTACCTTTCAACTGTTGACCCAAGTGGCGGGCAGAGCCGGTCGCGGGGATATCGCTGGCGAGGTCATCATCCAAACCTTCTGTCCGGAACACTATGCCATTCAAGCGGCGAGCCGGCACGACTACATTGCCTTTTACCGCCAGGAGCTGATCTATCGCAAGGAGCTTTGTTACCCGCCTTTTAGCCGCCTCGCCAACCTGATCTGCGCTTCCACAAATGAAGAGGTGGCTGCATCCGGAGCGGAACGATTGGCAGCTGTGCTTGCTCGTCTTCGTCCTGCCTCCGTGGAGATCATTGGACCGGCACCAGCCTCTATCCCCAAACTCAAGACGCAATTTCGCCATCATGTAGTCCTCCGCACTTCCGTCGAGTTCCCGCTGCATCTCCTCATTCGTCAAGCGCTCGACTCACTGCCCTCTTCCCTGCGCCCTCTCATCATGGTTGATATAGACCCCATCAGCATGGCATAACTTCTCACTTCACCTGCGCCAACAAAAAGCGTGGCCAATGCGGGGCCGCACGGGTGATGGCGAGATTGTAGTAGGAGTTGATAAAACCACTTGGTGCTGGCACATAGACCGCCAGCCCATGAGAACCATCTTGCCCTGCTGGACCGTGCATCGATTCAAGAATAGCTCCGTCTGGCCCGGTAAGTGCATTCTCCATAGCAATGGCCGCTTGCTGCATGTCCGTATCGGATGTCCCCGTTCTTACCAGCTCCGCATAGTCCCACAAGTCCTTATTGTCTCGATAGCTCGTCGTGTAGTGTTGTGCTCCGCCAAGCTGACGGTTTTGGAAATTAGGGTCCTGACGAAGCCGATAAAACAGATTCTGCTGGTCGTTCACATGAATGCTGAGCACAGCTCCAAAATTGTCGAGCGCACTGGCCGTACTATCCATTCGACTTAGGTCTATCATGGACTGCGTAAGCTCAGAGGCATACCCTCCTGTATTGTTTACATAGAGTGGATCATTGATAAACTCATGGATGATCGCGTTTCCTAAATCGCAGTCGGTAAATGTGCCTCCGCTTGCTTTCAGATCGCCAAGCCATTTGTCATACGGATAGCCAGGCGCCGGCGGACTCTCTTCTGAACCGACCATGATTCGAGCAGAATGCCGAACTTCATAGGCCACCTCGATCATCTGTTCAAGAGAGCAGTCAAGAATAAGCATATCTATCGGCTGTGCCGCTGCCGCCAAGGCCTGAGGCAACTCCCATGTCTCAATCTCATCGGTATATTCGTCATCCTCTGCAACAGCCCTCGTCCCGACATTGGGCGGCGCGACCTTGCTCTCAGCCGAGCGGTAGACATTTAACCACCCGGAACCGTGATCCCATATCACCAATGCCACATTATCAGCAGGAAAGGTCTGAGTTCCCCACCGCACAAAGTCCGCTAACGCCTGATAACTTCCCATATCTTCAGTGCCATTGGGACGGCCATTGGGGTCGGGCAAGGTGTCCTTGAAACCGGTAGTATTGACAGGAGTGTTTCCGGGCGGGTCCGGCAACCGATCGCTGTTCAACGGGCGCGTATCGCCATTGCTTATCGCATTGATATCGGCCTGACTGTGCTGATGAATAAGGTACCTTCGAACTCCATAAAAGGAGGGGTTACAGTCTGGGCAGTTATTGGTTTTGCTAGCCGGTATCTGCTTCCACTGCAGCACAATGTTAATGTTGCTATCGGAGCCCACTGAGGCCATCTGCGCTACATTTTCCAAGCTGTAGGGCTGCAGATTGTTAGCAGCCTGCATGTAGATGAGGATCGTCCAACGCGCTCGTCCATTCTGATGTGGGTTGGCACTGCAAGCTGCACGGCCTGTGTAGGGGCCAGGAGTCGGTGGAGGTAAGTTTGAACCTCCTGCACTGCCCCCTACACCGCTTGTTCCCCCTCCACAGCCCGACAGAGATGCCGCAATAACACCAAATATACCAATGCAAACGCCTACTCTTTGCCATCCGTACTGCAGCCTACTGACCATCTCAAATACCTGTTAAAATCTTTATGTTTGCTTTAGTATTCCACACCTCCTTTCCCCAATGCAAGGGCATGTTGTTACAAACAGCTGTCCCGGTATATGCCCAGCTATACCTACATATATCCGGCAACACCAAGCAGCTCCCGGATCTCCTCGTCGGTAGAGGGATCGGCAAGAAGTTGCGCAGTCAGCCCGTTGGCGGGTTTAACTCCGTAGATGCTCGGCTTCTGCCAGGTTGGCCCATAGCTCCATAGCAGCAGACGCCGCATAGAGCAGCCTGGTTGAGTGGGCATGGCGCGATGCCATAAGGAACCATGCATGATCACCGCACTGCCAGCTGGTACTTTCAAAACCACTTGGCCGGGTTTGTCATCAAAAACGTCCTTGTCGAGATCGCGCTCCAACCAATGATGCGAACCCGGCACGACGCACAAAGGCCCACTTCTCTCATCTATATCGTCTAGATAGAGCAGCACCTCGATCGTTTCAGGGCGAGCAAAGAATGGCGGAATGGGGTCGGGAACCACTCGCTGGTGGAAATGCCACTCGGTCTCCTTGTTTGGATCATCCGGGAAACAGACGCGACCGGTTAGACCGCGCCACTGCACCGAAGGGCCCAGCAGTGCCCTAGCAACTGATAGCGTCGGTTGAAAGGTTAGCAACTCCAAAAACGTCGGGTGCTTATCCAAAAGATGGCGGATGAATATCCCTCCAAAAGCGCGCCCGCCCCCTGTTTCTAAATTCGTATCCGCCGCAATCGCCTCATCCAACGCACAACGGAGCCGTTCCACCTGATCCATCGGGATCAAGCGCTCCCGAACTAGATAACCGTCCTTCACAAACGTGGCGATCTCCTCGGGAGTAGCTAGCACCTCGACCTCTCGAATCGGGTATCCACGATGCGCATCGCGCACTTTGTAGGTAATACGGTACCTTCCTGGAATAGCCTCTGGGTTGAACCGTATTGTCTTCATCGTCCAAGTTCTCCTTTCACGTGATTAAGCCTAGACATGATACGAAATACTACCCGAATATGTAGCCTTGCCACTATAGGGCCATTCCCTTCAACAGATAGACTTGCTTTAGCCCTAACTCTCTCTAGGGAACTTATCCAGAGGTTTGCACTTATTCCATAAAAAGACGCTACAAGACAATTGAGGTATGTAGGATTCGTTATCCCCTTTCTTGAATATAAGTAGAAAAACAATGGAAAGGTAGCTATATGCCGTACACACTACCTGATACCAACATTTTTCGACGCCGTTTTTTCTCCTCTCTCGCCATCCCTCTTGGCGCCGAGGCCATTCTCATTGGCGTGCTCTTCTGGAACGTACTTGCCCTTAGAAATGCTATCTTTTGGGTAAATCATACCTATCAGGTCGTCTCCAATGCCGAAAACCTTCAACGCAACTTTAATGAGGCCGAATCGGCCTATCTCCACTTTCTCATCTTCCATTCTCCCACCTCCCTTACCACATATCAAGCCGTCACGGTTTCGCTCTCTCGTTCTATCTCGTCGCTACAAAGAGAGATTGCCGATAACCCTATCCAAGTCCGCCGGCTCAACACCGTCAAAACTTTATTAGCCGATTGGCGTTATGCTACCCAAAAAAACATTGCTGCTCCCACACGAAGTTCCGTTCTCAAAGCCGTCGCGCTACATGCATTTCGTGCTCACCAAAACCTAGACGTCCTTCTAGGTGCCTTTATTGGGGAAGAGAAGAGATTGCTAACGCAGCGGCTTCGTACGTACAGTGATAATCTCATCCTCATGTTTGCTATTATAGGCCTGCTCTCGCTTACCAGTATTACCCTCGTCTTTTGGGGGTTCAATAATTTAAGAACACTTTCGAGCAACTACGAGCGCTCCTTAACACTAGGCCGTTCCCAGTTCGACCAGCTCCAAAAAGAGAAAGAGTTCCGCGACAAAGTCCTCGAAAACAGTGTGATTTCTATCGTGGTCATAGCTAGAGAAGGGCGCTTTTCCTATGTCAACCAGAAGGCCGCTCAACTCCTCGGCTACACTCCTGAAGAGCTTATCGGCCAATCGTTTCTTATGGCGGTTCCTCCCGACGAGGCAGAAAGACTGCAAGCGATGTTCGACCGCACTTTACACGAGAAAAGCTCTGTAACCGATGTTGAGGTCCGCGCTCTCCGCAAAGATGGCTCTATTCGGAATGTAGTGTTTGGCTGGGTGCCCCTGCTCTCAGAAAACGAGGTTATCGGCCTAGTCGCCTGCGGCATGGATATCACCGAGAAAAAACGCCTCGAACAGGAGCTATTGGCCGCTCAAAAACTGGAGAGTCTCGGCCGGCTTGCCGGAGGTATCGCACATGACTTCAATAACGTTCTCACCGCCATCTTTGGCTACATGGAGCTCGCTTCCGAAGAGCTTCCCCCCAATCACCCGGTTCAAGTGCGACTTCGCGACACAGAGCGCGCTGCTGAGAGTGCCGCAACGCTTACTCAGCAGCTGTTGGCCTTCGCGCGTCGTCAGATCATACAACCCCGCCTCATCCGTCTTGATGAACTCGTCCAAAACATTCAGCCTATGCTCCAAAGGCTTATCGGGGAAAATATCGAGTTGCGCGTCAAAGTGGAACAGGTTCATCTGGTCAAGGTAGACCCTGGTCAAATGGAGCAGATACTTGTGAACCTGGCGGTCAATGCACGCGATGCAATGCCTGAAGGTGGCGTGCTCACGATCGGCGTGGAAGACGTCTTTATTGATGAAACCTATGCCCAGCGCCATGAGGAGGTACGCCCCGGCAATTATGTTATGCTTACGGTGAGCGATACTGGGGTAGGAATGGACCAAAGTATTCACCAACACATCTTTGAACCCTTTTTTACCACGAAACCGCAAGGCCGCGGCACCGGTCTTGGCCTTGCAACATGCTATGGCATCGTAAAGCAAGCTGGAGGCCATATCTGGCTCTACAGTGAGCCGGGACATGGTACAACTTTTAAAATATTCCTTCCCCACGCCGAAGGCGCCCCAGAAGAGCTTCAACCGCATGAATCTACCCTACCCCCGGTGCCTAAGGGCACAGAAACTATCCTCCTCGCCGAAGACGAACCGAGCGTGCGTGAAGTTGCCGCTTCCGCGCTTCGGGCGCAAGGCTATACGGTGCTGGAAGCAGGCTCTGGAGACGAGGCCATCCGGCTTGCCGAGCGTCATCCCGACCCCATTCATCTTCTTATCACCGACGCCATTATGCCCAGCATGAGCGGACGCGATCTCGCCGAACACCTCCGGCAAACTCGCAAGGTCGAGAAGGTCCTCTATATCTCAGGCTACACGGAAAACGCCATCGTCCATCAGGGTGTGCTCGAACAAGGTATTTTCTTTCTACCTAAACCTTTTACACCGAGTGGTCTTCTACGAAAAGTTCGCGAGGTGCTTGATAGTCCTGCTTAAATCCTGTTCTACCCGAGAAGGTCGCATATGCCTAGCCGTTTTGTCTACCGGTATCCCAATACTCTGTTTACGGCTTATCAAGGGATGCTCTATACAACCCTCTTACTCTGCCCGTTCTCTTTGCAAGCACAGCAAGTTGTGCTAAAGCCAAATTCTGTCGTCTCAAAAGCCACCATTTTCCGCCCAGGCACTTACACCCTCGAAGACCGCGATCTCCCTATGCTGGTTGTCCGTGGTCAAAACTTTACCCTCGACCTACGTAACGTTCGCATCCGTGGCGCTTACCATAACCGCGGCATCGGCATCTATATCGTCCATTCGCATAACATCACGATCCGCCATGCCAACGTGGCAGGCTGTCTCTATGGCATTCTTATCGAAAACTGTCGGTCAATTCGTATACTAGATAGCGATCTATCTCATAACGGATGTCCGAAGGTCGGTACTATCATTGATGAAAGTGGAAACCAACCCCAAGACCAATGGGGAGCCGGAATTTTGGTGCGTAACAGCGCATATTGTTCCATCTCCAACAGCATAGCCCAATATGCATGGGATGGTATTGATCTGGTGCGTTCTCAAAACTGTATCCTTACCAACTGCGCTCTCTCCTACAACAACAATTGGGGAATACACCTATGGCAAGCCAGCCATAACATCATCCGCAATAACCGCGCTATCTGGTGTACAACAGGAGCAGGGCAGCTCTATCAAGCTCTCGGCGGATGGTCAACTCTCGATTCGGCCGGCATCTGTTTGGAACATGCCAGCAGCAATAACCTGGTAGAAGGAAATGACTTTCGCTTTGGCGGCGACGGCATTTTCGTTCGCGCAAATGAAGGCCCCCTCGTCCCAGGACATACCGTTCCGCCCCGTTTCAGCTCCGACAACAACTGTTTTCGCAACAATGACTGCTCCTTTAGTCCTAACAATGCCATCGAGGTAGACCTGGTGGCCAACACGATCATCGAGCAGAATAACTGCTCTAATTCAAACTATGGATTATGGCTCGGCTATTCCCGCAATACAAAAGTGCGGGGCAACGAGTGCATCAACGACACCACAAGGGCCGTTGAGATCGAAAATGGCCAAAACATTCTCTTAGAAGGCAACGTTTTCGGTTTCGACGTCCCAAAGCAAGATACGCCTCTGGTTTATCTGCGACAAAATGGCCGTGATTCTGTTCCCTCCGGACCTTATCATATAACGGGTAATCTCTTCTATGGAGCCAGAACCCCATTAAAACTTCTGAACACACAAGCAGACCTCTTCCATAACTTCTTTTGTCTCCCATCTCAATTCTCGGTGGTATCTCCTACGAGCTATATTGAAGCCGATCCGCTATCTCACTATCAAAATCGCGATCCCGTCGTCTATTCTGAGGACGATCGAGCTACTCTTCCTCCCCTACCGTATAAACTCCAGGTCGGCAAGCCACTCCTTCTTTCCAACCTTCACTTGCGCCTTCCCCTTGTCGTACCCGTTGTTGAACTGAACGGCATTCCCCTGTGGGTCAAAGCCTATCGCAAGGATCATTTAAAGCTGGAAATACCAACCGATTTTTGGGATCGGCCTCACGCTTCCTCAGCCGAGCTGCGTCTTTTTGATGGATATGGTTGGAGCCACATCGCGCGCATTGCCGTGGACTATCCTGCAAGCACTTCAGATATTCAAACGGTAATGCCAAACCCAATGCACCCAGGAGATATCGTTACGCTCGAAGGAAGACACCTTGGTCGTGGACGGCTACGTGTCAACGGCAAGATCGTTTGGCCGATAGCCCACACGGAATCGTCCATCCGATTCCAACTACCCTACACCATCTTGACATCCCGTGGGCTTAACCTCCTCCTAGAGCGCCAGGGGGAATATCTCACCCCTCCCTTGTCTCTTTTTGTGGAGGTTCTTCCTCAAAATGTTCCCCATCTGATTGAGGTCCGCTTCGAGCCAAAAACGCTTCATGTGGGCGAGCTGTTAAAAGTGACCTTCGTCCTTAAAAACAACTTACCGGTCGCTGCCCCTCTCATGCAAGCGCCCAAACCCGGTTTCGTCTACAACGAAAACCAATCATGGCAGCAGGCGGGCTACGAGGAAGAGGCAGGAACGCTCGAGCTCGCCGTTACCTCCGATCATCCTGGCGATCTTCCGCCAGGCCTGTGGCCCTATCGGTTTGGCTTCGGGCAAGCCACCTTGCCGGCACATCAAACCCTGGAAGTTAAGGGCTTCATTCGTGTACAGACTCCTGGCACACATCTTTACCGAGCAGGCCTCGTCGTAGCGGGAGAACGCTTTATAGACGACGGCGTCTTTCCAACCCAAATTACCGTTCTGCCTTAGAGCAAATTTATGAAAGCACAGGTGGAAATTATCGTTGAGAGGGAGGGTGTCAGCCTTGAAGAGGAGAAAGGTTCGGATGTCAACCGAATCCTAGCTGTAGAAGGCTATACGCTACTCGATGCGCTCTTAGACACTGGCATCGCCCTTCCGCACGAATGTGGGGGCAACTGTGCCTGCACTACTTGCCGAGTCTTCGTTGAAGCAGGCGCGGAACTGCTATCTCCTATGGAGGAGGCGGAACGCGATAGGTTGATTCTGGAAAATGTCTATCAACCTCGTATTCGGCTCGCATGCCAAGCCCTTATTCGAAGCCCCAACAACAGCCTTTCCTCCGATCTGCGTATCAAGCTGCTGATCCCGCCTAGTTAACTACTTTACCCGGATGATGCCAGAACGGCTTCAGTCTCACGACGGCGCCTCCGTAACTCCAAATGAATGTAGAGGGCTTGAATATCGCCCGGCCGCAACCCCGGTATTCTTCCAGCCTGACCTAGGGTGCGAGGCCTGACCCGCTCCAACTTCTCTCTGCCCTCATATGACAAGGCGCGCACAGCAGCGTAATCTATATCCTCCGGGATCTCGATGGCCTCTAGACGCTTGGCGCGCTCCACTTGCTGCTCTTGGCGAGAAATATACCCCTCGTACTTTACCTCTATCTCAAAAAACTCGGCAACATCGGACGGAAGAGGCTCAGGGTGAGCGAGATCGGGATAGAGCGCCCTTGCCAGTGCGTCCAACTGCGTATAGCGCAACTCTGGCCGACGTAGCAACTCATAGAAGCTCACTCGACTCTTCCCTACGGGAGCCGTTCCTAAAGCTTCTAACGCCTCCGACTGATGAGATAGTACATACAGGTTTTCAAACCGTTCGCGCTCTCTTGCCAGGCGGCTCTGTTTTTCAAGCAAACGCCGATATCGCTCCTCCGTCACAAGCCCAAGACGCCAACCCACCGGCGTCAGCCGCAAGTCAGCGTTATCATGACGAAGAGCCAAACGGTGCTCTGCACGAGCCGTCAGCATGCGATAGGGATCGGTTACCCCCTTCGTCACCAGATCATCTATCAAGACGCCGATATAGCTCTCTTGGCGAGCAAGCACGAGCGGCTGTCTACCCTGTACCCAGAGCGCTGCATTGATACCGGCCACCAATCCCTGCGCCGCAGCCTCTTCGTAGCCACTTGTGCCGTTGATCTGCCCAGCCAAGAAAAGCCCCTTAACGAGTTTCGTTTCCAGCGTTGGAAAAAGTTGATCGGGAAAAACCATGTCGTACTCAACGGCATAGCCCGGCCGAATCATCTCCACATGCTCTAGGCCTGGCAACGTTTTCAAGAACTGAAGTTGAACATCCGCGGGCAGGCTTGTAGACATGCCCTGAACATAGAGTGAGGGGCCTTCCCACGTCTCTTGCTCAAGAAAAACCGGATGAGCCTCCTTATCCGCAAAACGCACAACCTTATCCTCAATGCTTGGACAATAGCGCGGGCCTATGCCTTCGATCCTCCCTCCATACATGGCCGAGCGATGCAGGTTTTCTCGAATGATCGCATGGGTACGAGCGTTCGTATGTGTCTGCCAACAAGGCAAGAGAGGACGCTCAATAACAAGCCGATCGTTCAGGAAAGAAAATGGCGGGCAATCTTCAGAAGGATGTTCCTCTAAAGCTTCAAAGTCCACACTATCCTTATGAATTCGAGGGGTCGTCCCCGTTTTAAAACGCCCCATGCGAAAGCCTAACTGTCGTAACGCCAACGACAGGCCAACGCTTCGGTCCTCGCCAAAACGTCCTCCAACCGTCTGCTGTTCGCCACAATGCATGAGGCCATTTAGGAATGTACCCGTCGTCACGATCACGGCCTGCGCCTCGATCTCCCTCCCATCGCCTAATCGCGCTCCGACCACTTTCCGCATGGAGTCGGTACAATACTCCTCCACGATCAACTCTTCAACGGAGGCCTCCAGGAGCTCCAAATTCGGGGTTTGCTCTAGCACTTGGCGCATGGCACGCGGATAGAGGGTCTTATCTACATGAGCGCGCAACGTTCTTACTGCAGGCCCTTTACCGGTGCCCACAAAGCGAATATGCGTTAGCGTGCGGTCGGTATTTAGTCCCATCTCCCCACCAAGCGCATCTATCTCGCGTGCCAAATGCCCTTTGGCCGGTCCCCCAATGGAGCAGTTGCAAGGAAGATGGGCGATCTTTTCCAAATTCAGGGTGACAACAACTGTGCTACAACCAAGCCGAGCCGCGGCTAAAGCGGCCTCACAGCCCGCATGACCGGCTCCAACGACCAATATATCACATTTCATTCTTCGCTCTCCAATCAACTAGCCAATACGATTCATACGTTGTTTACATGGCCTGGATTATTCGTAAGTGGAGAGATAATTCCGAGTCGTTTAAGTTCATCTACTAACTTCTCGGCGTCAGCCAAAATAACACGTGCGATCCGCTGAGTCTCTGGGTCGCTTTTTCGCCGCAGCAGTAGAGCGGCTGAGCAGAGTGAAGAGATAGGCCCCATTAACACCTCCTCGTTCACCAACTCACCGGGCAGACTCACCTGCATCTCTTTCGCAGGCGCTGGTGCTCCAGAATCTAGGCTCGGTACAACAATCGGCTGTACCTCCTCCTCAGGAGCAACTCGTAGCCGCTCCTCAATGGCGAGCAGCTCACGGCGAATGGCCATGTAGAGAGGTGTTGTATCCATCTCCTTTTCGGAGGATACTCCATAATCGCCGCGATTGATACCGTAAAAGATCGGCTCGGTAGTGGCATAGTTCACAAACATCACCGTCAAAAACTTCTGGAAGACGTTTCGGTCAAAACGATACTGGTTCTGATAGTTGGCATCGTTCAAAACGCTTTCAAGCACATCGTCAAAAAGGCGAACGATAAACGCCTCCGGCGGCAACTCCTGAAATACATCAATACTCGTGCTAGGGTTGGGCTCATAAAAGTAGGGCAGCTCGTTCGGATCGGTGTAGCCCTCTGCTTCCGCAACACTGCAGAACACGTTAAGTTTCATCATGCCATCCAACATACGGCGCTGATAGCCATGTTGCATTACCCGTAGAGCGTGCTGCTTGAACTCGTTGTAGTCCGTGCCCAAAAAGAAGGCCTTCCTGGCAGCTAGCTTATCCCTAAGCTCCTGCAAACGCCTCACCAAGTTATCCCGTGCCTCTTTCACGATCTCCATCATCTCGGCACGAAGCGGGTCGTTCTCTGGAAAAAGATCGATAGTTTCGAATGTAGTGCGTATCACCGCAAAATCGTTCAGCCCATCCTCCAGACACGGGTACGCAATGCCCAGGATGAGATCGTCCGGAATATCTTCCACCGTGTCGGCATTGCGAATACCTCGCTCCGGCTCTACTAGTGCATAGAACCGGTTCTTCGTACGTAGGCTCTTGATGAGCACAACTTTTCTTCTGTCTTCTAAAGCGTTCAAGCTCTGCATCTATGCCTGTCCCGAAATAAAGTTTCCTTGTTAAAAGTTCTAACGAACTATATGGACACTGAATCCATAATAGATGGTTCCATTGATGCTCGCCAAATCAGCGCTCATCCCACGAACCACCGGCAGATTCAGGCCAAAATTGGGTTGTCTGCGATAAAGTTCGGCGGAGAGCGTAAGGGAACCAAGCATTTTGGCCTGCACCCCTACGAACAGCCCGTCCATGGTGCCCGTTCCCACACCGGCGGTGAGACGGAAGTGATTAAGAAAGGGTTTCAGGCGCTCAGGAATAATGGGAGAATGGCTCACGACCGCATACAGGGCACCGTGCTCATCTCCTGTACCAAAAAGGTCTCGCACGCCTAAGGCGATAGCTGGGAGGCCGGCAAAATCGAAAGTGAGAGGATACTCCACATCGAACGTATAGCGCGTCTTTGGGTCGGGAAGAAGCGCTGCACGCTGCAGCTCCAACTCAATGCCTTGCGCGGAGGCATATCGCACCCAGAGAAAGCTGTTATCGTGCCGATATGGTGTTAATAGGCCTGATAACCCTAAACTGTTAGGGTCTGGTGTCTCCGCCATCGGCGCTAGCACAATGCGATCGGCATGAGCAATGCCGACGAAACAGCCTAACAAGAGCATGAAAATGCCTAAACCTACAACTCGCCTCGTAACTCTTTCGATCATCTGGCGTTCTCCAAACGCCGTAAAAATCGTTCCATTCGCTCAAGTGCCTCCTCTATTTTCGTTAACGCCGTAGCATAGGAGCAGCGTATGTGCCCTTCTCCTGCAACCCCAAAGGCAGTTCCTGGCACCACCGCCACGCGCTCCTCTTGTAATAATCGCTCAGCAAACTCCTCACTCGTAAGCCCATAGCGCTTAATGGAAGGAAACGTGTAAAAGGCTCCCTGAGGCATGAGACAATCGAGCCCGATCTGGTTTAGCCCCTCCACGAAAATACGTCGCCGCTTATCGTAATCGGCCACCATGGCCTCCACAGCAGAGTCGCCGTTCTCGATAGCCTCGATAGCTGCAAGTTGAGAGATGTGACTTGCACAAAGCATCGTGTACTGATGCACTCGGGTCATCAAGCGTAGAATAGGTTCGGGGCCACAGGCGTACCCTACACGCCACCCTGTCATCGCATGGCTCTTGGAAAAGCCATTCAATACCACCGTTCGCTCCCGCGCTAATGGCAATGCTCCCACACAGGTCGGCTCGCCTTCATAGGTGAGACGCTCATAGATCTCATCTGAAATAATATAGAGATCGTACTGGTGGGCGATCTCAACAAGTCGAATCAGGTTCTCTCGTGACTGCGTCGCACCCGTTGGATTGGCCGGAGAGGCGATAAGAATGGCTTTGGTCTTTGATGTTATGGCGGCTTCCACGCGCCCCGGGTCTAATCGAAATCCTTCCTCCATGTAGGTCGGGATCGTCACCGCTACGCCGCCGGCAAACTGAATGCACGGCTCATAGGCCACATAGCATGGCGTAGGCACGATCACCTCATCCCCTGGGTTGATCAACACCCGTAACGCCAAATCCAGCGCTTCCGACACCCCAACCGTAATCAAGCACTCGCTTTCCGGGTCGTAACGCACACCGTGCCGCCGCTCTAATAGGCTACAAATGCCTTCCCGCAGCTTTGGTAAACCGCTGTTGCCCGTGTAAGAGGTGTGCCCCTCCTCGAGAGCGCGGATTCCGGCTTCACGAATAGATTGCGGTGTCACAAAATCTGGCTCGCCTACCCCCAATGAGATCACCCCCTCCATCTGGCTCGCGATATCAAAGAACCGACGAATTCCAGAGGGCGGGCAACTGGCGATCACTCGATTCA
This sequence comes from Chthonomonas calidirosea T49, assembly GCF_000427095.1. Classification (NCBI taxonomy): domain Bacteria; kingdom Bacillati; phylum Armatimonadota; class Chthonomonadia; order Chthonomonadales; family Chthonomonadaceae; genus Chthonomonas; species Chthonomonas calidirosea. The sequence goes on from NC_021487.1 coordinate 758,298, forward strand.
ACGGTCTTTTGGGTGATGTTCCACGCGCTATGGCCATCGAAACCTTCTGTCCTTCTTGGCGCTCAAAAGACTTAGGCGACTGCGAAGCGCCTTTCGATGATGCTACAAACCTGGACAGGCCCTATTCTCTGCAAAGTATACCCGCTTATCTCACCTATTTCTCACTACGGCCTAACCTAGCACGCAAAGTGTCGCAAAACCAACTTTTAGTTACCAATATAGTATTACGTAAGAAGACCGCCTCGCGTGCTATAATTTATAGAAGACTTCAGCATATGATGAAAATTGTGTCTCTTTTAGAAGCGGGAAACGGATGAATGTTCTTTTGATCGTCATAGATACCCTTCGAGCAGACCACCTCGGTTGTTATGGCTACCCACTCGCTACTTCGCCCAACATAGACCGCCTTGCTGCACAGGGTGCACGCTTCACGCACTGCTTCGCACCGGGCATTCCTACTACCCCTGCACATACCACCATCTATACTGGCCTTCACCCTATTAGCCATAACATCGTTTGCCACGGTGGTCAAGTAGACCTCGATCGCAAAATTCCCGTGTTACCCGAATTACTTCAGCAGGCTAACTATACTACCGCAGCTGTAGATAACCTGTACGACATAAAACCTTGGCTTGCCCGCGGTTACGAGTTCTATATTAACCCTAGCTTCCGTCACAAACTGCGACTGCTTGTATCTTGCGAGGAGATCAACGCGCGGGCTATCCCCTGGCTACGTCAACATAAAACAGAATCGTTCTTCCTGTTCCTCCACTATTGGGAGCCACATGCTCCTTACCTGCCCCCCCAACGTTATAGGATGTTTTACCCACCAGATAAAGACCCTTTCTCAGGCCCTGATACAATGGAGCGGGTAAGATGTCAGCCAATTTGGGGCATGTTTCACGACATCTGGTTTAAAAAATTAGGCCCTGTTCGCGACGTAAACTATATCTCCTCTCTTTACGATGCCGAAATACGCCATGTGGACGAGGGCATCGGCCAACTTCTAGACGCGCTTGCCGAAGAAAATCTCGAGCAAAACACACTCGTTATCCTTACCGGCGACCACGGCGAAAGCCTTACCGAACACGATATCTACTTTGATCACCATGGGCTCTACGATCAGACCATCCACGTCCCTCTCATTATGCGCCATCCACAGTATATTAGGCCGAACATGGTTATTTCAGAGATGGTTCAGCATCTAGACATAGCACCTACCATACTCTCCGCTGCGGGAGCAGAGCCGCCGCCCCACATGGAGGGAAGAAGCTTTTGGCAACCCCTCGTTGAAAACCGTCCTCTCCAGGGGTGGGATCGAATTATTAGCTGCGAAAACACTTGGCAATCGAAGTGGGCACTTCGCACCCGAAACCATAAGCTGATCCTAGCCCGCCGCCCCGACCGACACGGCATGCCACCTCTCGAGCTGTACGATCTCGTCCAAGACCCGGCAGAATCTCAGAATCTGGCCGACTCCCATGTGAACGAAGCTCAAACACTGCAAGAGGAATTAGAGTGCTGGATCTCTCAGGAACTCGCTCGACTCAACCGTACAGAAGACCCCATCCTTGCTCAGCCTATCTCGCTCGGTCAAAAATGGGACGCATGGGTACGTATTGGCCAAGAGCCCCAATAGTCTGTCACCACTTTCTGCCTCTCTCGTAAATATGTCATAATGTGGCCGTTGCCCAGTTCTCCCCCTACCATGCCCTATGCCTATCGTCGTATCCTTAGTGTTGCTCAAGCTTTGGGCTTTATTTGCACCCTTACAGGCTTCGCCACCTGTAAGTTCCTCTACACCGCCTCCTTCTGCCTTCTTCCATCCGCCATCACCTCCCCCTCAACAACCCTTTCAAATCCATCTGCAAGGCCCATTCAGTATTAGCCCGGACGGTGTCTACCATGTCAGCGGCGGCATATCTATTAGCTATCTCGGCACTACCATCAGTGCAGATAGAATGGATGGAAGTTTTAAAAACGGCTTCCTTTTTAGCGGCAATGCACGTATCGAACGCAACGGAATATCCGCTACAGCCGATACTATCTTCTTCTACCCTCCCGATGGAAGCTTTCGACTGGGCAACCCTCATGGCATGCTGACCCCCTCCCTTTTTAACGGAAATATCTACTCGCCCATCTTCCTAAAAGGTCAGGAACTCGAAGGCAACCAGTCCGGCTATCTGTTTGGGCAGAGCCTCTCGGCCACCACTTGCACGCTACCAACCCCACACTATCAGCTACAAATAGGCTCGGCAGAGCTGATACCTTACCAAAAGCTTACGCTCCGTAAGGTGAGCATCTTCTTCTTTGGAGTAAAACTCCTTACGCTGCCAGAACTTGTCATCCCACTCAATCAGCGCCTCCCTAAACGCCCACGGACTAACTACCTGCCCGAATTTGGTCAAAACATAGACGAGGGCTACTTCGCCCGCTTCCCCTACGCCTTCGCGGAAGGTCGCGACGCCGCCGGCCTCATCCGTCTCGACGTCACCCAGAAACGCGGCATTGGCTACCGGTTCGAACAAGAGTACCTCGCAGGAAAACAGACGACGCAAACAACACCAACAAACGAAGCCTACTCAGCAGATAACGGCGTGCTCGTCTCAGCCTATGGCTACGGTAGCATAGGAAACCGGCTTCCACGGCTCGGCACCGGCCTCGGCCCTACCAACGGGGGGCTCTTCAGCTTGCAAGGCTACCTCTCGCAAGGCTTTAACACCAACTTCAGCGCCAGCTTTAAACACCAACAGAATATCGGAAGCAACAATCGCATTGCGATCGACTCGGAACTGCAACGCAATAGCTATACCTTTGGCACGGGCACCGTCAGTTACGACACCCAAACGACTCGATTCGATTTTAACCACACTGACCCCCTGCATGGAACGGACGGCGACCTTACACTTAATCTTGCCACCAGCTTCTCACCTGGTTTCTTTAGCCGTCAACTTACCGGAAGTCTCAAACAAGACTTTCTCTTTGGCTCCTCCGGCAGTACCCATAACAGTCTGTCTTTCGACTTGGAGCTCTCCGATCTGCTCTCCGGCGGCTCGGGCCTCTCCTCAAAATCGGAACGGCTCGATGAAAACTTCAGCTACCAACACGATTCGCGTGAATACGCTCTCTCCTTGGTGGCAAATGGCTCTACTCCTATTGGGGTTCAAACAGGAGGCACGTTTGGCGTGCTGCAAAAACTACCGGAGCTCAAAATGGATGTCAATACCTATCGCTTCCGTGGTGGCTGGTTGCAAAAGCTGCCAGCAACCCTCGAGCTAGGCGTAGGACAGTATTCCGAGCCCGGCTCGGAGGTAAATACCGATCGCGTGCTTTTGGGCCTCAATACCCAGCCTATTACTCTCCTGACTGGGCGAACCGAACTTACAACCGCTCTCGGTTTCGAACAACGCTTTTATGGTGATGGGGCTGCTCAATATCGCCTTCACGATGATATGCATCTACGCCAACATATTGCGGGCCGCTCCGGTTTTGACATAGATTACGTCTACGATCAGCCGGAAGGGGCAACCCCTTTCTACTTCGATCAACTGCGACGCTCCCACTATCTCTCCTTTGATGGTGGCTACTTAGATGACCCTCATTTTCAATTCACAGCTCGCGTTGGTTACGATCTTACTCACTCGCCCGGCACTCTGCCCTGGCAATCCCTCTCAACACGCCTCATGTGGCGTCCTACTCCCTCCGTCCGTTTCGACGCCACACAAGTCTACGATCCAAATCGCGGGCGCTTCTTTGCTCTCGTCAATCAGCTGAGCCTACGTGGCAAAAACGATTTTGGACTCGACATTCTCGCCAATATAGACCCGCAGCAACCTGGAATTCGACGGAAAATCACCCAACTGAACACCCAATTCTCTATCCCTATTGGACGCGCATGGCGTATTAATGGCCTCTACCTCTACAACGGTCTAACCGGCAGCTTTACCGCCCAAAATCTCCAGATCATCCACGATTGGGACTGCCTCGAAATGAGCCTCACCTACACCAATAACGTGGGAGGCTTTCGTCCCGAACGTGCCTTCTATCTTTCCATTCGTATCACGGCTTTCCCCTTCTTCCGCGCTTTTGGCTACGGCCCAGCAGGCCAGGCTTTAGGAACCGGAATCGGCAGCCTCTACTGAAAGTATCCACTCGACGGCGTTCCATAGATCGGCGCAGACACATTCGGGTTGCGGCGCGGCAAAACGAGATGGCTCGTAGGCTCGCGTGTGCCCACTTAAAACGAGCACGGTTCGACTGCCCACCGCCGCCCCGGCTGCGATGTCCTTTGGAGAATCGCCTACCATATAGCTTCGTGGAAGTTCAATATCGTACTCTTCTGCAGCACGCAAGAGCATTCCCGGGGCTGGTTTGCGACAGGAGCACCCCTCTTCTGGACGGTGAGGGCAGAAATAGACCGCGTCTATCCTACCGCCCTCCGAGGCAATTTCTGCCCGTAGCCGCGCATGGACTTCCTCTAAATCGCCTACCGTCATTAATCCCCGTCCTACAGCAGATTGGTTGGTGACAATGATAACTCTAAAATCAGCCCGGTTTAGACGTCCAATCGCCTCGCCTACCCTTGGCAACACTCTAAGCAACTCAGGACGGGTTACGTAGTCGCCGCCTTCTACGCTTAGAACCCCATCTCTATCCAAAAAAACCGCTCTCTTTATCACCACATTCCTCTCTTCTACTGCACAACCGATAAACTCCTGTATCTTACCGCCATAGAGCGATTTTCGGTCAACCATCTTCTTTCTTACATACCTCTGTGCTTTAGAAAAGAGCGCCGAGCCTACCGAACTCTCCAGGCTTTCTTTGGCACCCATTCCCACAAAAGTTCGCTGTGAGAGGGTAAAATAGACGCCGTGCATCGTTCCTCATTTTCATAGTTAACACTTCAGTACAGGAGCTTTTTACAGTAGGATGCCTTCAGATAACACATACCCTACCGCGGAGATCGGAGTCTTTGGTGGAAGCGGTTTCTACTCTCTTTTTGAAAAGGTAGAGGAGATCGCTGTGGATACCCCGTTCGGCCCTCCGAGCGATAACGTCTTTCTCGCCACCCTCCCGGATCGCCGAGTGGCCTTTCTTCCTCGACACGGGCGACACCACACCATCCCCCCACACGCTATTAACTATCGGGCAAATATCTGGGCGATGAAGCGGCTTGGCGTACGCTTTCTCATCAGCCCGTGCGCCGCAGGCAGTTTGCAACGCCATATTAAACCCGGCGATTTTGTGGTCTGCGATCAGTATGTAGACCGAACCCGTAACCGAAAGGATACTTTCTACGACGGCCCGGAGGTCTATCATGTCTCCAGTGCCGATCCCTATTGCCCGCATTTGCGTAAACTTGCTATCGAGGTCATTCGGGATCAAGGCATTCCCGTCCATGAACGCGGAACGGTAGTGGTCATTCAAGGCCCTCGCTTCTCCACGAAAGCCGAAAGCCGTTGGTTTACCCAGGCCGGATGGGAAGTGATCAACATGACTCAATATCCAGAAGCCTACTTGGCCCTCGAACAAAATATCGCTGTGGTGAACATCTCGCTTATCACAGACTACGATAGCGGCCTCGTGGCCGAAGGCGAGGTAGCGCCCGTTACCCAGAAAGAGGTCTATGACACCTTTCTGAAAAACGCGGAACGTATCAAGAAAGTTGTCAAAGAGCTCGTTCAGAGAATTCCTCTCGATCTCGATAGCCCTTGCCATCATGCGCTCGACCATGCCAAGGTTGAGGCTTAAACGATGTCCGAGAAACGGCTAGGAACCGCTCTGCAAACAGTCGAGTGGCGCGAGGGACGTTTGGTTTTGATAGATCAAAACGCTCTTCCTCACCGCCTTACATACATAACCTACACCGACTGGCAAGACGTGGTAGAGGCTATTCGCACAATGGTCGTCCGAGGAGCCCCTGCCATCGGTTGCACGGCCGCGTTAGGGATGGCACTTGGTGCGCAGTATAGCCCTCCGTTCGCTACCAGTGACGCCTTCCTCGCCCATCTCGAAAGGATGGCCCAAGCTTTTCGATCCGCCCGACCAACCGCCGTCAATCTTTTTTGGGCTGTAGACCGTGTGCTTGCCGTCGCACGCGCGGCCTCAGATAGCGTGGAGCACATCCGTCAGGCCGTTCTAGAAGAGGCACTTCGCATGCTTGAGGAGGACCTCCAAATTAATCGGCGTTTAGGCTACCATGGCGCCCAACTCCTTCCTCAGCACGCGAGCGTACTTACTCACTGCAATGCCGGTGCCCTCGCCACAGTGGGCTACGGCACAGCCCTCGGCGTCGTCCGCGCTGCCGTGGAACTAGGCAAAACGGTGGAGGTTTATGCCGACGAAACGCGGCCGCGCCTACAAGGCATGAAGCTCACCGCTTGGGAGTTAGCCCAAGACTCGATTCCAGTCACCATCATAACCGACAATATGGCTGCCGTGCTCATGCGTGAAGGAAAGATTGATTGTGTGATCGTCGGGGCCGATCGCATCGCCGCCAACGGGGATACCGCCAACAAAATCGGCACTTACGGCCTCGCCGTCCTTGCCCACTACCACCGTGTTCCATTCTACGTGGCTGCGCCCGTTTCCACCTTTGACCTTCGCCTTCCATCAGGAGACCTCATCCCTATCGAACAACGTGATCCGCAAGAGGTCACTCATATTCAAGGTAACCGTATTGCTCCAGAAGGCGTGCCCGTTTTGAACCCAGCCTTTGATGTTACCCCCGCCGAGCTAATTCAAGCCTTCATCACAGAAATAGGTGTTCTGCAGCCCCCCTTCGATACCCTGCACGAACGCTTAATCGGCGCTTCGAGCCACCATGAACCCTAAACGAACTGTCCAATGGCTTGCAAGCGACCTCTTGTGCTAGAATGCTCGGGAAAATGTGGAGGCACTCTCTGTTCACATCTGTCGCGTCCCCCTCTTTGCCGTCCCAAAAGTCTACGACGCGTTCCCTCTCGCCGTAGAATGTGTCGAACGAACGCGTTTCATGCGAACTTGTGGGAGTATCATATATCAAGGTGTGCAGAACTCCCTAAAGATCCGCCAAGCCCAACACAACAATCATCTACGCAATAGGAAAGGAGGTAAACGCGGGTTCTTCAACAGCAAGCGTCGAGACCCCGCACAGTTCTCTATGGAAAAACTTTTGGCTGAAGCTCTTGTACGTGATGTGCCGGATTTTCCAAAACCCGGCATCCTTTTCAAGGATATTACACCGGTATTGCAAGATTATGATGCCCTCAGACAGGTCATAGATAAGATGACCGAACAAAGTCGCCCCCTAAAGGTGGATGTGGTCGTGGGCATCGAAGCGCGAGGATTCATCTTTGGCGCCCCGCTGGCGCTCGAGTTGGAAGTTGGTTTCGTGCCGCTACGCAAGCTCGGCAAACTGCCCTACAATCGTCTTGTTGAAGAGTACGCTCTGGAGTATGGCACCAACACCGTAGAGATACACACGGACTCCATTAAACCGGGTCAACGAGTGCTCATTGTGGATGATGTACTTGCAACCGGAGGCACAGCGGCCGCAGCCGCTCGACTTGTGGAACGAGCTGGAGGGCAGGTAGCCGGCCTCTGCTTCCTCATCGAGCTAGACTTTCTTGAGGGGCGAAAAGCCCTCGAAAACTACCCGATCATCAGCCTTATTCGCTATCAAGAATAGGCCTACATTGAACTAAAAGCAGAGATTTAATGCCCTCGGCTACGGCCGATCGCTACGCGTTACGAACATGGCATAGGCCAACCCTATGACGAACGCCTCAATAAACATGCATCGTACCGTCGGCACGGCGCACTATGGGCATGAAAGCTCGCTTATAAGGATATTTTTGCAGCTTCGCTGTATCTATCTCAATCCCTAAACCCGGGCGTTCAGTGGGGTAAAGAAAGCCCTGTCGCATCTCAGGAATACCCTCGATAACATCATAAACCGGCTCCGGAAATCGTGTCCACTCCTGAATGCCAAAGTTCGGGATCGTAATCTGTAACGCCACGGAAGCTGCTTGGGCTACAGGCCCTATATCCGCCGCCCCGTGAAAAGCGCTTCGTACATTGAACGGCTCGGCTAGCACCATGATCTTGCGCGCTTCTGTCAAGCCACCCACATGAAGAGGCTTAATGCGAATGTAATCTATCCACCGATTCATAAAAACCGGCAGACAGTCCCAACGCGACGTAAATATCTCGCCAATCGCCAAGGGGGTTGTGGATGCCGCACGCACAAGCGGCCAACTCTCTCGATGCTCCGGCATAAGAGGGTCTTCGAGATAGAAAAGGCGATACGGCTCGACCTCCTTGGCGAGCCGCGCCGCCTGAATGGGGTCAAGCTGTTCGTGCACATCGTGCAGCAGCTCTACCTCCATGCCGAGTTTGCTTCTTAAATGAGCAAATAGTTTGGGCACCTGTAGTAGATAGGGCGTTGGCTCATAGAGGCTCGTTGGGGGAGCTTCCGGATGCAAGGGTGGTAACTCGCCGATAACGCCTGCACCTCCGTAAGGGCCTACCTGACATCGAACCGCCCGAAACCCCTGCTCTATAAGCTTACGAGCGTTATCTTCACACTCCTGCTCATCCCGACCTCCTGCATGGCTATAACACATCACCCCATCCCTTGCCCGCCCTCCAAGCAGCTGATAAACCGGCAGGTTAGCGATTTTTCCCTTGATGTCCCAAAGCGCTAGGTCTATCGCGGCAAGAGCGGCCATGAAGATGGGGCCACCACGCCAGTATCCCTGCCGATAGACCAGGTGCCAGATGTCTTCGATGCGCTGGGGATCCTGTCCAATAAGTAATGGAGTGATATGTTGGATGGTAGAAGCCACGATCGGCTCACTGCCGTTGAGCGTGCCTTCTCCAATACCCCATAGCCCAGGAGTGTCCGTCAGCACTTTGATGAACAGATAGTTTCTACCTAGACACGTTAGATAGACCTCAATATCGGTGATCTTCATGGTGCCGTTTCCTACCTATCTCTCTTTCAACACCGACTGCGATGGGGATGCCTGACGGCGCACCTCGCATCGGAAAACACCCCCTGCAATCGCCCCGGGGTGCGCTTGAAAAGTAACCGTGATACTCTGTTTTCCGCGCGTCCAATCGAACGGAATAGGGTAATCTACCTCAAAGAAAGCGCCGGGGTGGTTGTGAAGTAGTGTCTGAGTAGCTAACTTTTGCCCATTCACGAGGATATCGAAAACGCGTTCGCCCCCCTCATCTCCCCAATACATGCAAGAGAGCACCATCGGCTGGTCGGGTAGCACTTTTAACTGCCAGGAAAAAGAGCCGGTACCGTCGCGCCACTGCCCTCCATTAAAAACACCGGTGTTGCTGTCATGCGCTTGCAAATGATGGGCCTGCTCCGAGTTCACGTCGCCGGGCTGAATCCTATCTACAACCAGAGCATCTCGCTGAGCTCGCTCCACCATGGCCGCTTTAAATTGAGCGTATTGTGGGCTACCCTTGTCCATCAATCTCCAATAGACTCCATAAGCCTGATGAATCACCTTGTAGAGTGGAATGAAGGTGATCGTCGGATCGGCTCCGACGCTCTTATATACTAAAGGCAAGCCGGCAACAGGGCGTAGCATGGGCATGGAACCGCCGTTGACAGGGAAATAGCCGGCTGCTAGAGGCATGCCGTGCGCATCTAACAGGTAGGTCTCTCGCACCTCTGGCGTGATAATGCCGGCCAAAACGATCGGTCCCACCGTGAAGGCCACCATGTCCTTATCATCCGGCATAGGTACGGTGTGAAGTGGCATGGGCATCATCATCTTAACCGTATCGCCGTCGCGCCATACCCGCTCCACAGGGAGATACGAACCCGGTTTTACGGCAGACCTGAACGGTCTCCCATTTACCCACACCCGATAATCTGCAGTTGTCCAAGCGGGCACTCGAAGGTAGAGCGTCAGTTTTGTGGGGGTATGTAGATGAAATAGCAGCTCGGTAGTGTCTGTCTCAGGGAAGGTCGTTTCCTGAACGAGACGAAGGCCCCTTTGCCGCCAATCTAGCTCCGATGGAATAAAGAGATTGACATAAAGAGCATCCGAGCTATGAAAATAGATACTGTCGTTCAGTTTCGCAAACGATTCGACCCCGGTGCCGTAACAACACCAAAACGAATGGGTTGGCGTCCCCCACTGCTTCACACTACCGGCTGCAAGCGGCGTGTAGTAGATCATCATACCAGTCTGAGGATCTTGGGCTTCGAGAATGCCATTGTAGAGGGCTCGCTCATAAAAATCAGCGTACTTTTCATCTGCTGTCCAGGTGAATAAGGTACGCGTGACCTTCAGCATGTTATAGGTCGTACACGTCTCTTGATTATTGGAGACAAGCGTATTTGCTAATCGGTTCGGCGGGCCCCAGTATTCTCCTGCATTGCTTCCACCAGTGGCATAAGAGCGTGTTTGCGTCACCAGATCCCAGAAATAGCTAACAATGGAGCGGTAGGTCGGGTCTCTGAACAGCTCATAGCGCCTCGCTGCCCCCAATATCTTTGGAATATGGGTGTTTGCGTGGATACCGGTGAGATCATCATGATGAAGAGCTAGAGGCCCTAAGAAAGAGGCTTGATCGAAACGATGGGCCAACACGAGATCGTCCGGATTGTGAGTCAGTGTATAAAGCCGGTAGAGCACTGCCGGCATTCCACCAAACTCCACCTGCAGCACCCGATCCATCTGCCAGGGGGCGAGACGGTCGGTACGCTTTTTGAAGTAGGCCGCCATGCGCTCCGCCACCCGTAAAGCCTGCTTATTGCCGCAAAGCGTGTAGGCATCCACCAGCCCGGCCATGATCTTATGAATGGTGTAGTAGGGTGCCCAAACCGGTTGTCCCGCTTCCAACCTATCGAAGAAAGAGGTCGGAAAGGCAGAAAGATATTCGCCTCCCAACGCTTCCTGACACTTTGCCAATTCGGCCACCAAGTAGTCCACACGTTGCCTGAATGCCTCATCCCCTGTCGCTCTATAAAGCAAGGAACAGGCGGAAAGATAATGCCCCACAAAGTGGCCGCGCAGCTCGCAATCGGGCGATTCCCAGCCGCCCAATGGTCGCCCCGGATGTGGCAACCCTGCATTGACACGAAAGTTATAGAGCAGACGGTTCGGATCGAGGGAGAGCAAATAGTGTGCGTCGGCCTCACGAGCTGTGAGGAATGGGCTTGGGAGCAACCGCACATCGCGCATATCGAACGGCTGAACGATCCCTGGCCAGAAGGAGCGCGGCAGCATCTTCGCACCGCATACTGCCGCCGCCCCTCCTAAACCCACAGTCGCGCACAAAATGCTGATAGCGCAAAGCACTCTACTTAGCATGCGCCGTCTTCTCCACCTCACTCGCCTCTCCAACAAACTCCACATCCACATACTGACCTCCCGTCGTCTGGTGGCAGTGCACCGCAAGTAGATTTGGTCCAGGATGCAGGGTTTTTAGGGCCTCCGGACGTATCGGCACGACCTCATACTCCGTCAAAAAGCCCGGTTCCTCAAATGCGAGGACACCGTTGATATAGACCTGCACATCCTCATCGTGATGGATAAGCAACAAAGGATGCTTTAGGAGATCGGCGTTCAGGTCTACCGTGCGTCGCAACCAAATATCGTCCGTATTCCATTCAGTATGAACGATGGCTCCTGGAGTACCCTGGGTGCCGAACCCTGCCGGCCCCTCTTTCCATCCCGAGTCGTCGAAGCCTGGCAGGAACCACCCCTCTCCCGGGCTCTTGGTAGTATATCTCCAAAGGATGGTCTTTGTCAGCACGGCAGGCTCTGGAAAAGGAGGTACGTTATCGAACTTACCTTGGTTCACCTCCGTCATGATTTTCGGGTTCATCTTGATCTCTGCACGATCATAGGTCATGATCCCATTGCACTCTGTCTCCACATCGCTCAACTGTGTGTAAACAGCTGCGCACAGCCCCGGATTTTCGCGTAGCTGCCACACCTTTTGCAACAATTGAGCGTAGCGCAACGTGAGCATCTCGCGATTAGGAAGCCCCTGATAGCCCCAAGATTTTTGTGACCAAGTGTGCCCTTTTATCGCAAAACCAAGCCCGCCAAACTCGCCGAGAACGGCCGCACGATGTGGTTCCGGCTTCGGACTACCCGGCCCTGGATAGTTATGCATGTCAATCACATCGCCAACCCCCGCATCTGTCCATCCACTCGCATTATCCACTAGACGAGAGGGGTCCAGCTTTTTTATCATGGAGACAATCTGCGGCGTATCAAACTGTCCCCATCCCTCATTAAACGGCACCCACATGATGATGCAGGGATGGTTCCAATGCGTCCGGATCATCGCTTTGAGCTCGTTTTCGAACTCCTGATCGCGTTGAGCCAGCATCTCCGGATCCAAATTCGCCGGGCGACTGGCGCTGGGCATGTCTTGCCACACCAGGATGCCAAGATGGTCGCAAAGAGAGTACCAAACGTCTGGTTCGACCTTCACATGTTTCCGTAAAAGGTTGAACCCAAGCCGTTTGATCGTCTCCAAGTCGTAGCGCATAGCAGCCTCGCTCGGCGCCGTGTAGAGTCCATCAGGCCAAAACCCTTGGTCTAATAGACCTATTTGAAAAATCGGTTTGTTATTTAGCAAGATACGCGTAATCCCCTTTTCATCCGGCCCTATCGAGATTTTGCGCATCCCGAAGTAACTCTTCACGGTGTCCACAGCGCCGTCGGCATTGCGCAACGTCACCGTGAGCCCGTAAAGGAACGGCTCGTCTGGGGACCACAACTTCTCATCGGGAATAGATAGCGTTAGCTCCGTATTGGGCGCCCCGACACCTCTCGCCACCACATGATCCTGCTCCGTTGCCTGTGCTTCAACCTCATAGCCCGTTGTGGGGCCGTTAACGAACACCGTAAGGTGAAGTTGAGCACGGTCTATATCGGGGACGATCTTGAGATCGGATATATAGGTAGAGGGTACCGGTTCAAGCCAAACCGTTTGCCAAATCCCTGTGGTCGGCGTATACATGATGCCGCCGGGGTGCAGTGTCTGCTTTCCATGAGGCTGTAGTCCCCCCTCTTCGCCGTCCGTCGGATCATAAACAGAGACCAGCAGGTCTTGTGGTCCACTCGATTTTAGCGCATCGGTGATATCGAACGTAAAGGGATCGTAGCCCCCTCTATGCGTGCCGACCTTTTTCCCATTGACCCATACGTTCGTCTCCCAATCTACAGCCCCGAAATGCAACAACACACGTTTTCCATGCCAGCTGGACGGCACCTCGAAAGTGCGGTGATACCATACGCGCTCACTTGGCAAGACCGAGCGCATGACTCCCGACAGTGCCGACTCTATCGGGAAAGGCACCAGAATACGGCCGTCAGCCGTCCCCGACCAGGCAGCCTCCTTTGGAAGGATAGCATACTCCCAAAGCCCATTGAGATTCTGCCAAACGCTCCTCTGCATCTGTGGACGCGGATACTCAGGGTGATCGTTGGTTGGCGATACCGAGTCGGTCCAGCGCGTTTTCAGAGGGCCCGGGGCCGCATGCCATTCCTCCCCTCTCACACAGCTCTGCATGAATATCCCTCCTAAAAAGATAGTCAATGTACATAGGATCTTGACAAACCAGCAGATCGCACGATCCATCGCATAGGCTCCTTGACTCGATGAAGTTTTCGGACGACATCCCGTACGGTGAGAAGTCACTTGGTAGAGAATACCTAAAAAGTATTCTTTTCCATGCAACCTTTCTATATGTTGCGAATAAAAATTAGTCGTCGAACCCCTCATTTCCTTCTGCACCCTTCATTTTCCACCCGCCCTTAAGCTGAGTTCGCCTATAGCCGAAAATAGACACACCCTCTGTTGTTACGGGGATTGCTCTTTGCTGAGAAAGCATGCCCACTTTTGAGGACATTGGAAGGATAAGACAATGATAGCGCGAAACCCCATAAAACACCTCTCTATGGGAACGATTTTCATGGCTGCTCTGTTGGCTAGCCTAGTGGGAACGAAAACGGTCTCTGCCGAACTCCGTTTCTACGATGATGCCCCCCATGCCAGCACGTGGCAAGCCTTCTACAGCCAACTACCAGCTATCTGGAAAACCGATAAGATCATCATTGTGCAAGAGGTCTCTCATCAGCAACTTGCGCAGATTTTTAAAGAGACCTATGGCTATGTGCCTGCCAATGTTAACGACATGGATGGCTGTTATCAGTTCGGTGGTGAGCGGATAGATGCTGACGCTACTATCAGCATCCTAAATACACTTCATGGAGATGCTGCTATCGAGGTATTTGCCCACGAATACGGACATTTCGTCTGGGATCAGCTCCTCGATCGAGCCCAAAGAGCGGCTTATCGCCAGCTTTGGCAGCAACAAAAAGCGCAACATCGTCTCGTAACCGGCTATGCTGCGACCTCCCCTGAAGAGGGTTTTGCAGAAACTTTCGCTTACTTCTTTTGTAATCGTAACGAGCTTCATGCCAAAGACCGCCCTTCCGAAACTTTCCTATCTGCGCTTCTAGATACGCCGGCTGACAAAAAACAAGTGGCGCAAGCCACTCCTTGACTCCTATTAGGGAAAACGACATAATATAAAAGTCCATTCCGAGGCCGGTACTCTCCTCTGTACCGGCATTATTTGTGGCCTTTATGCTCTGAAAAAGGAGAAAAACTCGTGCGAAACCTTTTGGGTTTTATTGCCTTTTGCCTCGCGGCTCTGGCGCCCATCTTTGCAGCCGCGCAAGTCTGGAGTCCTGATGCCAAACAGCTGATCATCGAGAGTGCGCCCCCCTTACGCCTCGACTTTACTTCAGCATCTGCAGCCGTAGCACCTACCCCCACTCCTTTGTTGCCCAATAACGCATCGGGCTCTCGATTCGCCTTCTCTCCAGATGGCAAAACGCTTGCCTATCGTAATGGAAGTGGCGACCTTGTCCTCATGAACCTGGCCGACGGCAAAACAATCACCCTTGAAAGCCACCTAGAGGCGCCCGTCAGCTGGGCACCGGATTCCAAAACGCTTGCTGCGGTCTGCCGCAACGAGGCTGGACAACTTATTCTGCACATAGACTACCGCGAAGGGGGTTACCGCATAAAGCCCATTACACTCCCATTCCACAACCTAGCCGACACCTGTCAGCCCGTACAGTGGGTACCGGAAACCGATAACGTTCTCCTAGCCGGTGGTGATGGAACAAAGCGAGACCTCTGGATGGTAGACGCCGGCATTCCAACCCAACTGACACAGACAGGCGATGTGCTTGGTTTTCAGGTTTCGCCCGATGGTAATCGCGTGGTCTGGATACGTCGTAGTCCTAATACTCACTACATTCTGTTCTCGCTCTACGAACTTATCATTAACGCACGGAGCCTGCGTAAGCTCGATTTTCCTAGCCGCTTGCCGCAAGTCAATCCAAACCCACATGATGCCGTAGATGCGGTGACACAGGTTGTTTTTTCGACTGACCTGTCTCATATCGCCTTCACCTCCGTTCAGCACAAGTCGCCCACCACCGTAACGGTTTGGCTTACCGACATCAAAGGAAGCATGATACAGAAGATCACAACACTTGCTTCCCCTTCAACGGCCCTACCCTCCTTTTCACCCGATGGACACTTGCTTGCTATCTTTGGAAAACAGCAGCAAACTCCTGTGCTCGTTCTCTTCGACCTTCAAGCGAACCTCGGCCGCTCAATAACGCTGAACTCACCAGGACAGTAGCTCGCCATGCTGCTTGCACTCGATGTCGGCAACACGAATATCGTCTTTGGGGTCTACCCAAACCACCAAGACGCTATCATTGGCCCTTGGAGGCTTCATACCGATCGCGACCGCACAGCCGACGAGCACGGCGTGCTGATCAAAGCGCTGCTGGAACACAATGGACTGCATCTTAGCGACGTCAAACATGTGGCCCTATCAAGCGTCGTTCCCACTATGAACGACACTTTGGTCGAGTTGTCGCAGCGCTATTTTGGCGTACAGCCTTTTATTGTCACACCTCACGTTCAACTCGGCATCTCCATCCACTACTCGCCCCTCTCTGATGTGGGAGCCGATCGCCTCTGCAATGCAGTGGGAGCCTTTGCCCGCTACGGTGGCCCAGCGATCGTGGTGGATTTTGGAACAGCTACCACCTTCGATGTCATTGCGCCTAATGGCGACTATTTGGGGGGAGCGATCCTGCCCGGCATCGGCATCTCGATGGATGCGCTCTTCCGCCAAGCCTCACGGCTTTTCAGGGTGGAGTTTGTCGCTCCCCCCAAAGCTGTTGGAACCAACACAGTTCACGCCATTCAAAGTGGTCTCGTCTTCGGTTATGCGGGCCAGACCGATGCTATGGTGGAAAGAATACGGAGCGAAATCGGGCAGAATGCTCGTGTCATCGCCACAGGAGGCCTAGCAGAGCTGATCCACAGCGCAAGTCGAACGATCGAGATCGTAGATCAGTTAGTTACTCTTGATGGGCTTCGCATTTTGTTTGAGCGAAACAAGCCTGACGATTCATCATAAGTAGGCCCATCTTATTCGGGAACCAATAGAACAGAAAAACCTGTTTCTATAAGTAAAGCGCTTTACTTACTGTCGCATGATCGTCTCTAAACCATTCCTCAACAAGGAGGTAATAATGTCTTCACGAAAACGTTCCGCTGCTCAAAAGCAACTGCTTTCACGACGAGCTTTGATTACCGGTGCCATCGGTGGGTTCGTCGCACCTCTCGCCCTTCAGATCCGCCCTCGCTCTCAAGGACCGACCCTACAGGTCAACGTGCTGATGAACCGACATCCCATCAATCCGCATATCTACGGCATCAACGAATATGGCGTTGACCCCGACCTTGCTAAAGAGATCAGACTGCCGGCAACCCGATGGGGTGGAGACGCCACCACCCGGTATAACTGGCAGGTAGATGCCTCAAATGCTGGTGCAGATTGGTTCTTCATGGCCGGTAACGGTAAAGACAATCCCGTGCCGGGTCAATCCTCCGATGAGTACGTACAAAAGGCGCTCTCAATAGGAGCAAGCCCCATCATCACCATCCCTATCATCCAGTATATCAATAAAGTTTCCCAGTGGGACTGCTCTTTCCCGGTCTCCATCTTCGGCCCGCAACAAGCGGTCAATCCCTACGTCCATCCTATCGTCAACGGAAAACAGACCGACGCCGGCAACGGCATTCGCCCCGATGGAAGTCTGATTACCTTAACCACCGACCAGATCTTGCGCATTCACATTGTTAACACCCCCGACTTCCAGAAAACGTGGATACGACACCTCGTTCAAAAGTTCGGTACCGCTGCACATGGAGGAGTACCGATCTACCAAATGGATAACGAGCCGTTTGGATGGTCGAACACTCATCGCGATGTCCATCCTCAGCAGCCTACCTACACCGAGATCGTCGAAAGAACGATTCCCTTTGCAAAAGCTGTGAAAGAGATAGATCCAACAGCCAAGGTTCTTGGCCCGGGGGATTTCGGCTATGCGGCCTACCGAGGATCACCCGAGAAGAATCCAGGCAATCTCTGGAACGTCCAGTACTATCTGCAGGCGTTGCATCAGGCCTCGGAACAAGCCGGTGTGCGCTTGCTCGACTACCTCGATGAGCATTACTATCCTACAAAAGATGATGGACTTCCTAACGACGACAACGATCCCGCAGTCCAGGCATGGCGCCTGCGCGCTACACGATCGCTTTGGGATCCTACCTACGTGGAAAAAGACTGGATAGGAAAGTACTTCGGACCTATTGCGCTCATTCCCTCTATGAAGAAGTGGGTAGGCCAGTTCTTTCCAGGATGTAAAATCTCCATCACCGAGTATAACTTTGGTGCTCTCAACACCCTCAACGGGGCACTAGCACAAGCAGATGTGCTCGGCATTTTTGGGCGCGAAGGATTAGATCTCGCCACACTATGGGGCTCCCCTAAAGCATCGGACCCCGGTGCCTATGCTTTTCGTATCTACCGCAACTACGACGGAAAGGGCAGTGCCTATGGAGATATATGGGTACATTCTGTTAGTGCTAACCAAGATCAGCTTGCCGTCTATGGAGCCCAGCGTTTGAAGGACCATGCTTTGACGCTAGTGGTCATCAATAAGACAGCAGATGATTTAACCAGTCCACTTCAACTCACCGGCTTTTACCCCAAAAGCACAGCGGAAGTCTATCGCTACAGCGGTGCCAATCTGCAGGCCATCAAGCGCCAGCCTAATCTCGCTGTTTCCCATAATGGCTTCCAGACCACCTATCCCGCTAACTCTATAACGCTCATCGTACTTCATCCTAAAGAGTAAAAAAAGCTCATAGCGAGGACAGCCCTAGACCTCTGTCCCCTTTGGGACAGAGGTTTTTTTAAGTCTTCAGCCAAACCAGTCTACTTCGCCTCAACCCCGATTGTTTTCAAGAACTTAGGCATGTCAGAAGCGAGCAAGGGCACGGGGCGTATCGTGGTGCGCGGTGTAAACGGCAAGGACGATGGCGTAATTAGAAGCGCATCAATAGAGAAGGTATAAAGCTTTGTCTCCGACGCCGGATCTGCAATCTTGATCGAAAGCGCATGCGATCCCTGCGATAGGGATGCTCGACCTAGGTAAATCCAACCAAAATACCCGCTAAGATAACGAGGCCCCACAGGTGTGGCCGTTGCCGGAGGCTGCGGGGGCTGATGATCAATGTACCAGGTGAAAGGAGACGTTTGCGGCCCAGGAACGGTGCCGGCAAGCCAAATATCGTAATCGCCGGTCGCACTTACATCGAAAGTGTATCTTGCAGCGTACTCATGAATGATCTGTAAAGGCTCTTCAGGAGTTGAAAGACGCAAATAGGCCCCGCCGGAGGCGCCTGCATTCTGTGCGGTCTCAGTAAAATTGTCTAGTGCCGGGTTCTCGCCCTCGATCCAAATGTAAGGGCTAAGCGCCGCTGCTAGCCCTTCCACTGCAGGACGCACTGCCGTATAGGCCCCTAGATAGTCCTTGCGCCGAAGAAGCATCTGTGCCTGATCGCGCTGTAACTCTCCAAGCGCCCGATCGGCCTTACTGGCATGAGGCAACAACATCGTTACTAAGGTTACCGCATCCGTAGCGGCCTCCGTGGGAATTGGGCTTTCCCCCACGCCGGTAAACACGAGCGGCACATTCGCAAAGTGCACTTCGATGAGGTCCTTTCCCACAATTTTAATTGGAACAGGGGCTCCATCCGGTGTAAAGGCCCGCGCTACGTGAGGATCCGGCACTTGGAGACGAACCACACGAGGCCCTAAAAGTGAAACCAATACCGTCTCTGCTCCGCTAGGGAGGTGGATGGTATAGCCACTAAACGAAGGCCACCAGTCATCAAGTATCCCCTGAACTGGAGCCGGCACCCAAAACACCGACTCGTCTCCGGGCACCTGCCCAGTAAACGCAGGGCCTGGAGCTTGAAAGGGATAGTACAGCACTCGAGGAGTCCGCAGAGCCGCAATCGGCGAATCGGTGAGCGCCTGCGCTGCCCTCTCTATCCAATCGAGATGATCGAGCGTTACCCCAGTCACGAAGAAGCCCTTAAACCCGAGGTTTTGCAGACTTGCCAACTGGCCTACCAGATCGGTGTAGGATGCGTAGCTACCGGCAGTGATAGCAGGTACTCCGATGAGCCATCGTGGAGGACGACTGAGCGAAGCCAGACTGTAAAGAGGCGCCATCGAGCGATTTAGGGAAGGAGGTACTGCAGGCGAAAAGGTTGCTGCCAATCCGTCGGGAGGAGAGGAATCGTCAAGCGAGACATTCGAAAGGCTTTGCAGCCCACCGCTATAGACAACCGGCACGTCGGCCACATAGCGCTGCAACTCATCGGCAATTGTTTTTAACGCATATCGGAGGGTTTGGGTACGCCAATCAGAAAAATCGTCCCACCAAGTGGACAGAGTGGGTTGTGTTACACGGTAGGTATTGCCTGTAGTGGGGTCGTAGAAATAGGGAAAACCGCGGCCAAGCGACCATAAAGGAATGAGACGCGCCATCTCCCGCAGAGAGGAAAAGCTTTTCGAGAGCTGCCATTTGGTTGTCAAAGCATCAGGCGCGCCATATTTACGAGAGAGGTAGCTCTCCCAAGATATTCGAAACATCTCCGAGTTGGGCACCATAAAGAGGGCCTCGTCGCTGAAACCAAGCGTTGGGCCAAGCGGATCGAGAAAAAAGCGTAGGCCCGCCCCAAAATGAACTTGCCGTAGCAAGTCTAGAAGGCGATCACGATAGGCATCGAACTCGCCCCACACGTCCGGCAGACCAACTCCGTCCGCATCCCGATGGAGCTTCAAGAGAGGCACTAGTAAGGCCACGGGATGCGCCGTGCCATGAAAATCATCCAAGGAGATGCTTGCTACCCCCCTATTGATCGTCGCCATACCAGCCCCAATAAGCCTGCTATCGGCGGCTGCATCTACAACAAAGTAGGCCGCTGCTTCCGCATCGCTCACCTGCCACAAAGCCACATTTCGGTTTGGATCATCAAATCGGTAGACCGCCGGGCGCACCTCAAAACCGGTGAGTGGCTGCTCTAACCCCCTCCCAAACCCGATCCCATAATGCAAACCTCTTGCCTCCATCGCATCGATAAGCCGCTGTAACGCAGAAGGAGACACGTCCACAAGAGAGTCTGGCGGAGTTATCAGCACATCGGTAATGCCGTGTGCCTTCAGAGCATCGAGATAGGCTTCATCTGAATGCCAGGCGGAGGGACTCCCCTCCTTGAAAGAGACAGGAGTGAAGGCAACACCCACGGGCACGTAGGGCACATGGTTCCAGTTCAGTGCGTTACTTGCCGTTACTTGCCATGTAAATGCTGTAGAGGAAGCTGCGGGCCGAAAGGTTCCTGTACGAAAGCGGTCAGAGCTTACCGCCTGTGCACGTCCGTAGGAGCAGGAAAGCTGCAGAAAAAGAAAACCGATGACACCTAAAAGAGAGAGTTTTTGCATAACGATCCTAAATACCGCATAGAACCCCTTCCTTAAGTAGGTAGCGGGTACTCTTCTATCGGTGAAAAGTGCACCACCGTCACCGTGTCTTCGACGGAGATGTCGCTCGAATAGATGCGCCTAAGAAGCGCCACAACATCGTCCACAGAGCGAAACTCTGGGTTCTCCTTTTGAATCTCCCTTGGGGAGAGAGCATCTATCGTCTTTACCTCAACTCTATCCAATATGGCAGTGAAGAGCTTTTGACGCTTGCCAAAACGCGGGCCTATCGTCACCCAAACGATCATTCCGGCTTTGTACTTATCGGTCTTATCTCCAAGACGAATCGTTACTGTTTTACGACCGGTACGTAAAGCCTCCTCATAGTACTCAGAATAGAAGTTGAGCGCATACATAGGGTATGAGATATCCTCTTTGTCCTCTTCAACGGTTTCTAGAGTCTACACTGCCTGCTCTCGAAAGGGTTGGCATTCTTCAAAGACGGCATGTGAGCCTAAAGTTTAGCACAAAACTTAAGAGCCGTCAATTTCCTGCACCTCCTCTGTCATGTTGTTCTCAGCACGCTCCATTCGTTCTGGTGCGGAAACGCCCAGCAAACCTAACAGATTATTCAACACGATTCGAGCGCAGTTCACTAATGCCAGTCGCGCCTGCACAAGAGAAGGCTCCGGCTCCCCCTGCGAATTGGGCAATACCCGGCAGTTCTCATAAAACAGGTTCAACAGGCTTGCTAAATCCATCGCGTAGCGTGTTAGGCGATGAGGAGCAAAACGCTCTGAGGCGGTTGCTATCTCCTCAGGATAGTCGGCCAGCTTCCGTAAAACGTCCAGCTCTCTCGGATGAGTCAGCAGTTTTCGATCTACTCTGGCTGCCGGCAATACGGCTATGCCCATCTCTTCCGCCCTTCGCAGAATACTACACAGCCGTGCATGGGCATACTGCACATAGTACACGGGGTTCTCATTCGATTGACGCTTGGCTAGCTCTACATCTACTGTCGCGGGAGTCTCATACGAGTTCAGGAGGAAATAGAAGCGTGCCGCATCGCGACCGATCTCGTCTACAAGGTCTTCCTTAAGCTCGATGATCGCACCTTTCCGTTTGCCTCCAATAATGGCCTCTCCATCGCGCACCAGAGAGACCATCTGTGTAAGAATAATGTACAGCCGATCGACAGGATACCCAAGGGCAGCCACAGAAGCACGCAAACGCGCGACGTAGCCGTGATGATCGGCCCCAAAAATATCTACTAGGTGGGTAAAACCGCGCTCAAATTTGTCTCTATGATAGGCCGCATCCGCTGCGATATAGGTGGCCTTTTCGTTTGATCGCACCAGAACCCTATCTTCATCATCGCCAAAGGCCGATGTCTTCAACCAGAGAGCGCCGTCCTTTCGGTAGGTATATCCACGCTCCGTGAAGATTCGTATGACCTCATCTACCGCGCCCGATTCGTAGAGACTGCTCTCGAAGAACCAACGATCAAAGAAAACCCCAAACGCTTCCAGCGCTTGGCGTTGTAACTCCAAGATAATGCGCAGTGTAGCTTCCCGAAAATACCGATTTTTCTCTTCTGCCTGGCTATTCGTTGTCTCCTCCTCTCCTAGCAGCTCCTTAACAACTGCGCTCTCATACCGATCTCCGACCTCATCCACAATACGTCTGGCGATGTCGCGCACATACTCACCCAAGTAGCCGTTTTTAGGGAAAGGAATGATCGGCTTACTCGCATCTCCAAGCTGAGGCTCCGCCTCAACGTCTCCTTCCGGCATAGCGATGGGATAGCCAAGCTCTTGTAGGTAGCGCACCTTCACTGTTTTTGCAAAAAGCTCCAGTTGAAGCGAGTTGAGCGCATCGTTTACATAGAACTCCCGATGCACTTCAGCTCCCTCCGCGGCAAATAAGTTCGCCAAAACATCGCCTAACGCCGCCGCGCGACCGTTCACAACGCTGATCGGGCCCGTTGGGTTTGCGCTAACAAACTCCAACAGGATCTTCTGACCAAGACGCGCTTGAGAGCGCCCGTAGTCTCTCCCTAACTCCTCGATGCGCAATAGGGTACTGTAGAGCCAATCAGGATTCAAAAACAGGTTAAGAAAACCTGGGCCTGCCACCTCCACGCGTTCAATGAGCTTATCGGGGTCCTCAATATACCGCCGAATGATCTCGGCGATCGTGCGACTGTCTGCCATACCGGCGGATTTACGCAGCGTCAACGCCAGGTTGCTCGAATAGTCCCCGAACTGCTTCGATGGAGGCATTTCGAGTTTTACCGTAAAATCATCTGTCGTCAGCTTTAGCTCACCGGCCTCGCGCGCTGCCAATACGGCTCGCTTGAGGATGCTTGCCAGTTTTTCCGTAATCACCTAAGAACCACTCCTCAAAAAAGATAAGACGAACGCCCTCTAGCGCAAAAATGCGCTTAGAAAGGGTATGTAAGAGACAATGAAGGCGATGATTCCCATTCCAATGAGAGCTTGTAGCAGCCCCATACACCATATTTTTCGGAGGATATGCGGCCGCGTTGGATAGCTCTGTAAGTAGCGCTCAATAAGCTCGTTCCCGGCCCGAATGCCCTTCTCCAACTGATGCTCACTCGCAGGGCGCGTGGTAAACCATAACTGTAGAAACGCTCCGACACGACGCCATGTGAAGAGCGTCACCAGGCCAGCGATCACGATAGCACCCTCCTGCAACCAGGGGAAGCAACTGGCCAGCTCTGCCACGAAGGCAAAAATTCCCATCGCCGCCACGAGATTGGTGCCACAGCGAGGGTGTACCCGAGGCATCCTCCGGACGACTGGCACCACAAGAGGTTCGCGGCGCTCAATCGCATGAACCGTTTGGTGCTCTGCCGCATGATAGCCCGCTAGCACCGAAAATCGCATCAAGAGGAGATAAGGCAAAATAACGACGCTGCGCACACATACCGCACAGGCCGACCACCATGGATGGGCATCCTGAAGCGCTGCATTCATATCGAAAACCCAGTGAGGAACAAATGGGATCCAAACGGCCAACCGCTCGAGACCCCAACCAGACAGCCATAGGCTTCCAAAAATCAGTAGGCCCATAAAAGCCCCTGTTGCTATAAGAGCGATATTAGATGCTCCTGCCTGGATTCGGCCATCGGTAAGGTAGACCCCAAACGGCGTGGCCATTCCCCCAATGGGTGGGAGTTGCGGACGCAACATCGGCTCTGGGAAGAACAGATCGAGAGGATGAAGGTAGCCAAGGCAGTACCCCTCTTTATCTACTACCGGCAAGGCCGGTAGACTTCGGTCTAAACGGTTACGCCAACGCTCGCGTAATGTCTCTAAAGGGGTCTCTGGTGCAACAGTCTCCTCAGCGGGCTGAAGAAAGTCGCTCACGGAGGCCCACCTTGCCTCATCGTCTAATCCCCTCTCTCTGACATAACGCAACAAAGACTCGCGCGAAACCATGCCCATGAGATGGCCGTCAAGCGTTACCGGTAAAGCCTCCACACCATAATTCCGCATAAGATGCAAAGCCCGCTCTACGCTATCTTCAGGAGCCGGTAAAGGTCCCTGACGCAATAGGCCTCTCAGCGTCAGCGGCCAGCTTCCTTGGGTTGCCACAGATGTATCTTGAGCTAAAAGCCTAGCATCACTATCTGACATGGAGATCTATCATCTAAAAAAGCGATTAGCGCCGATAGGAGCGGCGCTTTAAAAAATTATACCTCATGAAGCCCCACTGAAGAAGAAAACTTGCCTTTGCAATTCGTATCGGAGTATATATCTCTGCCAGATCTCTGTAATGTGTAGGCTCAACCTATCCTCGTCGTAAGACTGACTACAAGAACTTCAGAAAGGGTTGCAACTTGACACCTGAGGACATTGCACAAAAAGCCCGCCAGATCGCCAATGCCGTAGAAACAGCCATTATCGGCAAAAGTGAAGTCGTCGAGTTGGCACTTGCCGTGCTGTTAGCGGAAGGCCACCTGCTCATTGAAGATATCCCCGGTGTGGGCAAAACCACACTCGCTAAAGCGTTGGCACGGGCTTTGGGCATCTCCTTTAAACGCATTCAGTTTACGCCCGACCTCCTCCCTGCCGATATCACCGGCTCTTCCGTCTATAACCAAAAACAGGGAGAGTTCGAAGTGCGCCCAGGCCCGCTCTTCGCAAATATTGTGCTCGCCGATGAGATCAATCGAACCACTCCCAAGACCCAGGCCGCACTGCTTGAATCGATGGAAGAACACCAAGTTACCATTGATGGCAACTCGATTCCTCTTCCTTCTCCTTTCTTTGTCATCGCCACCCAGAACAATGTTGAAATGGCCGGAACCTATCCTCTCCCCGAAGCTCAACTCGATCGCTTTATGGCGCGATTGGCCATGGGCTACCCCGATCGCGCGGCGGAACGGCGCATCCTATCCCAACAACAACATACCCGTCCCTTAGAGCAGATCGAACCCGTTACGGATGCTGCAGAGATTGTCGCCATTCAAAAACAGGTACGTCAGGTTCACGTAGATGCAAGCCTTCAAGAATATGTGCTAGATATTGTAAACTATACACGGAATCAGCCGCAAGTTATTTTGGGGGCGAGTACTCGTGGCGCCCTGTGCCTCATGCACGCTGGGCAGGCGCTTGCAGCGATAAGAGGCCGTACCTATGTGAAACCGGACGATATCAAAACGCTTGCAGTGGCCGTGCTCGCCCATCGTATTACCGTAAGGCCGGAATACCGCCTCCGTGGCATAACGCCCCAAAGCTGTGTCGAAGAGGCCCTGCAACGCATTCGTGTGCCGGTTGATTAAAGAGCGCTTCGTTGAGGAAGGTGGATAGCGCATGCAGCATAGTAAATGGATCGTGCTCGGTTTTGGAGCGCTCTGCCTTATTACCGTGGCAACGGTGATTCCTCCGGCCCAGCATCTCTACTATATGGCAGCTATCCTCATCACGCTGCCTGCTATCTCGTACTTTGCAGGCTGGACCATGTTGCGCGGGCTCACATTTCAACGAGAAGTACCTTCCGCCGCTATGGAAGGGGAAGAGATTGATATCGTCTACACGATCTCAAACGACACCCGTTTCATGCGCTTTTTCCTCAGCACGTATGAAGAGTTTCCGCCATGGCTTACCCCCATCGAAGAGGAGCCGCTCTTTAATGTGCCCGCAAAAAGCACTATCCGTGTCGCTCGCCGCGTGCGCTGTCTACGCCGTGGCGTTTACAACACCACTAGCTTTCACATCTCTGCGATGGACCCGCTCGGTGTATTCGCATTTACGCAGTCGGTACCAACAGAGGGCGAACTCATCGTCTATCCTTCTCCTTATAAACTTTCTCAAGCCGTTATAGGGGGCGGTGAACAGTTTGGGCTGCAACAGATCGTGGCCTCTTTCCGTCAAGGCACAAGCGTAGATCTCGCTGGGGTCAGACCCTACGTTCCAGGAGACCCCCTCCGCCGAATTCATTGGCGCCAAACCGCACGAACCGGTCAGCTCAATGTGGTGGAGTTCGAGGAGATGCAGTCCTCACGCTTGGTGTTGCTCCTTGATGCGCATCGTGGCTGCGATAGGGGCATGGAACCTCAAACCCCATTGGAGTATATGATCAAGGTGGCCGCAGCCCTACTTACGGAAGCCCTCGAAGCCGGAGCGTGGAGTCGGCTCTGTATCACCGATGGACGCGTGCCAGCCGGCTTTCTCGACACCGGAGGGGATAGAGGCCAGACCCATCGTCACCTTCTACTCGGCGAGCTAGCGCGTGTAGAGGCCACTGGTGAAATCCCTCTAAGCGATGTTATCTCTGCCATCTATCCCTCGCTTACGCCCGGCCTTGTTCTTGTTCTTATTACCACAACGGAAGACCCTGTCCTCCCACAAGTGCTTTCAGACATTGTTACAACACTCGCCGTTCGTCCCTTTGTCATCGGCTTTGACGTCTCTTCTTTTCCCGAGCATCCCCCAACAGCTGGCAATTTCTCTCACTTCCTCTCTTCTCTCGCAGCTACCGAAGTGCAAACGCTCTTGCTCGGCTATCAAGCGGAAGCAGGGCTTGTCATAAAGGAGCACTCCTATGAACCCAGAAGCCACGCATCGCGCTGGTGAGGCTACTTCACAGCAAACTGCCCAAGACCGACCTAGCATCCTGCTCTATCTAGCGGGGCTGGTCGTCACGCTTAGCGGCCTGTTTGCGGTTAACTATACCTACAATGACCCCGGAGCGCAGCTGATCTATCTCCTTGCTGCCTTCGGCTACGCTTCTAGCTACTTCCTTCGCTGGCGTGGTGTCAAAACGCTTTCCGTCGGCCTGCTCCTCCTAATGATAGGCCTCGCTGTTGTTACCTTTGTGAATCCCTCCACTTTGCCCTTCTTTAATAATCAAGATCAAACCGATGATCGCATCCTTGGACTACTGCAACTTTTTGTCTGGGCCTCCATTCTGCATAGCTACACCCTCCTTAACGATTCAACTGTTCTCTTCGCCTGCGTCCCCTGCATGACCATGCTCGCTCTAGTAAGCGCACGAAATCCAGACCCAGCTATCCACCAAGATTTTCTTGTCTTCGTGGCGGCTTCCATTTTCCTCCTGATCCACGAAAACTACCTGCGTACCACCCATACGCGCATCTTCGCGGCTCCAAAACAGCGGCGCTCGCTCTACTCAGGTCAGATCGCTCTTGCGCTTGCGTGCCTATTTTGCACCCTCGTGCTCTCCAATCTTGTTGCTACCCCCTTGCGTGCAATGGGGCAAGCTCTCTTCGGAGCTATCTTCCAACAGTCGCCCTACTATCAACGCTATCTGCCGCTTTCAAGCTCAACGAGCACCCAAGTTCAGGTTAGCGAAAGAAACCATATCCGCGTCGCCAGTGGGCCCGTCACGAGCAGCGATCAGCCTCTGTTTGAGGTAACCTCCCCGCGTCCACTCTACTGGCGTGGTGAAGTCTTAACCCTCTATAATGGCATCGGTTTTGAAGCTGCCTCAACCTCATCGCCCACCGAACAGCTATTTCCTGCAGAACAGTCCGACACCCAGCGCATTCAGCAGTATGAGGACATTACGGGGCCTATGGGGTCAGTGGATACATCGCCCCATCACTTCATCCTGCCGCTAAGCCCACTGGAGTTAGACGAAACTCAAATGCAACATAGCATGGAGATCAAGCAGCGAGTGCATGTTGTCGGTGGGACGATTCTCCAAATCTATGGTGCCGGCAACATTCGCTCGCTCGACGTACCCTACAACACGCTGGCCTACGATCAACTTTCAGAAAAATTGAGTGCACCCGATCCGTTGCACATTCAATCCATCTACACCGTCGTCTCACGTGTCCCTACTGAGGATCCCTCTATCTTACGTAAGGCCTCCTCCTCTCTCAGCGATGTTCCACCTTTTATCCGAGATACCTGCCTTCAGACCGCAGTGAATGGTCATGATGATCCGGCCCTACGTCAACTCGCTCTGCAGATCACACGAGGACTTCACAATAACTATGACAAAGCTTCCGCTATTCGCGCCTATATAGCAAGTCACTGTAAATATAACTTACATGCCCCACCAGCACCTACCGACCAAGACGTCGTTGACTACTTCCTTTTTAAGTCGCGCCAGGGTTACTGCGACAGTTTTGGCGCCGCGATGGTCATGTTATGTCGCTACGCAGGAATTCCGGCACGCCTCGCTTCTGGTTTCATCACCGGCGAAGTGCGCGGGGATAATACCTATCTTGTACGTGAGAAAGATAAGCATATTTGGGCAGAGGTCTTCTTCCCTCAAATCGGTTGGGTTCCTTTCGATGCCACGGAGGGTGCCCAAGAGGTTACTACTTCTCCAGGAACGATGGGTCGCATCAAGGATTTTCTTTCGTGGTGCTTTGCGCATGGTGCCCTGCCCGCTCTGATCTTGTGCACTGTAATGGCTCTGTTAACTTTTGTACTGTGGAACGAGTTAGGCCGGCGCCTTCGCCGGAACCGCTGGACAGCCGAGCTCGCGCCGGAACGTTTTGTTACAAACCGTGAGGTCATCGCATACTATCTGCAACTTTGCAGTTTCCTAGCACGCAAAGGCCTCCCTCGCGCCTCTTCTATGACACCCGACGAGTACCTCCATACACTCACACGAATCCTCGGTGACGGGGACTGGCAATCCCTCATGCAAACCATCACCCAACTCTATACTGAGGCCCGCTACAGTTCTCGCGAACTTTCAACGGAAGAGGTGAACGCCATGAAACAGCATATCTCTCAATTACGTACACTGCTGCGTCACTACACCGCCTCTGCCTCCAGGATGACGGTAACGGCGGCCACGTAAGAAAATGGGTAGAGAAATTCCGTACAACCCCAATGAACCGCAACAGCTTTGGCAAAAGCAGCTGTTTCCTGTCTATCTTTTCTGGGGATCGGCAGACAAGCTCAAAGAGGAGGCCGTCGCTGCTCTAAAACACTATCTCATTGCGCCGTCATTTGTCGAGTTTGACTATGAAGTTTTGGACGCCTCTACTAACTCGATCGATGCCATTCTCTCCGCTGCATACCAGGCTCCATTTGGCTCTAGTCACCGGCTCTTGGTAGTACACGGAGCGGAGGTCTGGCGTGAAAAAGCGCGCAGCGGTGATGCCGATAGACTTGCCGAGGCCATCCCTCGACTTCCGGCCTCCTGCTGTATAGCCCTTATTGCCGCCGCACAGAGCGATGAAGACAAGCGTAAGACCGTTCTTACCTCACGGCTTGACAAAGTCATCGGAGAAATAGGTGCCTTGGTCCCTTGCCGCGCACCTTCACTAGAGATCGTGCAAAAGTGGCTTCTGCAAAAAGCTCGAGAGGAAAACAAAAACTTTGAACCAGAAGCTCTTGAGCTGCTAATAACAACTACCGGCCAGGAGCTGTATGCACTTGAACAGGAGCTGGCCAAGCTGTTCGCCTATACCGGCACACGTTCAACAATCACCAAAGCCGACGTCCAAACGCTTGCCACCGATACTCCAGAAGAGGTCATCTTCGCAGCGGTAGATGCCGTCGTCAAACGACAGACGGAACTGGCACTTCATCTCCTCGCAGAACTTCATCGCTACGATCCGAAACCCCAGGCCGTAGCTGCTAAATTTCTTGCTCTGCTTGCTCGCCAGTTCCGTCTGCTATGGCAAGCAAAACTGTTGATCGAGCGACGCATACATCCTAGCCAGGTGTCACACCTACCCGAGGATATCGCAACAGAGTTGCCTAAAGAGGCTTCTATTACCGGCGTACACTGGAAAGCACGAGAGCTATACACGCTTGCAAAACAGTGGTCGTGGCACGATTTAGCCGACGCTATGGATCAGCTCTTGGAATGCGACACAGCCAATAAAGGCGCCGCAGTTCTCGATATCGGTCTTTTCGGTGCCGACCCTGCGCGAAATCTTCAAATTCTCGTACTCTCCCTCGCGACTTCTTCAACAATGAACAATCCTGTAGGGGGTACTAAATAGCAACTCGAAGAGGAGGGTTCTACCCCCTTAATCGAAAGCTTCACCCCTCCTCCTACCATGGTGTAGGTTATGGCAGGAAGAGTGTAAAACCATATAGGGAGGGGTTCTGAACCCCTCCCTATTGAAGAATCGCCGAATCGTTTCAAGATGCACTTTGAGCGATCTGCTGGACGTGCTTATGATAGTACTTCATGAGTCGAGACTTGCGCCGTGCCGCCTGATTGCGATGGATAATACCGCGCTCAGCGGTTTTATCAATCACTTTATAGGCGAGCTGCAGAGCTTTAGCAATCTCCTCTTCTGCAGCGCCGCTATCTATGGCAAGGCGCGCCTTCTTAATAAATGTCTTCATCGCCGACTTGGCCGCCACATTTCTCAAATGATTCTTACGCGACTTGATGACATCCTTCTTAACCGATTTAATGTTGGGCAAAGATGTTCCCCCCTCACTGCATAGGTCGTGTGGTATCTAGGTTTGTTTTGGGAAGTATACCGCATCAAACTCACCTTGTGCAAGTTGACCCCCCTCACGAAATCCCTTCAGATAACCTATCGGTTTGCTTGGCTCCTTCACATAACGCCAATCCCAGCCCTTGCTGTGCCAACAGCGCTGCAGCTGGAACCCCAGCATCGTTGAACAGCAGCGCGCACACGACCCCTCCATAGAATCCCAACCACATCGCCCGCTCAACGACTCCTAGGTTCGCGTTCTGCACACGATGGAAGTAACCTATGGCTATCAGACTGCCTAACAAAACAGCTGTCCAAGGACTATGGAACAGCAGAAACTCCTCCATTCTTAGCTTTCGCAAAACAACCACGATCAAACTTCCTCCTCCCTCCCCTTTCAAAGCACGTGCAAGATGGGATTCATTAGCTCCATGAAAATGGAGGTCTACGAACGCCACCCCCCCAAATAGGAGCAGCGCAAACGCACAAAGCCATGCAAACTCTTTCCAGCTAATCCTCTGTCGAATCGCAGCGAACAAGGCAAGACCAAAAGCTCCGACTCCAGTGGGTATCGCCCCAACCTTTGCCCCCCATTGCGGCCACACCGTAACAAACACGATCCCGAAGTAGATGATTACGGCCAATCGCCAATTTCCTTTTTCATTTATCAACCATGGCAGCAATAACAAGGCGGCCCCAAATAGAGCCCCCATATATTCATTACCAATGCCAAAGAATCGTGCCCCCTCCATGATCGAGTAGCTCATCCAAGCCTGGCGCATAAGATGAGAGCCGGTTAATAGATCGACAACGACGCATCCCACAAAAACGGCGGCCGCTGTTCTAAGCACGGCCACAGCATCGCGCTGAGTACGCGACATCCACTCTGCCGCGGCAGCAATAACCATCAGGCTGATTCCCAAAGCGATGCCAGCGATGAGCGCGTTGAAAGTAAACAACGCTGGAAGCACCAATAGAAGAGCCGGCAAGAGCCCTATTATCAGCCCAAAAACCGACGGCGAGAGCAGTCGCCGCCTCCAACAAACCACCCCACCTAAAATACAGAACAGTTGGAGAATGGGCAATCCCCCATAAAGATTTTGCAACTCGGCATGAGTTACAAGCTGCCTAAAATAGGCGCAAAAGCTCTGCAGTGAGACGCTTCCTTTCTCCTTAAACTTCCAGGCACGCCCTACAACACTCCGGGGTACGTTGGGCAGGTTAAGTTGCTGTGCAATTGTTGGCAAGAGGTCGCTATTTAGGCCAAGACCATCCCACCGCGTAGAAGGGGCAAAGATCGTTCCTTTTTTTGGTATCCCCTTACCCATCAGCAGTACCGGTGCTAAACGCTCATCGGTCGTTACGTAGGTGCCTGGACCTGGGGCGCAGCACCATAAAGTGACGTCAGGCTCTCCTCGAAGCCACTCAACTATACCCTGCATTAACTTAGTTAATCGCCCTAATGCCTCCTGACGATAGAGGGCGGCCATAGCTGGCAGACAAGCTGTGGCTTCCTCCGTCGCTCGCTGTAGATCAAAGAAGCTAATGACGGTCAAGCGTGTCTTTATTGGAAGTTGATTGAAAGCACTTAACATCTTTTCAACGTCTGCCTCCGCACCTTCAGGTGCCAGCAGGTTCCCTTTTGCACAAAAGAGCCGAGGCCCTGCAAAGTCCACATGCCCTTCTGCATCCATGGCCACAAGCAAAGCTGCGTTCGCACGGAACCCGTTATCGGCATCCGCAATGGCTGCAGTGGCCCCGCCGCTACGATGCACAAGGGTGCCCAAAAGACCGATATCTACCGGATACTCTAGTCGCCTGTTGAGTGCATAGCATCGCCTTAGCAAGGCCACATTCAATGTGCTGCCCATTGTTCCTAGTGGCACAGGGGGATATACAGCCAAAAAGCTATCTGGTGGTGCCACCGCGCGGGTGCCCGCTCCAAGGCTCAGCAACAACGAAGTAAGACGATCGGTACCCTCGGCAGTCAACAGGCTTCGTGGCACGTTGGATGCCGCACGACAAACCATCCAGCCCAATGCTCCCTGCGACGAAAACTCCTCTATAGACGAGCGAAGCGGCAGAGTTGTCAAATCAGCACAGGTTAGATCGGGGACAACAAGCAAAACCACACGCGGCGTGGCCCTACAACATTGATGAAGCGCCAACAACAGCCAAAACGCTAACCACACCACAACTCGTTTTCGTTCTATAGGCAATAGATAACTTATGGTATCTAGATACATGAATGCTTCTGAAAACTTCCTTCGCAGAGTTCCTTGCACATTCATTCTAGCCTTATAAGCGGGTTTTGTGTCTTAACCGCTATCTTCTTTTTCAGGAGCGCCCTCGAAGGCAGGAATTCTTGTGCTCTAAATGGAATTGGTAGGCAGATGACGCCGCAAATATGAGGAGTAAAATGCGCCTTGTGCTGGGTGTTGATGGAGGACAAACGCGAACTCTAGCGGTTATTGCCGACGAAGTAGGCAATCTGCTAGGTTTCGGTATCGGCGGCCCTGCCAACCACATTCATGAGCCGGGAGGCATCGAGCGCGTGCAACGCTCCCTTATCGATGCCATTCATGGCGCCTTTCACAACGCCGGACTGCCCTATAGCCGATGCGCTGCCGCCTGTTTAGGCATGACGGGTAGCTCTGCGGCCATGGAGGCCATCTGTACTCCTCTGGTGCCTGCAGAACAGATTCTCTTCGGCCACGACACACGCATCGCGTTTTATTCCGTTACGTTTGGTAGCCCTGGGGTTGTCGTCATCGGAGGTACCGGCTCGGTTGCCTACGGCGTCAACTCGCGCGGCGATCAAGCGCTCGTTGGCGGTTGGGGCTATCTCATGGGCGATGAAGGCAGCGGCTACTGGATCGCCTTAAAGGCGCTTAATGCCTGCTGCCGTGCTGCCGATGGCATCCTCCCCCCCACACTCCTACAACCGCTTATTCTAAGTCGCCTTGAGCTGGAGAATTTAAAGCAGCTTCACACGCTGCTTTACTCTGGAAAGCTCTCGCGTCCCGATATCGCCGCTCTTTCCGAAGTCGTGGGGGCGGCTGCGGCGCAAGGGGATGCAGTCGCACAAAAGATCTTACATGAGGCCGGTCGAGAGCTTGCTCTACTTGCCGCTACTGCTATCCGCCGATTGGGAATGGAGAAACAGGAGGTCTTGGTTGGCACCGTCGGCGGTGTTTTTCGTGCGGGTCGTTCCATCCTTCGTCCCTTCCGAACCGCCATTAAGCGAACCGCTCCTTATGCCTGTGTAACGTCGGCCCATCTACCGGCGGCGGTAGGGGCCGTCCTCATCGCGCTAGAGGCAATTGGCGTTCCCCCTACCGAATCGCTCGTTCATCGCCTTAAGCAGAGTCTAAAAAAGAGAAACCTCTTGAAGTCTTGAGCCGTTTTGTGCGTAAATAAAAATAAGCGGCAATAATATAAAAAGACGCGCGTGTTGGTGCGAGCGCGCATGAAGGTGGTATGGAAACACATTGGGCTATTGATTTAGGAACAACCAATACACTTATCGCGAAGTGGGTTGGAACCCACGCGGTTACTATCGCCCTAGAGGACCTCGTGGATTATGAGCCGGCCGGCAAACGCCTCTTATCCCCTCGGTCATCTTCTTCCAAGATACCCAGCGGGCCATCATTGGAAAGCCGGCTCTCGCCTCTCGTGAAATTCTGCACGGTCTCGACCTCCAAGGGATAGGCCCACTCGCACGTTCGTTCAAGAGAACCTTAGCCCGTGCAAGCCAACAAGCCGTCGCACAGGTGGGCACCGAGACTATTTCGGCTCGCCAATGCGCCACCATCTTTTTACGTGAGCTGTTGGCCGCCACCGCAGAATACGAACGCCAAAAATCGGACCCACATCGCACGCGACTACAGCGTTTCATTAGCCTCTTACGATGGTGGCGTAAAGAGGGACAGGTCACCGATCTCACCATGACGGTACCTGTGGAGAGCTACGAACCCTATCGGGCTGAACTCTACCAGATCGCCCGTAAGCTGGGTGTCAGCCGTTTCCGTACCCTTGATGAGCCGGTGGCCGCCGCCCTCGGTTATGGCATTGACCTCAGCGATGAAAAGCATCTGCTTGTTGTGGATTTCGGTGGAGGCACGCTCGACCTCGCCGTCGTTCGAACGCATCCCACCCACCCCTCCGGTCGTGATGCCTCTCAACATCGTGCGACCCTCCTTGCCGGTCGCGGCGCCGAACTCGGCGGAGAAACCGTAGACCAATGGCTTGCTGACTTCGCCTGCCAAAAGCTACGTGCCCATCAAATGGCTCTGCGCCCCGTGCTTCTTGCGCAAGCCGAAGCCGTTAAGAAAGACCTCAGCAACAAGGCCTCCATCGCCGATAGCAGCTTTTTCCTCCTACAAGGTGCCGGACGCATCGAAATTACACGCCAAGAGTTTATCGATCTGCTTGAAGAACGCGGCCTCTATCGCACCCTCGAAGTGTTAACCGATGCGGTGCTAGATGACTGTCGTCATGAACTTGATGAGGCCGACCTAGATGCCGTTCTCCTTGTTGGTGGCTCGACTCTTCTCCCCGGCGTCCGCGATCTCTTCGAAAAGCTTTTCGGGCCCCAGCGCGTCCACTACTGGGAGCCGTTTGAGGCCGTGGTAAAAGGAGCCGCCATTTTCGGCGC
This sequence comes from Chthonomonas calidirosea T49, assembly GCF_000427095.1. Taxonomy (NCBI): domain Bacteria; kingdom Bacillati; phylum Armatimonadota; class Chthonomonadia; order Chthonomonadales; family Chthonomonadaceae; genus Chthonomonas; species Chthonomonas calidirosea. The sequence goes on from NC_021487.1 coordinate 793,782, forward strand.
TGGATATAGCGTAGATCAAATCATCCACCACGACTACGCTATTCGCGTCTACAACGATGCGGAACAGAAAGCCGAATATGAGCGTCTTATTCGACGAGGTACAAGCTATCCCACTCCGGTGCCTTTTGAAACACGCTATTACGCCGTGACCGAAGGCCAACAACTGTTCCGCCTACCCGTCTGCGAGGTCGGTTACGCAGGACGCATGAACCTGCCATGGAAGCGCCGTAGCAACGGCAACGAATACTGGATACCTACAGAGGCTGAGGAAGCCGAGTGCGTTATCACCCTCAACGAGGGCGACACTCTGCGCCTCATACCGCCAGGACAAGGACCGCAGGCCCGCCTGCGGATCGACTTCTCAATTGATAGCAATCGCTATCTCTGTGCGACGATTCACGATCTGTTGAAACAGCGCGACCTGCGCACCGATGAACGAGTTGTAAAGCTGCGCTGAGATCGCCAAAAAATAAAACTAAGGAATATGAAGGAGATGGCCGATGCCCACTCAAAGAGAGGCAGGCCTGCGTGCACTGAAACAAGGGGATTTTGAAAGGGCGCGTGTGCTATTGGAAAGCGCCTGCTGGCAGTACCCCGAAGACTTCAAAGCACACTACCTACTAGGTGCCGTTTACTATAGCTGTCGGCGCTACGACCAGGCGGTCTCGGCTCTGCAGAGAGCCGTGTTTCTAAAACCACATTCACCACAAGCTCACTATAACCTCGGCATTGCCCTCGAACGTATCGGCAAATGGGACGATGCCGCCAATGAAGTGCGTAAGGCACTTGAGCTCGATCCTCGCTATGAAGTCGCTTCAGGCACTCTACGCAAATGGGCACGCGCCGGTAAAATCTCTCTAACCCCAGAAGAAGAGGACAGACTGTTAGCCGGCCTGCCGCGCAATTGGCTCACCTCGCACAATGCTGACGCCGCGCCATCCCAGGTGGAGACGTCTTCCCAAGAGGTACAGAGTTCCACAGAATCCGAAGCCCTAAATGCCAGCCCATTCTCCTCCTCCGCTATGCTGCCGCCCTTCATGGACACCAAACCTTCGCCCCAAGAAAGTGTTAGCCCGCCTATTAGCCAACCGGTAGCTGCCCAGGATAACTCCCTCGATGTGTCATCTGCAAACCAACCCAGCCCTCCAGATGCCCTACCTATAGTTACCGAATCAGCTCCACAGCAGCATGAGATACAGACACAGACCTCCTCAGAAGAAGGCAACAACGATCCCCCACAAACGGATGTCCCAACTCTACAGCCTAGCCTGTTAGCACCACCACCCATCGAATGGTCGCAGCCGGACGAGGTGCCGTTGCTGTCCGATCCGCTCGACCCTGTCCTCCTGCAAGAGGCCCTAGAGACCGCCAACGAAGCCGCACCGCCACCCTCACCTGTTGCTCCCCCACCGATTCTCTCAGAAGTGGCTTCACCTCCTGCAGCGACTCTGGAAGAGCCTACCGACAATCTAGAGCTGACAGAGCCACTGGCCTCATCGGTATCCGGCGAGGTATTGATCCCGCCGGAAATAAAAGAACCCACTGATGTCAACGTTCTTGAACTGCTGGCCCCACCAGAGATATTTGAGGTACCTACGCCCGAATCACTCCCAACGCCTTCCGTGCCACCTCCTGTTATCGAGGAAGACGACAACGAGAAACAAAACCTCGCAATGACCTCTATACCGGAAGATTCCCTTAGCGCAGCTGACAACAGCTCGATAGCAACCGAGTCGGGGACACATGTGACAGGTTTCACAGGCACCACAGTGCGCGAAACAGAGACAACGTCTTCGCACCCTACATCTCTGCCAATTGAGCCAGTATCTGCATCGCTAGAGCCTCCGATGCTCGAGACACCTCTTGAACACGCTACCCACGAGTCCGCCGAAGAGAGCGCCTCCTCTCCTCCCCACAAGCCATCTCTATCCACAAATGCCCCAGAAGAGACTGCAAGTGCAGCCGATCAAAATCGAGTTCAGTCCAAGTCACGCTCAGCAAAAGCAAGGGCCTCCGACGAACCCGACACAGAGGATTACATCTATTTTGTGCCCGTACCCTGCCAAGAGGCCACCGAAGCGTTGCAAATTGCCATCGCTAGCCTTGTTCTCTTTGTAGTCGGTATTGTCCTAGGCCCTATTGCTATTCGCAAAGCCATCGAGGCCAAACGATGGATCGCCGCTAGTCCCTACTTCACAGGCGCCACCCAAGCCAACATCGCCCTTGTATTAGGCGTTCTCAGCACCGTTATTTCCCTGATCTTTTGCATTCACTACGTTCCTACCCTTTTCGCCACCCATTAGAGAGGAACATATCGTTCATGCGCGTACTTGTCACAGGCGCTACCGGTTTTTTAGGTAAAGCCCTCTGTACACAACTACAGAAGCAGGGACACACCCTATCGATTGTAACACGCTACCCTGAGCGTGTCCACTCTGTGTTCGGAGCAAACGTCGAAAGCATCTGTTGGAACCATCAAAGCTCCCTTCTCAAAGCCTTAGAAGAGGCTCAGGCCGTGATCAATTTAGCAGGCGCCTCCATCGCCGGTAAGCGCTGGAACGCAGCCTATAAAGAGGAGCTTGTGCGCTCTCGTGTGGAGACCACCCATACCCTTGTAGATAGCATGCATCGCTGTAAGCAACCTCCCTCTATCCTCCTCTCCGCCTCGGCGGTAGGTTACTATGGGGACTGCAACGATAAGATGATCACAGAGGAGCGGCCAGCCGGCTCCGATTTTTTGGCAGAGCTCTGCCTCCAGTGGGAGGCCGAGGCCAACCGCGCTCGCCAGTGTGGAGCACGCGTGGCGACGATGCGACTAGCCACGGTGCTCGGACCGGGCGGCGCCTTAGCGAAGATGCTAAGGCCTTTCCCCTCTCTCCCTATCAACCCATGGAAACTCGGTTTAGGAGGCCCGTTTGGCTCGGGAAAACAGTGGATGCCCTGGATCCATATCGAAGATGCCGTAGGCCTCTTCCTATGGGCTCTTCAGGAAGCCTCGCTCGACGGTCCATGTAACGCGGTAGCCCCCGAGACGATTAGTAATTTAGAGTTTGCTCGTGCCCTCGCAAGTCTCTACGGCAAACAAGCCTCTTTCCCTATTCCTGCCTTTCTCCTTAGGCTTCTACTTGGAGAGTTTGCCGAATCGCTCCTCGCCAGCCAGCGCGTTGTGCCCGCCGTTGCAAAACGTCTCGGCTATACCTATCGCTATCCGGAGCTACTGCCGGCTCTCAAAGAGAGCGTCACAGTATTAGAGAGAGTGTTTAAGCAGTGAACTGGTTTACCTATTCCGACTATTGCCCCTAAAGCCTCCCTTGGCAAGCAGGACAATGTCTTGTATGTACCCGTAAAACCAAGCATGTTTAAATTTCCACTTTCGGTTGCAAACGCACAATTTCAGGCGTATACTAATCTCGATCCGACAGGAAAAAGAGAGATAATACGCATGAAGGCGCGTTGCCAACTAGTAACCTCGTTCTTTCTGGCCATTCTTCTCCTTCGCCTTACCGTACTATCCTGTAACGCGGCACAGCAAAATGCACCACAGTCGCCTTCTCTTATGGCGCTCGGGGGGATCGGTTCGGGCGCTGTGTTTCTTAGCTCCGACGCAAGCCTTGCTGCAGCGGAGCCAACCGCCGGCGATTATCACTCCTTTCCTCCCTATGAAATCGGCTTTCTTGCAGCGCGTGTTCGTATTGGGGAAGAGACCCACGCCGTGCTCCTCTCGACACAAAGCCTTCACGATTTGCCTAGTCTACCCAAGTTGGCCACTACACGCCGTTTCCCTATCGCGCATTTTCAAGTTCCCCAAGACCTTTTGCCCGTAGCAACGGAGCTTCTTGCCTTCTCCTCTTTTATTCCGCACGATATTGCCAACTCCACTCTGCCCGTAGCTGGCTTTGTGGTTACCTTTCATAATCCGCTGCCCATTGCCGCTGAGGTCAGTGCCCTCATCTCCTGTCCATCGCTCTTCCAGCAGCCTCTTAAAGCGGAGATACTACCTGCAGCGAACGGCTTTTTCGGGGCACATATCGTGAGCAAACAGGGAGAAACAGCCGTTCTTACATACCCCCAAAGAGGAGACGCCACGGTAACCGCCTGTTGCTGGAATACAGGTGCGCCCAATGCTGCATGGTGGCACGACTTTCAAGAAACCGGCGATCTAACCGGCCAACAGCAACTCGATAATGCTAGTTCGCCCTCTATTGCCATCTGTGTCCATCTCACCCTCGCACCTCACGACCAAGTACAAATTCCGTTTGCTGTGGCCTGGCACACCAATCTTTCTCCATCGCCCTACTATGCTGCCCTCTTTCCTAACGCGACCGCTATCGCCCAAAGACTTCTCGCAAACTGGCTGGCCCTCTATGCCCTTACAGCTGAATGGCAGGACAACCTTAACTTCTCTAATCTCCCTGCCCAACTGCTCCAAAAGTTAACCGATAGCCTTCAACCGCTGCTTACTAACGCAACACTCGATCAACAAGGCGCACTGGCGCTTCCTAAAGAGGCTTCCCTCCCTCCCGCAGACAGACTCGTTCAAAGGCTTTTTCTCCTATCGCCCCTGCTCGACCTCTATCCCGATCTCATCGTCACAGAGATTCGGAAACTCAGCGACTCGTTTCAACAGACCAAGAACAATATAGACGCCGCTGCCCTCCTGATTCTCAGTAACGCCTATGTGCATCAGACAAATAATCTCATACCGCTTACAACGAACGCCCAGACTCTACAAGCAGCCATCCAAGCGGTAGCTAGTTCACAACCCCAAGCCAATATCCTGTGGACATGGGCTGCCCTGTTTGCGGCCGAGTCACTTACCGATCTGATCCATGCTCAGTCTCTTAAGATGCAACTCTCTCAGGCTTTTACCAAAGCAAACGAAGTTATTACCCAGCAATTCCAAAGCTTCACGGCCCCTACAACTGCTTCGGACTTTCCGGCTAAATGGCTCGACCAAATAGCGCTTATTCGCGTCTTTTTACCCGACATCCCTATCCCCCTCACCATTCCTCATCTACTCTCCTACACCCACGTGCTCTCTGCAAGCCAAGCATTTCTACTTGTTGCTCAGAACGATCCCGACAGAGGATTTCGCTACCTGTCTTCCATAGCTACGGAACCCGACAACCCCACCGCAGTAGTTATCTGGAGTCTTCTCAAAGCTCTAGATGGGTTTCGAATCGATCAGATACAGCGAGAGCTGTGGCTTCTGCCATCCTTCCCCAGCGCGTGGCCCCGCCTTGAAAGCCCTATCTTCTCAGCCAACCTATGGGCAACGCTCCACTATACTCCCACCGCACGAGGAGAGATAATGCGTTTCTATGTGGTCCGTCTCTTTGCACCCGGCCCTCTCGCCTATCCACACAGCGCAGGCCTACTTCCCAAGCTGCCAGCACCACAGCTTGAAATCAACGCTCTATATATTCCAGCGCCCCCACCATTCCCCGAGAGACGGCCCAATCGCCTAACTGAAGTCCATCTCAGCCTAGCTCAACGCCCACTGGGCTTTCGATTAAAGCCCATCAATCCTTCCGTCCTCTGTCTGCAACTCGATGCTCCCCTACAATTAACCGCAGGCGATGAGCTGGACATTGAAGTCCATTAAGCGTTGCCAACAGACGTAGCCATTTAAAATGCGAGTTTGACTATCCAGCACGCGCTGGTTGAAGGATATTTTGAGGCTCGATAACCTCAAATACTCCACGAGCCGCCCAACCGTATTGGGAGGTAAGCCGGGGTAACAGATACATGGGCACTCTGCGCACAAGGGGGGCACGCTTTACCTGTCCATGCTGACGTTCCCATAGCAGATCGGCGGCCTCCCGACCGAGCTGTTCCCACGGCAGATAGAGTGTGGTGAGAAAATGCGCGCCTCCGATGGCGGTATTATCAAACCCCACCATAGCTGGCCATCGTACCGTCGGCAAACCGCTGTTCCGCAAAACCGAAATAACCCCCAGCGCTATTCGATCGTTTGCAGCGACGATCGCAGTTATCTCTCCCATTCGGCGCAACAACGCCTCTCCAAGCTCGACCCCGATGTGAAACATCGCTTCTCCTGTCCACGTTGGCACCTTGGAAGGATGAAATGCTAACCCCTGAGGGCTAAGCCCACTTGATTCTAAAGCTTCGCGCCATCCCTCTTCACGCAACACAGACCATTCAAAGCCCGGATGCAGTTTCGCAGAGGTATGTGCCCCCAAAAAGGCGATTTGGCGATGTCCCAGGCGAATGAGATGGTTGGCCGCCATTCGACCCCCCTCAAACTCGTCAAAGGCCACCACGTCGCCTAAACTGCCAGACGAAGAGGAGGCAAAGGTTACATTCGGCAAAGCCTCCTGGTCGAAATAGGAAAAGATCTCCCTGTTCTCCGGCGAGGAGATATCTCCAAAAACGCCTAAAATGGAGGGAAGCTGCCCCTGATGAAAAAGCTCCCTTATCTGCCCTGGACGCAAGGCCAAAGTGGTCGCACCGAGTTGAGCCATGCGCATTTCGAAACCATGCTGCGCGGCCAAAGGCATGTCTTCCTGAACGATCCATAGATAGAATCCTTCAAGAGGGACAGGACGTCTCCTCACGAACGTGCCGACGCGCGAGACTGTGCAAAGCAATCCTTCTTCCACCAAAGTTTGCATGGCACGATGGGTAACGTTGACCGAAATGTTATATTTTTTTGCCAACTCCTTCATGGGAGGCAGCGTCTCACCAGGTTGTAAACTACCAGAACGCACCGCCTCGCGCAAATCTTGAATAAGCGCGTTTCGACGTCGTTCCACCTCTCTTCGTGTCGCCATAACTTTCTCTCTCCAAGGGTACTACTTTACGTACTTTGGGTCTTAGCTGTATCAGCGAAAACTCACACAGTTTAAAACAGTTAGTATTTCCTAAAAAGTTCCCTCACCTATATGGTCTCTCTGCAAACGAGGTCTCTTGTTAGGAGATATCCGTATCGAAAGACTCTTTTAACGTCAAAAAGTTTCGCTTTTTCTCATCGGAGCAGAAAATGCAGGACATCGGCTTGTCTCCGTTGAAGTTATGTTGGAAAATACTCGAGGAGGAAGCGGAATATGTCGAGCCGTCAAGGAAAAGCGGTGCTGCTAAATGCCCCTAACACGCCCGCCGTTGTTGAAGATATTCTGGTAGACCCACCAGGTCCTAATGAGGTTCTTGTGAGAATCGTGGCTAGTGGGGTTTGCCACACAGACCTCACGGTAAAAAAACTTGAAGGCATGGGCATGCCTTTCCCCATTGTGCTCGGCCACGAGGGTGCCGGTTATGTAGAGGAGGTAGGCGAAGGTGTAACCCATCTTGCGCCAGGCGATCCGGTGGTACTAGCCTACCGTGCCCCTTGTGAACAATGCCCGGCCTGCCGCCGTGGAGACCCGCGCCACTGCTATGTAGCCCTACGCCCCAAACAGCGCATCCATCGCAAGCGCGATGGAGCTCTTTGTTCGCAGGTGCTTCGCTGTGGCACCTTCAGCACCTATACGGTTGTTCATGCAAAGGCTGCCATCAAAATGCCATCGGATATGCCCCTCGATAAAGCATGTCTTATCGCATGCGGAGTCGTCACCGGCGTCGGTGCTACCTTCAACACGACACCCGTCTTTGCCGGATCGCGCGTGGCTGTTATCGGTTGTGGAGGCGTTGGGTTGAGTGTTATCCAGGGTGCGAAGTTAGCCCACGCACGCCAGATCATCGCCGTAGACATTAACCCGACGAAGTTGGAGTGGGCTCGAAAATTCGGCGCCACGCACACCGTCAACGCACGCGAGACAGACCCCGTTGCAGCCGTACGCTCCCTCACCGAAGATGGCTACGACGGAGGAGTAGAGTTTGCTTTTGAGGCCACGGGCATCCCTTCTTGTATCGAGCAGGCCGTGCGTATGCTGGCCTATGGAGGCACCGCGACAACCATCGGTCTTCCCGCAGCCACCGACAGCGTTACCCTTAATTTGGGCGATATGGCCACCGGTGTCTATTGGAACAAAGCCGCCCTGCGGGTTTGTCACGCCGGCGACACACTCCCCTCACACGATTTCCCTCTCCTAGCCCAGCTTTACCTACAAAAACAGCTTAACCTTGACGACATGGTCACTCGAATTATCGGGCTAGAGGATGTGGAAGACGCCTTCCATGAGATGGAGACAGGCAACGTAATTCGCTCGGTCATTAAACTTCCTGCGTGAAGAAGTGGAATCGAAACAGATGAGGATACAACGGGCGACGCGGCTCTATAACGAATGGATGGCTCTCTACACGGTACCGGTTGAATCCGATCTGCAACTCAAATATAAGGCCATGGCCTCCAGCGCATTCCCCTTTCTACGCGCTACCTTCTATCGCTGGATGCAGCGTTGGCCGAAGGTCTGTGCAGAGTTTGCCAATGCCCCTACGGTGCTTGGCGTCGGCGACCTCCATGTAGAGAACTTCGGCACCTGGCGCGATGCCGAAGGACGGCTTGTTTGGGGCATCAACGATTTTGATGAGGCTGCCCATTTCCCCTATACGCTCGACATTATTCGACTCGCAACTAGCGCCATCTTGGCCATTGAGGAAAATCATCTTCACCTCTCCGCCGACGTAGCCTGCACAGCGATTCTGGAAGGCTATCTTGAGAGTCTTGCAAAGGGCGGACGTCCCTATGTGCTTGCGGAAGAACACGGTTGGTTACGCCATTTAACTACCGGCGAGCTGCGCAACCCCGAAAAGTTTTTTCATAAGATGGACGCTCTCCCCGAACCAGAAGGGCCTATTCCCGAAAGCGCTCAAGTAGCCCTAGAACACCTTTTACCGGCGAAAGGGCTCTCCTATAAGCTAAAACGACGGATTGCTGGACTTGGCAGCCTCGGACGCCCACGCTACGCTGCCATCGCCGAATGGGAAGGAGGTTTGGTGGTTCGCGAGGCAAAAGCTCTCCTTCCCTCGGCGGCGATCTGGGCTGCAGGGCTTGAGCGCGCTCCCGAAATCTACTATCAGGCTCTCCTCGATCGCGCCGTGCGCTGCCGCGACCCCTTTGTTCGCCTCGAAGGACACTGGATCGTTCGTCGCCTTGCCCCCGATTGCTCACGTATCGAACTATCTCAGCTGCCTCAGGAGCGTGACGAGCAGAGGCTTCTCCACGCCATGGGCTTTGAAACCGCCAACGTTCACCTCGGCTCCCCTAACTGCATAGCAGATGTTCTTCCACACGTGAAACGGCTTAAGGCGAGCCAACTTCGCTCCGCAGCTAATGCGATGGTAGAAGCTACCCTTGACGATTGGCAAAAATGGCGTCAGGACCCCTTCCCCGAGAAAAAAACGACCAAGTCACACTAACTCGTCACCGCGCATCCTCTTTTTGGGGTATTGGTATTAAGAGAAAAACTGTGCCGCAAAACGACAGACGGCATTCGTGTTACAACTTTTTGGAACAGGAGTTTTCCATGGAAAGAATCTATAACTTCAGCGCCGGCCCTGCTATGCTACCTCTACCTGTGCTCGAAGAGGCGAGTAAAGGTGTCCTCGAAATACAAAATTCCGGTATGTCCATTCTAGAGGTCAGTCATCGAGGCAAACACTATGAAGCCATTCATTACGATACGATCCAACGTGTGCTCTCCGTGCTTAGCCTCTCACCTGAAGAATTTGACGTTCTTTTTTTGGGAGGAGGGGCAAGCCTCCAGTTTGCTATGCTCCCAATGAACTTCCTTCGTGCCGGTCAAACGGCCGACTATATCAATACGGGCGAATGGGCCGTTAAAGCCATCTCTGAAGCAAAACGCTTCGGCACCGTAAATATTGCCGGTACCTCGGAAGACAGACGTTACTCCTATATCCCAACCGAACTACACCTCTCCCCAAGCGCACGTTATGTTCATATCACCACCAACAATACGATCGAAGGAACCGAGTGGCATACGCTACCCGAGACCAACGGCGTGCCATTGGTGGCAGACTGCTCTTCCGACATCTTTGCGCTTGAACGAGACTATTCGCGCTTCCACCTCTTCTATGCAGGTGCTCAAAAAAATGCCGGTCCCGCAGGGGTTACCCTCGTGGTAGCGAGAAAAGAGTTCCTCCAACAAGCGGCCGACGACGTGCCAACCATCCTCTCCTATAAAACACATGCGAAGGCAAACTCACTCTATAACACGCCCCCAGTTTTTGCCATCTATGTGATGAACCTTGTTATGAAATGGATAGAAGCCCAAGGTGGTCTGAAAACGATCGAGGCGCACAACCGTCAGAAAGCTGCTCTTATCTACGATGCGCTCGATGCACATCCTGATGTCTACGACCCCACCGTAACACAAAAGGCCGATCGTTCCCTCATGAACGTGACCTTCCGACTTAAAAACCCAGAATGGGAAGCGGCTTTTCTAGAAGGTGCCAAGGCGAGGAAAATGGAGGGTCTAAAAGGTCACCGATCGGTCGGAGGGTTCCGCGCCTCCATCTATAATGCGTTTCCCATAGAAGGTTGTCAGGCGCTTGCGGACTACCTCCATGCATTCGCCGCCAATCCCACATCAAAAGCAAGCTAAGAGGCTAAAAATGGATCCTACACTCCAAAAACTGCATCGTTGGATTGACGATCATCAGAATGAAATCATCGAGGCCCTTCAGGGGGTCTTGCGCATCCCCAGCGTAGAAGGCCCACCGGAACCCGGTGCTCCCTATGGCCGTGCCGTTCGCGAGGCTTTAGACTATACTCTCGAACTGAGTCGCAAACTCGGTTTTCGTGTGCGCGATATTGACGGACATGCCGGGGATGCGGAGTTTGGCGAAGGCTCCGAATATATAGGAGTATTGGGGCATCTCGATGTTGTCCCTGAAGGAGAGGGTTGGCACTACCCACCCTATGGCGCCGAAATCCACGATGGCTATATCTATGCACGGGGCGCCTCCGATGATAAAGGCCCAACCTATGCTGCGCTATTCGCTGCTAAAGCGCTCATGGAGAGCGGCTCGCCGCTTCGACGCAGGGTCCGGATTATCTTCGGCTGCAATGAGGAGAGCGGCTTTGGCTGCATGCATCACTATTTCGATGTCACTAACCAAGAACGCCCTCTCTACGGTTTCACCCCTGATGCCTCCTTCCCCCTTATCTACGCAGAGAAAGGCATTGTGAACCTTACTCTCTCCAAACCCCTCCCAAATAACAACGCAGATCTCTATATTGCCTATGCCCAGGGTGGTCGCCGTCCGAATATGGTGCCCGATCATGCAAGCGCCCTCCTTGCCGGCAGCGCTAAAGCGCTACGTGAGGCCGAAACCCTCCTAAACCGCTACTGGGATCGTAACATTACGTTCAACCACACAGATGAAGGCATAAAAATAGAGGCTATCGGCAAATCGGCACATGGCAGCCATCCCACAGCTGGCGACAATGCCATTGTGCGACTTGCCCGCGTCTTGTGCGAGTTCGAACTTCCTGAACGCTCCCTTTGGCTCGATTGGGTCGTGCACGCCTCAGATACAGCCGGCAGTGGTCTGGGAATCGCCCACCGTGACGACGTGTCCGGACCTCTCACCTCTAACCTCGGCGTCTTGGAGTACAAGGGCGGACGCGTTTTTCTCACCTATAACATCCGTTACCCTGTTACCTGGCCGTTAGATAGTCTGCTGGATCAAGGACGTCCGTTTTGGGAAAAGGAGGGATGGAGCTACGAGGTTACCCAGGGTCACGCCCCCCTCTACGTACCGCTTGATCAAGAACCGGTGGCAACCCTTCTGCGCGTCTATCGTGAAGAAACAGGAGATATGAAAAGTCAACCTGGCACAATGGGCGGAGGAACCTATGCACGCGCAACACCACGTACCGTTGCCTATGGTGCTGCTTTCCCCGACGGAAAAGATGGACCAGCTCACGAGCCGGACGAGCGTATCGCGATTCAGTCCGTGCTGAAAGCAGCAAAAATCTACGCTCATGCCCTTTACGAACTCGCGAAGTAAACCGTTGCACGTCCCACGGTGCCGCTCGCCCCAATACTGCGGAGGCGAATAGCGAACAGTGCTCCTCTCCACTCCCCATTCGCTATTCGCCCCTTTTCGAGGGGAAGGCCTCGTGGAAAGTTCAGAATTCGAAGCAAGTAGGAAAAAGCAAAGCTTATGGAGAATCTTAGGGATGATATCCTATAAAGGAGCGCAAAAATGATAACGTCAGCTGAGACCCTACCCGATCTGTCCTCGCCCTACCCACTCCGTCAAGAGCAGATAGAGGCGTATCAACGGGATGGCCACATCCTGCTGCGAGGCGTATGCTCGCCCGAAGAAATAGCTGTTTACGGTCCTATCATCCGTGAGGCAGCTTATCGCTACAACACCCAAAATCTGCCGATCGAACAACGTGACACCTATGGCAAAGCGTTCCTTCAAATTATGAATCTCTGGGTTCGAGACGAGCGGGTTCGTAAATATGTTCTCGCCCGTCGTTTTGCGCGTATCGCCGCGGAGCTGATGGGCGTTGAGGGCGTGCGCCTCTATCACGATCAAGCCCTCTTTAAAGAGGCAGGTGGCGGCCCAACTCCATGGCATCAGGATTTCTACTACTGGCCTCTCGATACCGAGAAAACGATTACGATGTGGATGCCACTTGTAGATGCCGACGAGACCATGGGCACCATGACCTTTGCTTCCGGCTCTCACACCCAAGGTTTTCTCGGGCACTTCGAGATTAGCGATACCTCCGAGGAGTACTTTCGAAACTTCGTAGCCGAACATGGCTTTCCGCTTACCTCGGCAGGCGCCATGAAAGCAGGCGATGCCACATTCCATGCCGGTGCTACTCTCCATTCCGCTCCTGGCAACAAAAGCGATCGCGTTCGAGAAGTCATGACGATCATCTACTTCGCCGACGGCGTTCGTGTGATGGAGAAGCCCGACAATAAAAATCGTTGGCTTGATCTTGAAACCTGGCTCCCCGGCGTGAAACCCGGAGAGTTAGCTGTAAGCGAACTGAATCCCTTAGTCTATCGAAAGGAGTAACAAACCTATTTCGGGAGTGAGTCTTTTTATGAACAAAACACAGCTTGTACACGTGGGATTACGACTTTTAGGTCCAGCTCTCCTATGTGGCCTGTTTTTGGCGACAATGCACGCCCATTCTCTACCGAAACAAGCCCCAGAGACGGCCCCCAAACCGGTAGAGAGTCCCCCAGTACCACCTCCACCAGGTGCAAAAAATGTGGTCTATCTCTTTACCGGCAAGCCTAACGAGATCGCTGAGAACTGGGTCTACCGTGGTAGTCACCAACCCGCACAGTGGATCTTCGACCATGGCACCATGAGGCCTCGTGGTGGAGATATCATCTCGAAACAGACCTTTACCGACTTCCATCTCCACGTCGAGTTTTGGGAACCGTACATGCCCAATGCCCATGGACAGGAGAGAGGGAATAGCGGCGTTGCACCCTATGGCCTCTACGAAATTCAGGTGCTCGACTCCTATGGTATCCCCGACCCTGGTACCGGAGACTGCGGTGCTGTCTATGGTCAAACAGCCCCGCTACTGAACGCCTGCAAGCCTCCACTGCAATGGCAAACCTACGATATTATCTTTCGCGCGCCACGATGGGATACCAATGGGAAAAAGATCGAAGATGCCCGCGTTACCGTGCTGCAAAATGGGATTGTGGTACAAAATAACACAATCATTCCAGAACCGACAGGCATTGCCTACGGGCGCAAGGAGCACCCCGGCCCAGGGCCCATTTTACTTCAAGACCATGGTTCACCAGTGCGTTTTCGCAACGTCTGGGTCATTCCTCTCCCGGAGCATGGAGCAACCCACTATTAATCAGGACCATCAAAACGTCTAAACCCCCTCCCTTATCGGTGCAAGGGAGGGGGTTTCTCTTGTCTCCCCATGCCTTCGTTGAAATGGAAGAGAGTCTAAGAAACCTGTTGGGCTTGTATAGGTAGACGTACAGTGAAGGTACTTCCTTGCCCAGGTGCGCTCTCCACCGAGATCGTACCCTTGTGCAGGTCTACGAGGTGCTTTACCAAGTAAAGCCCTAAACCGGTTCCCTGAATGTTGCGAATCTCCTCTCGCTCAAGGCGCTCGTAGGGACGGAAGAGTCGAGCGCACTCTTCTCGCGTCATGCCGACCCCCTGATCGCTCACCCGCACTACGAGCATATCCCCTTCTCTTCTCCCCGCAACACGCACCTCACCACCGTTGGGAGAGTATTTGAGGGCGTTACTGATGAGATTCGAAAAGATCATGGTGAGTTTGTCTTCGTCTGCCTCAATGGTACGAGGCACATCCTCAGCAACATCGAGAACAAGCTGATGACGATCGGTATAGAACTTATAATAGCGATAACGGTTCACCAATCGCTCTAGAATGGCGCGAATATCTACCTCGCGAATCGCTAGGGTCAGCGGTCGGCCTGCTTCAAGACGAGATACGTCGAGCAGCTCATTGATCATATCTAACAAACGATCGGCATCTGCCTCAATAGCTCGATAAAACTCCTGTTTGGTCTCCTCATCCAGCGAGTGATCGGTGTCTGCCAAAATGGTCTGGATGTAGCCACGAATAGTGGTCAGAGGGTTACGAAGCTCATGCGCCACGAAGCCGATGAAATCCGATTTCAGCCGATTGGCCTCTTCCATCGCCAAACGTCGAGTCTCTTGTTTATGGAGCTCGTCCTGCAAGCGCAAGCGCTCTTCTAAGGAACGGCGCAGATTTTCGTACAGGCGAGCATTTTCTAGAGCAGTGGCCGCTTGGTTGGAAAAAGCCTGCAACATATGAAGATGTTCTTCGGAAAATACCCCCGTTTTCAAACGATTGTCTAGATAAATAACACCGAGCAGCTTGTCACGTACCAGCAGAGGCACGCAAAGCACAGAGCGCAAGTTGTGAAACTGTACGCTTTGACGAGATGCAAAGCGCGGATCCTCCATCGCGTTGTAAGAGATCACCGGCTGTCGTGTCGTTAGAACGCTTTCGACGATGGTTTTGCTGATCTCCGCCTGGTCGCCTCCTTCTCTCCCAGAAAAAGCAGCCTCAAGCGCCGACCGATCAATCTGGTGCATGGCCTCTCCCCACACCCTTCCGGTGGCCACATCTACCAAAAGAATAAACCCTCTTTCTGCCCCGACAAACTTGATCACCTGTTCCATCGCTATATCGAGAACCTGCTTGAGCTCGAGAGTTGAGTTCATGAGTTGACCAAGCTCAAGTAGCTTCTCTAAATAGCCCTCCTGTGAAGGCGATTTCGCTGTTGTCTCCGCCATTTCACTCACTCCTTATTTTGCCTGTCCCCAACGAATAAGACTACTAAGTTAAGAAACCGTATTCGTCCCCAGAAACGTTCCATCTCTTTGTGAACGCCGTAAGAGAAAAAGATCGCTCTAGCTTACTACGGAACCTACCTACAACTTGGTTTCACCATGTATTTTGTGCCAGCGTCGGGCATAATCCAGCGCATGATAGGTCAAGATGATGTCGGCCCCGGCGCGTTTGAAAGCCGTTAGAATCTCCTCTACAATGCGCTCCTCCTCTATCCAACCGTTCATCGCCGCCGCTTTCACAAGGCTATACTCTCCTGAAACATTGTAGACGGCCAGAGGCACATCGAAACGCTCGCGTGCGACATGCAGCACATCAAGATAGGCCAGCCCAGGCTTCACCATCACGATATCGGCGCCTTCTCGAATATCCAGCGCTATCTCCCGCATTGCCTCGCGAAGGTTGGGTGGGTCCATCTGATAGCTGCGTCGATCTCCAAACTGTGGAGCGCTTCCTGCAGCCTCACGAAAGGGACCATAGAATCCACTTGCATACTTCGCGCTATAGGCCATGATCCCTACCTGCGTAAAACCGTTCGCATCAAGCGCCTCACGAATCGCAGCCACACGACCATCCATCATATCTGAGGGGGCAACGATATCCGCACCGGCTTCCGCATAGCATACGGCTGCACGCGCTAACAACTCCAGTGTGGCGTCGTTTTGCACTTCACCCTCTTTAACCACCCCACAATGTCCATGCGACGTATACTCACAAAGGCATACGTCGGGCACAATAAGAAGAGAATCGCCAAAATTTTTGCGCAAAGCACCAATGGCACGCGGTACAACACCTGTCGGCTGATAAGCTTGGCTTCCTACCTCATCCTTCTGCAAAGGAATGCCAAATAGCATCACAGCTTTAAGACCTACACGAACTACTTCTTCGACTTTTCGACAAACGTCGTCTACGGTGTACCGCCAAATGCCAGGCATCGAAGGTATTTCTCGGCTCTCCGACTCCTCTGTAACAAACATCGGGAAGAGAAGGTCGCTTGGCTGTACCCACGTTTCCCGCACAAGCTGTCGCAAGGCCTCCGTGCGTCGTAGCCGACGTGGACGCTCGATCAGTCTATCCATCTTCTAGTCCCTCTGTGCAAAGTAGCTCTCTAAAGCTTTCACAAGCCCTGCTATTGTGTGCTCTTCAGCTACTATTGTCGGTTCAAAGCCATACTCTTTCAACGTCTGTCCGGTCACTGGGCCGATCGCTGCCAGGCATACCGAACGTAAACGCGCTCTGACTTCGAGGTCATCCGCCCCTCTAGAGAGGGCCTGCATGAGATTCTTTACGGTTGAAGAGGCGGTGAAGGTTATAGCGTCTATACTCCCCGTCATTAAATTCTCCACAACAGCCTCAGCTAGCTTCACAGCTACCGTCTCATAGACGGGAATAACATCCACAATAGCTCCCATGGCACGCAGCCGCTCTGGCAGTACCTCTCGCGCCTCTCGTGCCCGTGGCAACAACACTCTCTTGCCTCTCATCTCCGAATCGGGCCACTGGTCTATCAGCGCCTCAGCCACCGCTTCCGTGGGCACGAAATCGGCACGTATTCCCAACTTCTCACGTAAAGCGTTCGCCGTCGCCGGCCCGATCGCAGCGACTTTAGTCATCGAGAAAGCACGTGCATCTAGCTGCAACGCCTCAAGGCGCTCGGCGATCACCGGAACCGTGTTCACGCTGGTGATAACTATCCAGGCATAGCCGTTTAAGCTCTGCAGGGCCTTATCCAGTTCGTTCGTATCCTTTAATCTTTCGATACGAATAGTAGGATATTCCAACACCTCGGCGCCGCGTATCCTCAACAGCTCCACAAGGCTACTTGCCTGTTCCCGTGCTCTGGTAACCAAGATCCGCTTACCGAAAAGAGGTTGTCGCTGCGGATCGTCAAACCACCGCAGTCGCTCGCGTAGACGCACCACCTCACCCACCACACAAACGGCCGGAGGTCCTAAGCCCGCTTCACGGATGCGATCCACAATGTCTGCTAGCGTTCCGCTCACTACTCTTTGCTGGGGCCAAGTTCCCCATTGTACCAGCGCAACAGGAGTCTGTGGGTCTCGTCCATGCTCCTGCAAGCGCGCCACGATCTCGGGTAGCGCCTCGACCCCCATTAAAAAAATAAGAGTGTCCGCGGCATGCGCCAGACGCGCCCAGTCCCTACGTCCTTCAGCAGAACCTGTCGTGCGTCGGCCTGATTCCTTACCGTCATCCCTTTCATGGCCAGTGATCACACAGAAAGAGGAGGCAGCATCCCGATGCGTTACAGGAATTCCGGCATAGGCAGGCGCCGCAATGGCCGAAGTGATTCCAGGTACCACAATATACGGAACTCCTGCCGCTCGACAAGCCTCCGCCTCCTCTCCACCGCGCCCAAAGACAAAAGGATCGCCCCCCTTCAAACGAGCCACTCGCTTGCCTTCCTGGGCATGACGAATCAGCAACGCGTTAATCTCTTCCTGAGTTAGGGTATGCCTTGCACTGGCCTTCCCCACATAGATTCGCAACGCTTCCGGCCGCGCATAATCCAACACAGCCGGATGTACTAATCTGTCGTAAACTACTATATCCGCCTGCATCAATAGCTCTCGTCCGCGCAGCGTCAATAAACCAGGGTCTCCAGGCCCTGCCCCAATCAGATAAACAACTCCTTGGTTCTCTTCTGCCTCTAACACCCCTCAATTCCTTTGTAGGACTATAAGCAGTATACCTCTCTCGCTCGAAGGAAGGTGGCCTCATCGAAGTGGAGCATTCCCCTCTCTCTGATGGAAGCAGGTAGTATAATCATCTGAACAAACCACCATTCGCAGAGGGAGGAATCACTTTTTATGCATGACCGACAGGCCGCTTGGCAACTTGTGACGGAATGGACGCAGAGCGAAAGCCTTCGCAAACATATGCTTGCTGTAGAAGCCGCCATGCGCTTTTATGCACGCAAATTCGGCGAGGATGAGGAACTTTGGGGCAATACCGGACTTCTGCACGATTTCGACTATGAAAAAAACCCTGATCCGCCCGATCATCCCACCGTCGGCATGAAAGTGCTTGCCGAACAGGGTTGGCCGCCGGAGATGATCGAGGCAATCGGGGGCCATGCGGAGTATCTGAACATTCCTCGTAACACCCTCCTAGCTAAAACGCTCTACGCCGTAGATGAGCTTTGCGGCTTCATTCTAGCCGTAGCCTACACTCGTCCCTCCCGCACTCTGGCCGAAGTCGAAGTGAGCTCCGTGCTCAAAAAGATGCGCCAGAGCGGCTTTGCCCGAAACGTCAGCCGAGAAGATATCGTGCGGGGAGCAGACGAACTTGGCATTCCCCTTGAGGAGCATATCGCCAACTGCATTGAGGCTCTTCAAGCTATCGCTCCCACCTTGGGACTGTGAGACTAAGGAGGTGATAACAGCTTGTGCCGCTGCATGTCGTAAAGACAATGCACCGGCTGGGCCGTATGCAGTATCTGCTTGCCGTCTAAATAGACGGCAAACCCACGAAAGTCTCTTGCAATATGGCCCCCCTCCGCATCGTAGGCGATGGTAACATCGTGCCCTTTATAGGCCTGTCCATCTAATACCCACCAACTCCACGCTCCCTGCGGCAATAGAGGGTCAATTTCAAGAACCTCATCCGCACGCGGAACAAGCCCAATAAGGTCGCTAATCAACGGATCAAGCCAAGTGGAATGGAAGTAATCCCGCTGATCGGTCTTCCATTGCCCCGTCTCCCCATTGTAGAACTCGCCCGTCCATGGGTAGAGAGGGTTCTGGTTTTTATACTGCGCCCTTGTAAACGAGTAGAAAAGCTCGTAAAGCTTCTGGCGTGTAAGTGCACAAGGGGCATAGTGGCGCAAAGTATTGGCCATAGCCCGCATCACTAGACTATTGGCGTGAGGCCATGTTGGCCCGTTCCACATGCACCCACTTCCTCCAGGCCCAACCGGCCAGCCATCTTGAGAGTAGGCCGGACAACTCTTTGCCGTAGAGGCGATCGGCCATGGCGTCCAAAAGAGATTGGGGTTCAACGCCGTTTCCCAAACCGATTCATAGCCTTTACCCGCTGGAGGAAGATCAAATGCAAACGGATACAGCCCGATCACTTCCAAAGCCGACGAAGGCGCATCATCTGAGGCCCGTAGGTCTACAAACCAATGGTCTTTCGAATCCCACATCTTTTCGATGACAGCCTTACGAATGGAATCCGCCAACTGCTCCATCCTCTCTGCCTGCGCATTACGCCCCAACAATCGGTCAATCTTGGCTACCGCTACTGCGTTCCCGTAGTTGTAAGCCGTAAGGTCTACCCGACGCAGCGGAGTCATGTATTTAGGGTCGGTGCCCGCTCCGCCCCCAGTCTCATAGTGGGCAAACGAAAAGAAGGCTGGCTGCCACTCCATTCCCGTCCACCAATGACTATCCACCACTAAGAGCGGACTGCCGCCCCAACCGTAAACCTTTTGCCATCCCTCTACATTGCGCTCTAGCATGGGGGCGATCCGCTCCAGAAGCGCCTTATTCGGATGCACCTTATTCAGTCCCCAAGCACAAGAGGTGATCCAGTCGGTGTATTGCCCTCCCTGCTGCCCTTGTAAGGTTACATGGCTTGGGTAGATGCCATCTGGCCGTGGATTGCTTACAAAGGTCAACAGATGTCCCCAACAGTAGGAGGGGTCACGCAACCAGCGCGCCTCATACATCTGGTGCCCAGCTCCGTAAGAGATCACATTGGCGTACCAATCGGAAGTCCAACGTCCTTCCGAGAAGGCACGATACATCAGGTGTCCCATGCGCGGGTTCATGCTGTTCTTCTTCAGCAAGTACCAACGATGGTAATACATTTTTGTTATGAGTGGGTCGCTACAAGCAAAGTAGGCGATATTGTTGTCAAACCATCCCTGATACGCTGCCACTTGCTGTGCTAAAGGATGAAGGGCGTGTAATTCAGCCTCTAGCTTCTCATGCGCACCAGCGGGCGAAGTTGCAAGCGCACAGACAAAAAGAAAACGTTGAGTTTTTTTAGCGGGGATTTTCTCCGCAAAACGAATCCCCTCTCGCCTTCCATCGAACCCAACGGCCTCCAACCATACCGGATAGCCATCTATTTTTCGCTCCTCTTGGAAGCGATCTGGGCCCGATTTTAAGCCGGATGACATCACGATGGATACAGAATGCGCTGCTGCTGAAGGGTTTGTCACCCGAATTTCGGCAACGAGCAGATCGTTCTGAGTGATCCACTTATCCCCCTCGATATGCAATACAGGGCGAGACGCCTGTCGCTTCGTGTCTGGTGCATAGTGTGGATCAAAACCATATAGTCCCGTGTACCAGTTCGTTCCCCGATGATGAAACACCAGTTCCACCCTTTCAGCAAGCTGGGGTGGGTCGAAATGCAGGGTGTTTTTATCCGGCTTCAGATCGGTCAGCAGGTGCCCCCATGGAATCCATTGCCCATGCCGATAGAATAAGACCTCCATCTGTGCGGGCGGCGCACACCCGCCACCTTGCGGGACGTCGTTGTAAAAGTAGAGGTCTAAGCTTGTAAGCTTTCGTAAGCCTCCTAGATCTACCGTATAGGTGTCTACCCGGTGCCCACTCGACCAGCAAGTCCATCGCTTTTCCGGCACGAAGGGCGGGGTTAACGGATTCTGCGCATTGTCAATAATATAAGTGAACGAGGCCTTTGCTTTCAGCAACTGCCCAACGGCTCCCACCATATGCACATGGCTCGGAGCGTAAGCCGCCTTTTGTACGATGTACGATTGACCGTCGGCGGCTATATCGAGGTCAAAAGCGTCTAAGTTGGTGATGTAGAGAAGATGAACCCCATCACGAAACGCCCATCCTTGCGGGCTTGTAGCCCAAACACGATCCCCAGAGGCTCCGAAGGGAACCGTGCTATCGTAAGGCCGCGCTAAAATCTTATCGATCGAAAAACGGCTGGTAGGAAATACGCGGTGAGCTAAAGGCTTTGACGGAACGCTGGCTTCTGCTTCCCACCCAAAACCGCCAATCAGAAGCAGTACAATAAAGCAAACAACCCCATATCGTTTCAAACTTCTGAACTCCTAATACGCTTTTTAATTCTTCTGGGATGTTTCGTCAAACCGTTCCCTATTTCCTACCGATGCCGACAGCGATCGGCCGTAATAAATCTTTAACGCCCCTTTAGCCAGTCGTCACGAAGCTGGACGGCTGCTTCCGTAGCACCCAAGATCGGTTCACAATCCGTATCTAACCCCGCATAAGCAAGGCACGTTCCAAAGGGCATCTCCTCAGTCGTTTGAGTCAACTTATTATAGAAGTTAGATAAGTCCGTTCTAGCCACTTCGTTGACAGCGTCGCGCAGTTCGTCTGCCGTATAGCCAGCGTGCGGAGGAGCATAGCGACATAAAAGCAGTCGCATTACATCGGCTAGGCTCCGATCGTTGTGCGTCACATAACGCAACTCAAGATCGAGACAGAGACCTATGAGTGCACCCTTATCATAGTAGGATAGCCCCTCGTAGCCTTCACTGTTCCCGGCATCCCAGACATGCCAACTTGCCTGTTCAGCGCTTACCTGTAGATGAGCCGGATTGGCCAGATAGCTTTGAATAGCCCGCCGCCAATGGGCCAAAAACTGTTGGGGCGTTATGAGGCCTGCGCGTAAAATGGATAGCCAGGCGAAATAGTCCGTTACGCCCTCTACAAACCAGAGGCTGCGCGTGTGGGGTGGATGTATGTAGTCGAACGGGCCCAGCACTCGCGGACGAATCCGCTTGACGTTCCATAAATGGAAAAACTCATGGGCGGCGAAAGCAGCGAAATCGGTTAGGGTCTCCTCAGGATAGTAGACTAAGCGCGCCGAGTTTCGATGCTCTAATCCTCCCCCGCGCCCATCTACATCGAAGTAGAAAATGTATTGTGCATAAGGAAGACCTCCCATTATCTCCCCTTCCGCTTGCACGATGCGTTGCAAAATCCTGGTGAGCGTCTGAGGCTCCGACACCTCCTGTGGATGGTCAAAAAAGACCACGCGATGGACAATGCCATCCACCACGAACTGCTGCACAAGCAGGTCAGCAGGCGTAGCGAGGAGAATCGGCGAATCGGCAAGCGCATCATAGTCCTCTGCACAGTAGACAATCCCTTCAGCTGTCTCATCAGATACAAGCGGCACGATCACCTGCCATCCTTTTGGCGCCTCCACCTCGAGCCGTGTAGGATACTCTTTCTCTCCCACCACGTAGAGAAACGCCGCTGTTCCACTAACAAAAACTTGGTCGGGCTTTATCTGCACGTTCTCACAAAAAATGCCGGGTGGCTCTTGGGAAACCCGATAGGAGATAACAGTATCTTCCACGCCGTTGGTTTGCACCTGCCAGGTGTTTTCGTCGCTCCGTCTTACCGTTAAGGCGTTACCATGCTCATCCTCTGCCTGTAGATGAGAAACGTACTGGGCAAAATTCTGCACATGATAGTCTCCCGGACACCACACAGGCATCTGCAAACAGGGATTTTGTGCTTTGGGCACACGAAGAGTGACCTCCAAGTAGGGGTTGTTATCTAAAATCGGCCTTAGGCAGTAGGTAAGGGTTACCCGAGGGGAGGAAGGTGCCGCCGCATAAGCGCTCGCATTCATCCCTCCTACCAGCCCATAGCACAGTAAAATCCCCCCGATAAGCCGACGGATGCGCATCGCTCTACTCCTTCTTGATCAAAAGCCTCCCTAGCGGAACGCGCGTCGAAGCCACTTGCGTCGCAGCATATAGCCCAGTTTCTAGCAGTTTCAACGTCGTTCCTCTCTCACCTAACAGACGGTTTTGTGCAGTGGCATAGACAATATAGGCCCGATCGGGTGACCAATCCATGTCGGCGCTGTCTATCGTTCCTACAACCCAGTGCTGTCCTGTACTGAGATCAAATACGACCACGTCAAAGCGTGAGCCATGCGGTGACAGCGCTCCCACCTTGTTGAGCCCGATCCACTCGGGCGCAAAATAGCCCCTGCCATCGCGTGGGCTAATGCGCCTTAGATGACGACCTTGTGCATCTACCGTCCATATCTCATACCGATGGAAATCCAGAGCGTCAGGAGTAAGCGCAAAAGCTAGCGCACGTCCGTCTGGCCTCCACACGATGCCGCTGATCCGCAGAGCAATATTGGGAAAACGTTGCTTCGCTGGCAGTGTAGCCAGATAGTCTCGTGCGCGCACTCTCACGATCTCTGCAGCCGCACCTAGCTGAGCACTTCCGGGCTGAAGCCGGCGTATCGTTTCCGTGTTGGGCGCGGCAAGGGCATGCACGATCCCTTGACGAAAGGCCAAAACAGGTTGGGAGTTGGCATGCGAGGGCAGCATTGGGCGCCAAACAGGCCAATCGCTTTGGGTATAGGCGTCGAAACGTGGGGGAATCTCCTGCGGTAGCTGATGGGCGTGGAGCGGATGCACGAAAATGGCTCTCTGTCCGTTGACCCCCTCCCCAACAAACGCCATATAACGGCCATCGGGCGACCATACGGGGGTATGGTAGAAGTAGAACAGGGAGTGATAAGGTGTTTTATGCAATGCAAGTGGGGTAAGGGCACCACTCGCAATATCCAGCAACCACAACCCAGTGCCAGGCATCCGTTCACCATCCTCAAATCGGAACCACTCCGTGCGCTCTATGGCCAGCCGACGGTCATCAGGCGACCATGCAAGCCCATCGGGGCTGCTGTAGCTCTCCCTACTTGCATTAAAAGGTCGGTCGGGATTGATAATCTCCGGCCGCAATAACGGAACGACATGGTGTAGCCTAGCATCCACCACGCACAACTGGTACTGCCCATTCGTTAGAGCTCGCAAAAAGGCGATGTACCGTCCGTCGTGTGACCAACGGGGTGCGATGTCGCGGAAACCCAAAGAGCTTAGCTTTGCCTTTTGGCTAGGAGATTTCGTAACGCCACATCCCACCCAACTGATGAGGAGGCAGAGCCAAATGAGCTGTCTGCCTCCTCTCTGTAACAGAGAATATCTCTGCATCGTTAGCCATCCCATAACTGTCTCAACTATTCGCAGGTAAGGATGCGCTTTACCACATCAATCACATTCGCCACCTCCCCCGATTCCTGCGCTTGCTGTAATTTATCACGTATGGAATAGATGGCAAGCGCCTTCTTCATGGCGTTCGCAAACAGCTCCTTGGAAAGCCGCATCGCTCGAACGGGATCCATGCGGTAGGTAAATTGATCCTCACCAAACCAACCCTCATAGCCCGTATCCACTGCAGCATAGCAGAACTCGGCAAGGCGCCAGATATCGTCGGTGCCCGTTACGCGATCCTCGTCGTTCGAATTGTACTTTGCGGCATTGATATGGAAGTTGGCGATGGGCACTGCCATACGCTTCAACAGATAGAGGCTATCGGCGGGCTGGTTACCCACCATCTGCTCATGGCCATAGTCTATCACCACCCCCATAGCGGTTGTCCCCAAAGTCTCGTTCACGGTCTTAGCTACGAGCGCTGCTTTCGCAGTGGTATTGAGGATCATGTTGCCTTCGCGCGGCTCTTTTTGCTTGGCCTCGGTGCCGAATAGCAGACCGTAGCTGTTGGCTTTTCGTGCGATCTCCACGCACCCTTCGATAAACCAATCGAGCTGTTTTCCGTAGTTCACCTCAAAATGGTAGTCCCATCCATCCGAACCGGGCCACAGCTGCACGCTGCGCGTGCCGACTCGCTTGGCGATCTCCACCGTCTGCAGGCAATATTCCAGCGCCTCACGACGACGTCCGGGATCGGGGTTCGTAATGCTACCCATCCGGAAACGCGCTCTTGTCCAGATATTTGTGTTCATGTTGGTCGCGATCAGGCCATGTGCTTGCAACGCCTGTTGAACGGTACGGATGGCGTTATCGTCAATCTGCAGGTGCTCATCCAGGAACATCTCATTGTTCAGCTCAATCCCCTTAATGCCGGCTTCCGCTACACGCGCGATCTGCCCGACCGCGCTCTCATCGAGAGGGGTTTCGGCATAGGAACGGCAGAACCGATCGCTGAACCCGCCAGCACACCAATGGCCGGCCGAAAACTGAATACCATAGGTCTCAAAAAACTGGTCTACCCGCTCACCTTCGAGATAGCCACGGAATTGAGAAGAGAGCAATGCAAGGTTCTCACTGTTAACGCGCATCGTGGAAGTTCCCTTCTATGGATTCTAGATTTTTGTATGTTTCGCGCTCTGCAAGAAGAGTTCCTGCTTAGCCCTTCGAGCCTTCGTTCAAGCAGATCGCAACCAAGCTTGCTCCCGTTAAGGGCAAGCCGGAAGATGACGTCGGCTCGCTCGATAATCAGCTTCATGGTACAACGCAGTAGGGGGTAAGAAGAAAGCAGGAATCTCACCATGCCGATGGTGAAATAGTGTTTTGTAAAGGGCGATCGTCATATTTTAACCTTGTGAAACCGAAAGAGCGTTTTTGCGATATTCTAAGTGAAGGACGCTAATCAGTGCGAGCGCTCTTGACAGCGAGGAAAGGCCCATGTTTACCTTTATTGTGCTCATGTTTACGGGCTTGATCGGGCTTGTGTTCATGGCGCTTCCGGGGTTCCTTCACCACGGCGGCCAGCTCTCTCATGCCATCCATACATCGCATGTATCGGCAGGTGCCCACCATGGAGTTCACCTGCATGCACCAGCTGTCGCCAAAATCGCAGGTAAAATGGGCAATTCCAACTGGCTACGCCTCGTTCCATCTCCAAGGGCCATCTTTTCCCTTCTAGCAGCCTATGGCGCTTTCGGTGTGCTCTTCATGGCTGGTCTCCATCTCTCGAGCACGTTGGCCGCATGGAGCGCTGTTTTACCCGCTATTGCCTTTGAACGGTTTATTCTTCGGCCTTACTGGAACTGGCTCACCAGCTTTGGGGCCGCACCAGCCTCTCCTTTAACTGCGCTGGTGCTCACCGAGGCGGTGGCCGTGTCCAATTTTCAAAACGGCCGAGGCATTGTGCAAGTAGAACACGATGGCCGCGCCGTGCAGATGATGGCCTATCTCATCCCAGAACAGTGCCGCATGCCCGTGCATGTTGGAGACCGCTTGCGCGTGGAGTCGGTGGATGAAAAGAAAGAGCTCCTCATCGTCTCGTTGTCGCAATGAAAAGACTTCTTCACCCTTTGAAATGGAGATAGAACCTATGGATAACTCAACAATGTGGATTATCATCGCCTGTGTCGTTCTCTTAGCGGTGATCATTCTTGTCCCCATCATCGTGAACGCCTTCTACCGCACCGTGGAAGCTGGCCAGATACTGCTGGTAAGCCGACCTGGAGGAGGACCTCCGCGTGTTCATCGCGGCCCCTGCAAGGCCTGGGTCATCCCCCTACTCACCGCGACCCAGGTGATCCCAGCCCAAGCCATCAATGTGGATATTGACATCACCGACCAAACCGCTGATGTGGATGCCAATGGCAGGCCAGCCCCTGTGAAGGTGAACGTGAAAGCTTCCGCCATTGTCAGCGTCGGTGAGAGCGATTCGATGGTGATTACGGCGGCAAATAAGTTCTTCTCGAAACCACCAGCAGACCAGCTCTCTACTCTCACCGATGTGCTCTCCTCTGCTGGGCGGCGTGCCATCAACCTGCTGACGCTCGACCAGCTTTTTAACGCTCGAACCGCACCCTCCCCAGTGGCAAACTCCTCGCTTGTGCCCGCGGGCGTCAGCGATGTCTTGGCACGCGGAGAGGACGACGCCTTGGCCGTGATCATCAAGGAAGCCTGCTCTCGTGAACTTCAAGACCTCGGGCTCACGTTCAACAGCCTCAACATTAAGGCCGTGCTCAGCGACGTAGCCGAAGCGCGCAGGCGAGAATCGGCAGCACGTGCCAAAGCGAGCGCCGACGTGGTGCAGGCTCAGGAGGAACAACGCGCGCGCATTGCCCAACTAGTTGCTCAGCAGAAGATCAACGATCAGGAGCGTGAGCTGAACATGCAGATCGCCGCCAACGGTGCCGCGGTAGCCCGCGCCGAGGCCGAACGTATGCAGGCCGTGCGTGCCCAGCGCGAGGCCGAACTTGCCGCCACCCAGATCACTCAGGCTCGCGCCGATGCCGAGCAGACGGTCATTAAACAGGAGGCGGAAGGCCGTGCCCAAGCAGCTCGGATTCGTGCCGTGGCGGCAGCGGAGGCCGAATCCATTCAAATGAAAGCGAAAGCTCTCGCCGAGGCCGGCCCTGCCTACCTTGAGTTGCGACGGCTTGAACTGGCTCCCGAACTAACGCGCCAGATATCCGCCGCTCTCGCTAATGGGCAGTTCATCAACTTCGGAACCGCCGGAAACGACGGCCATACGGCAGCCACTACGGCCTCTGACGACGTGATGCGCGTGGTGCAGACGCTTATGGCCGCCCAGGTCATCGCCAACAGCAATTTCGGCGGAAATCATAAAACTGAGGAGACGGCCGCACCCACTTCCCTTCCTCCGTCACAGTCTTCTACGCCCTCTATAAGGCCGGCCGCTCAACCTGCCATTAAGCCCGATCAGAAACCGAATCAACCCAACGGATGATCCAGGAACAATGCCCAAAAACAATCGTCGCTCAAATAAGGTAAACTAAAAAGGAGGTAACCGTAGAAAGTCAAGAGAGACTCTTGCTGCACTGGTATACCTGGCTTTTACTGTAAGCAAGAGAGTTTATGCATCCTGCTAATTTTGACTATCCGTCAGCACAGGCGCTCCTGTTGGGGGCTTGTGTGCTGGCGGTTTTACATGGGTTTTTACCCTCCCATTGGCTTACGTTTGTAGCCGTGGGGCGCCTACGGCGTTGGTCTGGGCGTCGCACGCTTGGTGTCGCTGCAGCCACTGGGTTTGCGCATCTCTTAGTAACGGTCGTTCTCGGCTTTTTGCTCGCGCTCTCTGGCAAGCAGGTTTGGGCTCATCTCCATCTGCCGCCGGAGCTAGAGAAAACAGCCATCTCGATCGTTATCATCAGCTTGGGAGTCGTCTTCGCGCTCCAAACGCTTGCGCCTCATAAAGGCCATCATCATGCAAAGATACCAGCGACACCTTCAGATGATAATGCCATTATCGCAACCCTCTTTATGGGCATGGTGCTATCTCCCTGTCTCGATCTGCTTCCTCTCTATGTGGTCGGGGCGAACTACTCTGTAGCCGTTTTGAGCTTTATGAGTCTGCTTTTCGTAGGAATCACTGTAGGAGTTATGCTCACTCTTATCTGGCTTACTCTACAGGGGATAAAACACCTAAACCTCGAACCACTCGAACACTATGAGGGCCTCATCATTGGATGTGTGCTCATTCTGCTAGGAATCATGGTCAATTTTCTAAAATAATCTCGTGGAGCATAATATAGTCATAGGAACCATACACAGATGACACATGGAAATGGCGGATGCACGCATCATAGCGCTGCGGGTATCGGAGAGAGACGGCTTGCCTTCTCTCTTATAGGGACGATTCTTTTTGTCGGTATCGAGATCGGTGTTGGCTTGTGGGCTAACAGCTTAGCGCTTATCTCTGATGCGGGTCATAACTTTACCGACGCCATGGCGCTGGCCCTATCCTGGTATGGGCTTCGTGTGGCACGTCGTCCTGCCAATGCCATGCGAACCTACGGCTATCACCGCGTGGGCATCCTGGCAGCCTTTATCAACTCCGTTACGCTGTTTGTGCTTGCCGTTTGGCTCCTTAAAGAGGCTTTTCTACGTCTACTTCATCCGGAGCCGGTGGCCGGAATACCTATCATTATTGTGGCGACTATTGCACTTTTCGTGAACACCGTCATCGCCGTGGGCCTCCATCGTGCGTCCCAACGGAGCCTCAATGTGCGTAGCGCCTTTCTGCATATGGTGGGAGATGCTGTGGCCTCTATCGGTGTGATCTTGGCCGGTGCCCTGATCGCCCTAACAAAATGGACTGTGATTGACCCGCTGGTCTCCATAGGTATTTCAGGGTTTATTGCCTGGTCTTCATGGGGCATCATTCGTGACAGCCTAAACGTGCTTCTGGAAGGTACCCCGCGTGGGTTAGATGTGGAAGAGATGACCCAGCAGATGCTGGCCGTGCCTGGCGTCAGCGATGTGCATGATCTCCATGTTTGGACTATCGGCGATGGCATGACAGCCCTTTCTTGTCATCTCATTGTGGATAAGGAGAAGATCGATCAAGCTCCCGATGTAGTTCGTGAGACCAAACAGATGTTGGCCTCGCGCTATTCGGTAGGCCATGCTACCATCGAGACGGAATGCGGGGGATGTGGACAGCCAGCTGAACCCTACTGCCGCCTTGAAACGATGCACGGTGAGAACGCCCATGACCATCATGAATGCGATCACACGCACTAATTGTAACCACGGTTGTGTCCAGCACAATGTGCTTCTTCTTGCCAATTATAGGGTATATTTTGATGTTTGGGCTAAATAAGCATGTTTCGTGCCAGTAGAGTACGAAGATAGATAAATCTATTAAGTCGTGCAGTGAGGACATTCATGTCAGACCTACAAACAAGTTCAAAAGAGCCAACACCACCGTTAGAACCGGTGCCTCCCCCGCAGCCATCGCTGCTCAAACGGTTTATACGTGTTCTGCTTGGACGCCCACTCAGTTCCTCTCAAATGGAGCATACCTTACTGCCGAAGTTTCTTGCTCTTCCGGTGTTTTCCTCCGACGCGATCTCCTCCGTGGCCTACGCTACGCAGGAGATTCTTCTTGTGCTCGGTGGTGCCGGGCTTTGGATCAGCAGTGCCCAATCTCGCTATTCACACTACACCATGCTGATCACTACCCTCATCGTCGTTCTCCTAGCGATCGTCGTTGCCTCCTACTGGCAAACCATCCATGGTTATCCTAATGGTGGAGGCTCCTATATCGTTGCTAAAGATAACCTCAAACCCCGCTTTATGCCCGATCTGCCGGGTCTCATTGCGGCCTCCGCCCTCCTCATAGACTATGTCCTCACCGTTGCAGTCTCCATTGCTTCTGGCGTTCAAAACCTCGAAAGCCTCCCTCTCCCACCATGGCTAC
This sequence comes from Chthonomonas calidirosea T49, assembly GCF_000427095.1. Taxonomy (NCBI): domain Bacteria; kingdom Bacillati; phylum Armatimonadota; class Chthonomonadia; order Chthonomonadales; family Chthonomonadaceae; genus Chthonomonas; species Chthonomonas calidirosea. The sequence continues at coordinate 824,046 of NC_021487.1, forward strand.
AATGGCTGCATTTCGATCATCTCGTTCTTTGGTGCCTGCTCTTCATTGGCCTGCTCACTTTGGCCAATCTCCGTGGGCTCAAAGAATCTGGCTCGATGTTTGCCATCTTCACCTATGGGTTTGTGATCATGTGTTACCTCATGATCTTTCTTGGGGTGTTTGGGCATGCTTTCTTCGGTTGGCATATGCATACCGAGTATGCCAACCAACGCTGGTGGGATGGCTCTACCGCACAATCACCAGGAGCGCACACTGTGGGCACCATAGGCCTCTTCTTGCTGCTGAACGCCTTTGCGAACGGATGTTCTGCTATGACCGGCACCGAGGCGGTTAGCAACGGCATCCCAGCCTTCCGTGAACCTAAATCGCATAACGCAGCTTGGACACTGGTCTATATGGGCATTATTCTCGGCAGCATTCTTCTGGGCATCTCTTACCTGGCCGTGAATTTTCACGTGGTCTACTGGGAACATGCGGGCCAAACCGCACCAGCCGTCATAGACCAGATATCCGGCACCGTTTTTGGCAAAACAGGACGCTGGCAGTTCCTCTATTGGGCGACCCAGGTCTTCACAGCGGCCATTTTGGTGCTAGCAGCCAACACAAGCTTTGCCGATTTCCCACGTCTCTCCTCCATTCTCGCTCGCGACCGCTATATGCCCAAACAGATGTCTAATCTTGGCGATAAGCTGGTCTTCACCAATGGCATCCTGCTTTTAGGCCTCTTTGCTGCCTTGCTCATTATCTGGAAAGGCGGGAATGTAGACGCTCTTATTCCCCTCTACGCCATCGGCGTCTTCACTGCCTTCACCCTCTCTCAAGCTGGTATGGTCGTACACTGGTACCATCTTCGCAAGGTCGTGCGAGGTTGGCAAGTGAAGGCGTTTTTCAATGGTCTCGGAGCTATCGCTACCGGTTTGGTTTTTATTGACCTTATCATCGAAAAATCGCGCGAGGGTGCCTGGATCGTTGTCGTCCTTGTGCCCATTATGGTCTATCTTTTCAAAAGGATCCATGTCCACTACGAAGAAGTTGCCAAACTGTTGACCCTAGATAACTACTGCCCTCCAAAAGAACCGCAGAAAAACATCGTTCTTGTGCTCGTCCCCACCCTGCATCGTGGCGTTATGCAAGCCCTAGAATATGCACGTTCTATTTCGAGCGACTGTCGTGCTGTCCATGTCTGCATAGACCCTGAAGAGACTCCGCGACTCATTCAGCGTTGGGAGCAGTGGGTTCATGACGTGCCTCTGGTGATCCTCAACTCGCCCTACCGCACCCTCATAGAACCGATTATGCGTTATCTCGACGCCATTCACCTCGAACGCCCCAATACCACCATCACCGTCGTTATCCCAGAGTTCGTTCCCCCAAAATGGTGGCATGCGTTTTTACATGGGCAGTCAGCAGCCCGTCTCAAGCTAGCCCTGCTAGGCAGAGAGGACGTTGTGGTGACCAATGTTCGCTACTTCCTTCATCCATGCGAAGAAAGTACACCGGCAAAAATGCAGCATAACCAAGCACCGCTCCCTCAACACCAGACAGGGGTCGTGAAATGATTATCGAAACGCAGGACGACGTTGTGCGCCTTTCGGGCTCGCTTCGCCAAAATCAATGGCCGACCATCCGAGCCGTGGCTGGCATGTTACTTCACGACCACCCGGAAGGAATTATCATAGATTGCGCTAACCTTCAAGATATCTCTGAGGAAGGCGCCAAGACTTTTCTAGAGGCCATGCGCGATATCGAGGCTGCCGGAAAACGCATTATTGTGGCAAATCTTCCGGAACACGTGCTGAACGTTATCAAAAGCGTGCCCGGCATCCGCTCCCAACTCCCCATCGCGAACTCGGTTGAGGAGGCGCGTGCCTCCTTGCACAGATTGCCTCAAAATGTTTCCCCAACAGCCCTAGCACCAAAAGGCCGGTCACTTCTGGTGCTACTTGTTCCGGGAATTGACCTAACTCCTGGAGCATGGCTTGCTACTCAAATGGCACGCGCACGTCGTTCGGAGGTCGCATTTGTCTTTCTTCTAGAAGTACCTCGTGACCTGCCACTTAACACCCCCCTTGGAGAACAAGAGGATGAAGCACAACACGCCTTAGAGGTCGCTATGGGATTCGCAAAAAATGCCGGTGTCACCGCTACCCCCCATATTGAACGCGTTCGCGATCTCATTGACGGCGCCCTTGCGATGATTCGGCAGTATGAGGTAGAACGTGTCGTGTTTGCCACAAGCCAACAAAGCCTCGATACAGGCAATGAAGAGACCTTTTACCGCCTTGTAGATGCGCTGCTGCATCGAGCCCCCAGTGAAGTGATCGTCGGACGATTGAAGGCAGAAAAGATCCTATGAACGCCTTTTCCACTAACCCCAAGAGTGCTCCTTCCTATACTGTGTTCAGAGACCTGCCAGGCCTAACCTCCATCGTGCAACAGGCTCTTAGGGAAGATATAGGCACGGGAGATATCACCACGCAAATCGTTATCCCCTCCACTGCCCGTGCAAAGGCCAATATCACCACACGGGTTCCAGGCGTTATCGCAGGCCTACCCGTCGTACAGGAGGTCTATCGGCAGCTCGATCCGACCGTGCAGGTACAGCCTATCGTACAGGATGGCGACTCGGTAGAGGCAAATACCCCGCTTGCGACCCTCTCCGGCAGCGCCCAAAGCCTTCTCACCGGCGAGCGAGTGGCGCTTAATTTCCTCCAACGTCTTAGCGGTATCGCCACACTTACCGCCAAGTTCGTGGCGGCCGCCCGCCGAGAGGACGTTCGAATTGTAGACACACGGAAGACGACGCCTGGGCTTCGTCTCTTAGAAAAGTATGCGGTGCGAGTGGGAGGCGGTCATAACCATCGTTTTGGCCTCTACGATGCCGTCCTAATTAAAGATAACCATATCGCCGCTTGCGGTTCCATCACCGAAGCTGTGCGCACCGCTCTCAGCAGTGCCCCTCACGTTATGAGCGTTACCGTAGAATGCGATACGCTCGATCAGGTGAGAGAGGCACTTGCAGCCGGTGCCGACGTCATTCTCCTGGATAACATGTCACCAGACCAACTGCGTGAAGCGGTCTCACTTGTTAACGGTCAGGCGATGATCGAGGCTAGTGGTGGAATCACCCTGGAAAACGTCGCAGAAGTGGCCGCCACAGGGGTGGACATCATCTCAATCGGCGCCCTCACGCACTCTGCGCCTGCCCTCGACATCGGCATGGACTTCATCGTGACTAGTCTCTAATCACCATGGCTCTATACCATCTTTCAAGCGTTCCCTCCACGATGGATGCTGCACGGGAACTGCTTCTCTCCGATCCCGCCGCCCTACAGCGTTGGGATGGCGTTCTGGCCGACGAACAGACCCAAGGGCGCGGCCAACGTGGTCGTACCTGGTTTGCCCGTGCTGGCGAGAGCCTTTGTGCAACCTACTTCTTTCCTCAGAAGCTCATCATGCCCTCTCGCCCTCAAGAAGAACCACTTCAAGTCGTTGCCATGCTCTCATTATTGGCCGGTGTCGCTGTTGCCGAGTCGATCTATCGCGCTCTTCTTAAGGTACTAGGCATCCCGCTGTCCGGCCGACCTGCTCCGCCCAAACCCGATGTTGGCCTTAAATGGCCTAACGATCTACTCCTCAACCATAAAAAGACCGGAGGGATTTTGATAGAGCTAGCGCAACTGCCGACAGGCGAACATATTCCTCTTATCGGCGTGGGCATAAATCTGCAAGTGATGGAGTTCCCACCGGAGCTCTCCTCACGCGCCACCTCCCTTCTACGGGAAGGCATTCAAGGCATAACCCCTACGTGGTTGGGTGCCCAGATAGCGACCTCTCTCAAGCTGTGGGCTGAACGCTATGCCACAGGAGGGCCAGAGAGCGTGATGCGCCGGTGGCGCCACTACGATCGAACGAAAGGCACTCTCTACACCGTTATCATAAGTGGCCAACCGGTTCGTGGCACCGCTGTTGGGGTCGCCTCCGACGGCGCTCTCCTGCTTCAGCTTGAGGATGGAACACTCTATCCCTGTTTTACGGCAAGTCATACCATCGAAAGTAGAGAGGCATAGCGCTACTGCCCCCTCTACGTCGGAACAGGTTTCTGGAACCAGCCGCCCTCCATGACCCGTGGGCCGAGATCCACATATCTCCAGTTGTCACCCTGCGAAACAGGTGCGAACATGTTGCACCACTCATTCACGTAGAAACGTCCGCCGTTCCATCCCTTAAGATTTCGGATCTTGCTCGCCAACCTCCCCGCGCGATCCGCCCCAATCGTAGCGCTTAGGGTCACTTCCCGTGCAACTTGCGGTCGAATCTCCACTCGTAGTAGATGTCCATTCCACCGGCCTTAAGCACATAGAGAATACGGGGCTGCGGTTCCTCCCACTCGTCGCCTGGCTTAAGTCGTCGGTCTTCCAGGTCAACTGCGTCGCCAGTCAGCTTTTTACCTTCGAACTCAAACTCAAGCGGACGATCGTACTCACCCGTTAGATAGTAACAGGGCTTCTGCCCCACCGGATATGCGAACAGGGCGGCCACTCTTCCACCATAGAACCTTGTCTTCCCGAACAAGCGTGTAGAGCGACAATTAGGCCTTCGAGGAAGAGCAGATCACTAGACGAGGTCAGAACGACGTCGCCTGTGTTTCATCTGCTAGGAGCTTCCTGTTTGCAGTAAGGTAGCTCTTGCGTTATTTTTATCTACTTCATGAGGGCTATGTTACAGCGACTGAGAGTTGCAATATCTCTAGAGGAATGTAGGGCATCCTGCCGGCGAACAATAGCCCTCCATAGAGGGTATAATGCCAAACACGGCACGACTAAAAGCTAGAACCTTTTGGGAAACAGGCTATTGTAGCCACCACGATGACTGCGTAAGGAGATCTATCGTTTATGGGAACCCCGTCTCGCGTTGGCATCGGCATTCTCTCTTTTGCTCACGGGCACGTGAACGCCTATGCAGAACGCATCCGTCAATTTGACGACGCTCAACTCATTGCCTGCTGGGATAGCGACGAGGCCCGAGGAGAGCGCCAAGCAGCTCACTTTGGCATCCCCTTCTCTCCGCATCTGGAAGATGTGCTCCATCGCAAAGATATTGACTGCGTGATCATCGCTTCTGAAACCAATCGGCATGCCGATCTGGCCATCGCGGCCCTCGAAGCGGGCAAAGCGGTGTTTCTGCAGAAACCGATGGCCATTACTTTAGCAGATTGTGATCGGATCATCGCCGCCGTCGAGCGGACGGGGTGCTGGTTTAGTATGGCCTTCCAAATGCGCTGCGACCCTCAAAACATCCGCATGAAACAGCTTGTTGAGGAAGGAGCGGTTGGCCGTGTCGGAACCATCCGACGTCGTCACTGCATACCGGTGCTCTTCGACAAAAACTTTGTGGAAGGCCCCACTCGCTGGCATATCATGCGCGAAACCAACTTTGGGATGTTTTTCGATGACGCTATTCACGCCCTAGATTGGCTTGTCTGGATGTTGGGGAAACGTCCTGTTTCCGTCATCGCCGAAATAGATAACGTGCTCACCAACGTAGCCCCTGACGACACGGGAGTGGCCATCTACCGCTATGAGGATGGGTTATTTGCCGAGGTCTATAACTCAAGTGTGACTCTCGCAGGAGAGAATACCACCGAGATATATGGTGACAGAGGAGTCATTATTCAAAACCACGGCGATGCCCCCTCCGCAATGATCAAGCCCCCGCATCCCATCGGAGTGAAACTCTATCAGCGAGATAAGGCTGAGCTTGGTTGGCAAGACCTTGGGCTTCCCATTCCAGCCTCTCAAGGGGAGCGGATCGCGGGCGTAGCGCGTCCATTTATAGACGCCTTCAAACGAGGTAAGCCCCTCTGCACGGCGCAGGAAGGGCGCCTCTCGGTAGAGATGTGCCTCGCAGCCTATAAAGCGGCAGAGACAGGCCAACGGGTCTTCTTCCCCTTTTCCGGTTAGATCAATGCCCTCATACCTCCGCGCCAAGAGGTGTAGAAGCTTTTTTGTGCTTTTACACCTCTCCCCCGTCAACATCGCTCCACCTCTCTTGCGTATATTCTAACAGAATAGGTAAACTCCCTTCGAGAACATGGTGCACACGGAAATCTCCACAAAAGCCCCCCCACACAAAATCGGCTCGTTCCCGCTTGCTGAAATAGGTTTGCTTCTTTTTTGCCTGCTCCTCTTCTTCTGGCGACTTGGTTCTGTGCCTCTCTTTGATCTCGACGAGGGCCTCTATGTGGCGTGTGCCCGCCAAATGGTTCTGCATGGAGACTGGATTACCCCACGCCTTAATAGCCACCCTCCCCTAAACCCTGCTGCATCCACAACCCCCTTTTTCGAAAAACCTATTCTCATCTATTGGCTTGGAGCGCTCTCCATGCGCCTCTTTGGGCTTACACCGTTCGCTGCCCGACTTCCTTCGGCTCTTGCAAGTCTGCTTACAACGCTCCTCGTCTGGTGGTTTGCTAAAATTACCTTTGGACGCCGTGCTGCTGCGCTAGCGGCTCTTACCTATATGCTGGCTCCTCTCACCCTCCTCGATGCTCGCCAACTCACTACCGATGCCCTGCTCACTTTCTGGTTTACCACCATGATGTTAAGCGCTTATCTCTGCCTTGAACCGCCCTCTTCAATCACCCCAAAAACTCGGTTTGGCCTCGCCATGGTCTTTTGGGTATCTCTTGCCTTCTCTGTGCTCACCAAGGGGGCGGCAGGCGCTCTGCCTCTTTTTGTTCTAGCCATCTTCCTTCTCCTTAAACGCCTTACACTACGTATCAAGGCACGAGGAGGCTTTCGATTCTATCTCTCCTCGCAGTTCGAGTCGCCTCATACGCTCCTTACTGCATGGCGTTGCTTGTGTCCCCTCCTCGGTATCCTTCTCTGTTTCGCGATAGCCGCTCCATGGCACTACCTTATCTGGAAAGCTGGCGGCAGGGACGAACTTGGACACACCTGGTTTCAAGAGTATATTTTGCGACAACATCTAGGGCGCTTCCGTGGCCTTGATAAAGTGCATGACATGCCGTTGCCAACCTACTTCGTCTTTTTCCTCATTGGTTTTTTCCCCTGGGCCTGTTTTGCACCGGCCGCTTTCTCTATTCACGATCTATGGGCTCCGTACCGACGACACGAGCGCTTCCTCATCGTCTGGTTCTGGGCGGTGTTCGTCCTCTTTTCCCTTGCTTCCGCTAAACTCCCCTCTTATATCGCTCCCCTCTACCCGGCAGCGGCCATTCTCACTGGGAGGTGGTTCGATATTGGCTTCGCATACCCAAACGCCTCTTTTGCTAAAACTCTCCGACGTGGTGCTGCAGCCGCCTTCATTACCACCTTCGTTCTCTTCATCGTTGCCTTCTTGGGCCCTCACTTCGTTCCTCGCAATGCCCCCATAGCACCTCCAATTGCAACGCTTGCGCGGCAGCTAACCGCCCTATGGATGATAGGAGCTCTTCTCGCTCTTTTGTGCTTTCGTAAGCAGGCCTATCGCCTCGGTATTACAGCTCTCGCGCTTACCACCACGCTCATGGTGTTACTAGGCTACACGGTGGGCTACCAAGATGCCGCGCGTTATGTTCAAGACCCCTACCAGCAACTCGCCAAAGACGCCAACAAAGATGCCATCCTCGGCATTCCCATTGTCTACTATCACATTATCCCCAGACGTCCCTCCATGCTTTTCTATGCCAACTACTCGCCCTATGAGCACAAAGAGTTACCCCTTCTCCCATGGCTCACAAAAACGGTGCCGTTAAACAAGGGGTGGGTGGATGTGATCACCTCCGCCGACACATGGCAACATCATCTACAACCCGAACTGCAGCAATACAAGATCCCTGTACACATTTTGAAGTGGCGTGGCGGCCCACCGGGAGGATGGTTACTGCTTCAACTGCATATCGTCGCCTCCAAAATGGGGAAGGTTAGAGAAGGAAAGGGATCGGACAGTGTGTTAACCGGAGTTTAGAAATGGATGCCGAGCTGCGCCTGAGCGGTATATTGTGGCTGTGGCTGTGTCCCTAACGCACCATTGTAAGAGATAGAGCCGGAGAGGGAGAAATCGAATACCGAGTTGAAGTGATGTGTGAAACTTAGCAGATAGGTGCGTGTCCAATTCGGCCCCCCGAAAAGGTTCTGAGCTTGCAAACCCGTCGTTAGACTATCCCAAGGGGTGAAGTTGAAACCTAAACTGAAGTTGGCCGTATCGGAACGGCTCGGACTCAGTAGATTGTGCAATAGACCTAGTTGTGCCTGCAACATCAAGAGACCGACTCGCGTCTGCAAACCAAAATCTTCGCGCTGAACCTTCTGTAGCTGCCCGTTCTGCTCTGGATTGTAGTAGAGATCGCTGGTAAACTGTAGCTGAGGAAGGGGTGCATAGCTCAACTGAACTCCATAGGTGTTCACATCGTCGGGCGCTGGAGCCCCTGTGTTGAGGCGCATATCCCTTAGACGCACCGTTCCGGTTAACTGTAATCCCTTTGTAGGTTGCGTAGAGAGATCGAACAGCCCAACTAGCGCCCTGTTTGTAGGAGTGCCCGCATACTGTACCCCGCTAGAAAGCTGTGCACGCAGCCCTTGCAGTGGGGTTTGGAACAAGAGAGAGCGATTGCGTTGTGCCCCCATGTTCCCTAAAACATCCTCGTAGAGCGTGTCTACTTTGACCGCTTGGCTCTTGTCAATCGGTATGCTTGCGGTTAGGCTCATCTTTTGATCGTTGGCAAAGCCTGCAGGGGTTAACCGATTGGTAAAAGCAGTGTCAAAATGGATTCCGGGATTCAGGCTCCCCGTAACATCTATCCCTGCACTTTGCGTATAGGTTGTGTCGCCCGATTCCTTTAACGGAGCCGTCGCGAGGGCATCGAAATTAAGGGTTGCGTCTATATGCGGTGCCAGAGGATGAGATAGCGACACCATATCGTGCTGAGTTGCGGTTCCCCCTTGAGGGTTCGCCACAGTTTCTAAAGCGCTCCCCGCCGTCAGCTGGCCATTTTGTGGGAGTTTAGCACTTAGGGTGGCAGAGAGCGTTCGATCGGTAGTACCAACACGATCTGTCAGGCTGTTTGCATTTTGGGCAGTAAGTTGATCAGTCTGACGAGCCACCAACTGAATGGCCAGCGATTGCAGCGGTGTCAGCGTACCGGTTAACCCTATGATCTCTTGCCCTGGGCTCAAACCGGCAATCCCCTGTTGCGCAAAAAGGGTTCCTGCACGATGGTAAGAAAGCCCGAAAGAGGCCCCACGCATGGTGGCCATGCTATCGAGTAGAAATCCGCTACGACGAAGCCAATCTTGCCCGTGCATGTCTAAAAATAGGCCTGTTGTGAGATCAGAGGTGGGCAGAAGATGAAAACGATCTTGAAACTGCAGAGCACTGTAAGTCCGAGGGTCAGAAGCATTTGGCGATGTGGGGCTATCGGAAGCACGTAGCAAGGAAGAGATTCGAAGAAACCCGTTGTCGTTTTGCCAGAAATTCCACTGCAGCGGCACATAACTCGCCGAAAGCACGCGTTCTGCTGTCGGCGTGTTCACGCTATAACTTACCCTCGCAAGCTCTCCACTCGGCAACGGCACGCTAAAGCGAATGACCCCTGAAGACCAGTCTATGGTATAGTCACGCCCCGCCTGTAACAGGCGACCATCGACAACCACCATCTCGGAGCCTTGCACCGCATTCCGCCAAGAGAGCCGGTAAGGCCCTACGGTGTTTTGCCCAACAATAAGGTCGGTCTGCAGATCGTTTTTCGCATCAAACTGAGAACCTGCAGGCAGAATGGCTCCTGAAGCATCCATAATCCGAACCGAGAGAGGGCTCGTTGGTGGGATAGAGGTTTGGGCAAACGCCTTTGACCCTACTACCGCCAGGCAAACCCCACTAGCCAAGGCAGCAACAACAGTTCGCCTTAAACTTTGTATTGTGAACGGTAAGTGCAGTTTTAGGACGAATCGGCACATGGCTCTAAGTGGAGGCAACGGAGTTTTCTATAAAATTAATACGCTTTTTTGAGACGCTCTGTGACCCCAAAAGTTACATCATAGCCTATGTACCGCTCTAGAACTGCGCGGCGGCTGCCTCAATCGCCTCAGGGAAGCTGGGATAGGCGTGCATCGTTTGGGTGATGGCCTGAATCGGCAGGTGGTTGCGCATGCAAACGGCGATTTCAGCGATCACGCTTGATGCGTGCTCTCCGAAGATATGCCCACCTAAAATACGTCCACTTGCCTCCTCAACAATGAGTTTCACCAAGCCCTCAGGCGCATTACTCAAAACGGCCCGATCGAGATCAGCATAGTCATAGCGGCTCACTCTGATCTTCAAACCAGCAGCAAGAGCCTCTTGTTCGGTGAGGCCAACGCTCGCCACCTCAGGATCAATGTAGGTACAGCGTGGAGTCACCGAATAGTCTACCGGTTCGTTCGCATTGGCAAATGCGTTGCGCACCATTACACCCCCCGCATAGCTAGCCACATGGGTAAATAGAGGGCTTCCAGTGACATCGCCTGCCGCCCAAATAGAGGGAACGCGAGTTCGTAAATAGGCATCTACGGGCAAAGCGTTTCGCTCAATCGCAAGCCCGGCGGCCTCCAAGTTCAGCTCCCCGACAGCGGGCCATCGTCCAGCTGCCACGAGAATCTCATCACAAGCTATCTTTTCCACACCGCTTGGGGAGGAAAGATGCAGGCATTTGGAACCGTTACATCGTTCAACGCACTCCACGTGAGCCGATAGAATCAGGCGAATCCCCTCCTGCTGCATCGAAGCCGCTACGCGTTCTGCAATCTCGACATCTTCCCGTGGCAACACCTGAGGCAGACGTTCCAGCACGGTGACCTCGGCCCCGAATCTTCTGAAGAGAAGAGCAAACTCAAGACCGATCGGCCCTGCCCCAATGACAGCGAGCCGCTTTGGCAGGCTCGTTAACATCACAGCCTCTCGATTGGTGATGAAGCCGGCTTCTTTCAGGCCCGATATCGGTGGAATGGCGGGAACGGTTCCGGTCGCGATAAGCACCTGCTCCGCATGAATCACCTTTTTCCCTACGCGAATTTTGTGAGGTTCTTCAAAGGAGGCGTACTCTGGGAAAAAGGCTGCACCCCACTTAGAAAGTCCAGCATCTGGTGGCCCATTTCCGCCAACCTCGCGCATCTTGCGGGCTTTGTAGGCCATTGCTTCCGCAAAGTCGGCTCGATCTACGGTCACATGAATGCCGTAAGGCGCAGTTTGAGTAACTTGCTTCCAAACCTGTGCCGCCCGAAGCAGCGCTTTTGTGGGAACGCATCCAGCCCAAAAACACTCACCACCGGTCTCACGCGCTTCGGCAACCGCAACGTGTTTACCCATCTGTGCCGCAAGGCGCGCCGCCTTCAGCCCTGCAGAACCGCCTCCAATAACGACCAAATCGTACGATTCCAAGCTCGTTCCTTTCCAACCCAACTCTCTGCTTTAGTTATTATACGTGCAAGGCGAGGCGAATGGCTAACCAGTCCTGTTAGACACCCTTCGCTGTATACGCCACGAGAATCGAAACTCGTCGATTCACGTAACTGTAAGGGTGCGCTGGGTCTAGCAACTTGCGGTCGGCATAGCCCCTTACGGCCAAAACCTGCCGAGGACGCAATCCATTTTCCTCCATAGCACGGCGGGCCGCATTAGCTCTATCAGTGGAAAGCTCCCAGTTTGAGTAGCCGTAGGGTGTGCCGTAGGGGCGTGCGTCGGTATGCCCCTCAACGATGATCGGATTGCTGAGCTTCCGCAACTGATGGGCGATAATTCGCAGCAGCTCTATGGTTCGGGGCTTTAAGCGGGCGCTGCCCGTGTCGAAAAAGAGCGCAGGGGTCTTCTCCATTAACTCGATGCGCAACCCTTCTGGAGTCAGATGAATTTCGATGCTATCTCGCAATCCTTTTAGTTCAGGCGTACGCATGATCTGGCTCAGGATGGCCTGTTTTACTTTTTGAAAATCTACATTAACGGTTGCATTCGCCGCGAACCCACCATCCTGCGGGATGAGCGGTGCCGGTTTGCCCTGTTTTATTTGCGTCTGATCGGCCAAAGGGCTTTTGCCGCCGTGTGCCGTTTTCATAAAGCCGGTAGGGTCACGAAAATAGGCGGCGATGGCGTCCCGAATAGGCTTACTAAGTCCTACAATCCACATCACGAGGAAGAAAGCCATCATGGCCGTTACAAAGTCGGCGTAGGCCACCTTCCATGCCCCTCCGTGATGCCCTCCACTGCGTTTTTTCTTCACAATGCGAATGACAATGGGATTGGCGTCGTTCTCATTCAAGGCCATGTTGCATCTCCGTTTCCAGCCTTAGGCGGCCAAGCGCTGCTCTTCGCCGCCCAAATTCTTCACATACTGCTCCATCTCCGTGAAGGAGGGGCGTAAGGACGGCTCGATGTTGCGTCGCGCAAACTCCACCGCCGTTAGTGGTGCATCGCCGCGCGCAAACGACAACAGGGCGCATTTAATACAGGCCATATAGGCACTCTCACCTCGAACACGCGCCTCTAACGCCGCAGAGAGAGGTGCGAAGATGCCATAGGCCAAAAGGATGCCCATGAAAGTGCCCACCAGAGCAGCCGCCACTTTATGCCCTATCTCCTCCGGAGGCCCTCCTATCGCAGCCATCGTTACAACGACTCCAAGCACCGCCGCCACAATTCCAAATCCGGGCATCGCATCGCCTAGTTTGGCCAAAATATGCGCCGGCTGAACGAGCTCCTCATGAGCGGTCTCCAAATCAATATCCATCATTTCGGCCAAATCATGACTGGCCACCGTTCCGGTGACGATCACTTTCATGGTATCGGCCAAAAACAGAAGCGCATGGTGATTTGCCATGAAATTGGGGTACTGTGCAAAAAACTCGCTCTCCTCTGGATGCTCCACGTGTTTATCTAACGCCACCAACCCCTCCTTGCGAGCCATCATAAAGAGGTCGTAGAGCATCTTGAGCAGCTCCATGTAACGCTCTCGCGTAAATGGACTTGGCTTGAGCAAGGAGAGCACGCTCCGCAAGATGGTCATTACCATGGAAAAAGGGTTTGCAATGAGCAGGCTACTTAAGGCAGCTCCTCCTATAATGACCAGCTCGTTCGGCTGGATCAAAGCCCCTATCTTCCCCCCATCCATGATAAACCCAACAAGAATGCTCGCAAAGAGCAAGCCGATCCCCACTAGAACGAACATCGCATCTCCTTCGCCAAAAGGTAGTCTCCGTACCGGTTATCCCTGTGTAACCTACAGAGCCCAAGCGCTCTGATTTTTGGATGGAGAACGGCATTTCGTGAGAACAGAGGTGCGCAAATCACCGAAAACAGGTATTTTTACCGAGATCGCACCTTCGCCCTGTACTCGCACGTCATTACAGAGGGCACAGGCGAGCAGAAAGGCCTAAATTTCCTGAAATGCCGTGCTTGCTATGCCAACAGGTAAAATGTAAATGAGGAGGGGTTCTACTCAATATAAGCTTTTGCGGAAACCCGGCCGATAATGCAGAAGAAACGGACACCCTCCTCTGAACGTTCTCGCTACTGCTAGGAAAGACGAACCTATCGTCAGGGAGGAAAGGAACTTTTATGAACATCTGCGTTGTAGGCACTGGCTATGTGGGGCTGGTAACCGGCTCCGTTTTCAGCGACCTCGGTAACGAGGTGATCTGCGTTGATAACAATGCGGAAAAGATCGCCATGCTCGAGCGCGGCGAAATGCCCATCTATGAGCCTGGGCTCGAAGAGATGGTGAAACGAAACCGAGAAGACCACCGGCTTTTCTTCACTACCGATCTCACCTATGCCGTTGAGCGATCGGATGTCGTTTTCATCTGTGTGGGAACGCCGCCAACGGAAACCGGTGACCCCGATATGCGTGCCATTCAGGAGGTCGCTCGCGGCATCGCCCGTGCCCTCAACCGCTATAAAGTCATCGTAAATAAATCCACAGTGCCGGTAGGAACTGGCGATATGGTGCGTGAAATCATCGAAACCAACCGGGTTCGAAATGTGGACTTCGATGTGGTATCCAATCCCGAATTTCTGCGAGAAGGCAGCGCCATAAAGGATACCCTTGAGCCTGACCGCATCGTCATCGGCGCCCCAAACCACGTGGTCGCCATGAAGATACTGGAGCTTTATGCGCCTCTCGAGCGCCCCATGATTATCACGGATGTCGCCAGCGCCGAGATGATCAAATACGCCTCCAACGCCTTCCTCGCCACGAAAATCAGTTTCGCTAACACCATCGCCAATATCTGCGATCAGGTGGGGGCCGACGTAGCGCAAGTGGTGAAAGGAATGGGTCTCGATAGCCGAATCGGGCCAGCTTTTCTAAACCCTGGGCTTGGCTATGGCGGCTCCTGCTTTCCAAAGGACACCGCTGCCCTCGTACGTACTGCCGAGAAGGTAGGCGTTGACTTTAAAATCCTTCGTGCGGTTATGGATGTTAACGCCGAGCAACCCATTCGCTTTCTCGATAGGCTGCGGGCTGCCCTCGATGGCAGTTTTGATGGCAAGACCATTGGTATTTTAGGGCTGGCTTTTAAACCCAATACTGACGACATGCGCGACGCGAAAAGCGTGGAGATCATCGCCCGCCTGCTTGCCGAAAACGCTGAGGTTAAGGCCTACGATCCTATCGCCATGGATAACGCAAGGCGTATTTTTCCGCAGATCTGTTATGGGAAGAACGCCTATGATGTGGCGCAAGATGCCGATGCTCTCGTGATCGTTACCGAATGGAACGAGTTTAAGCTGCTCGACATGGAGCGAATTAAAAGCTCCATGCGACGTCCTATCCTCTTCGATGGACGCAACATCTATGATCCCATTCGCATGAGGCGTCTCGGTTTCGAATATCAGTGCGTTGGGCGCACCCGAGCCACTATCCCTAACCACCGCCATTAAGTGTTGTAAGGAGTGAAAAGCTATGTCGCTGTTAAGAAAAGTGCTTGGCCTTGGCCGCAACGAACACTACGATGAGGGCCTCCGCCTCTTCGATGAGGCGCGTTACGAAAAAGCGCTCGAAGCGTTTGAGAGAGCACGCGACGATCTCCATAAACGTCCCTCTACCCTATTAAGCCGCCTTACCAACTTTTATATCGCGGAGACCCATACCCATTTAGGCCAAGAGCGAATGCGACAGGGGCAATGGGCGACCGCAGCCGACCACTTTTCAAAGGCGCTCGCCATTCACCCAAACTATGCCGACCTTCATTTTCAGCTCGCACAAGCTCTCCGTGCTATGGGCAACAAACAAGAGGCACTCGAGGCTCTCCAAAAAGCGCTCACCATCAACCCGCGCTACGCGCGTGCTCATCTGCTTATGGGGCTCATTCGGTATGAACAGGGGTGCCATCAAGAGGGTTTAGAGGCCATTTGTCAGGCAACCCTCCTAGAGCCAGCATTTCATTCTGAGGCCTACCGTAATGGGATCGCCTGTCACGAACGAGGAGACACCCTCGCCGCCCTCCAATGGTTTGAACAGGTTCATCACACCCAAATTGATGACATTCTCTTTCACTTCCAACTCGGAGACGACCTCTATCGTAAAGCGCTCTATCAGGAAGCCATTGCAGAATACCAAAAAGCGCTTACCCTTAACCCCGACTATGCGGATATACGTCATCATCTTGGCATGGCCTACAAAGCCTCAGGGCTTTATCAAGAGGCAATGGCCGAGTTCCGTTATGCCCTTCGCCTCAACCCTCGCTTCGTAGACGCACATATCAACCTAGGTTTAACCCTTCGTGAGGTCGGCCAAAGCCAAGAGGCTTTCACACATTTCCGCAAAGCACTCGACCTTGAGCCGGATAACCCCATTGCAGCCGAGAATCTAAAGGAACTCGCAATGGTCGTGAAAGCAGCCTAGCTTTTCATAGATATCCTGCTACGGAGAACAGGGAGAGAGTGGGACAAGGCACTCTCTCCCTCGTGTTGTTTACTTCACGCCCCGCAAGGAGTTTAGCTTGGGCGCTTTGCTGTGGGTGTACAGCACGGACACGGCCGTACACAAGGCGATGGACATAAGGGGCAGCTTTTGTTGCCTTGTGCTGTCACAGCTGCTTTTTTAATCGCTGGCCTCGCCGTCCGTGCGTGTGTTGGCTCTGCCAGTACAGCTACAGGCAACAATACCGTCAGGGCAACGAACGCTTTTTGTAGGGCCATTTTCCTCACCTCCTTTCCTTAAATAGAGCAATTCAGGAGGAGAACGGCTTAGGAGCATTCCTCTCCTTCGTCTGCCTCCAACCCCAGTGTACAACCTAAAGTCGACTTCAGAGTCAACATCGAAACCCTGCAACCGAGCCTTCCATGTTCGTGATGGAATGGATCGACGACGTACGCTGGCGCAAGAGCGACCCTACACCACTCGCCCCAAAGCCTATCAGCAACATGATGATTTTATAATCTTAGTTAGTCGCATGAATTTTCCAGGAGAAACAAACATTATATGCAACTGAACTCATCTCATTTCTTTTGACAGAGCTACCGTTTCTAAGGCTGGATAGGTATAGCCTAACGCAAACCTTGTGTTTCCAACGATGCAAGACTGCAGTAACCTCTGCTTCTGTGAGCGTGTCAACACAGCTTATCTGGTGATAATCTTCATCATTCTATCCATTTACACTCTATCCATGTTGCTTTCTGACGTTTGTACCAGAGTGCTATGTGAGATAATAGAACAGAAGGAAGCATCAGTACGTCCGTGATTCTGCCACAAGAACAGACCTTCTTGTAACGCGGTTCGACGTGCCTGCAGTTGAGCGATTCGATTATCGAGGCGCTCAATCTTTTTCTGTATCATCTTACTAACTCTGTCGCATGGAGCAATACCCCTGTCGTGCAGCGCTAATACAACACGGATCTCCTTTAGAGAGAAACCCAACTCCTTAGCCCGAACAATAAAACGGATACGTTCTATCACATCCGTATCAAAATCACGGTAACCTGATTCTGTTCTCCTCGGTTCGGCTAGTAAACCAATCTTCTCATAGTAGCGTATGGCCGTGACGCTTTTGCCAGTTCGTTTGGCTAATTCACCAATTCTCATTCTACCCACCTCAGACCTTCAGTCTACAGTTTGAAGCCGACTTTAGAGTCAACTTCGAAACCGCGCAACTATTGTTACATTCAACCTGTTCACATGCGTTAAAGATGGTGATCTCCGATACTAATACGCTCTGGGCACGATGCTTTTTGCAAATCGTGGTCATAGCAACTTTCCCAATGTCAAAAGAGGGTACAATAGTCAACAAGAGAACGCGAAAAGGGGGGTATCGCAAGATGGACTTAGATGTCCGCTTGGCAGAGACTGTGCAGGAGTATGCCGACTATCTCGAGACATGGCATACCCAACTGGCCATCGTTCCCTTTGAACAGATCGTCCAAGAGGCCAAAGGCCCTGAACATGTCGGCATTTTCTGTGTGGACGTGATCAACGGCTTTTGCTATGAAGGCCCTCTTCATAGCGATCGCATTGCCTCTATCGTTCCTCCTATCGTCGCTCTCTTTCAAAAGGCCTACACCATGGGCGTGCGTAACTACGTGCTCACTCACGATGCTCACGATCCGGCCGCCGTGGAGTTCAACGACTACCCACCTCACTGTATCCGCGGTACCAGCGAATCGGAGATCGTAGCAGAGCTTATGAAGCTTCCCTGCGCATCCCACTACCGTCTTCTTCCCAAAAACTCCATCAGTTCGGCTATCGGAACCGGTCTGGACGACTGGCTCGACACTCATCCCCAAGTAACCCATCGCATCGTCGTAGGCGACTGCACTGATCTCTGTACCTACCAACTTGCCATGCACCTTAAACTTCGTGCAAACGCGGCCAATCGTCTCGACCCCGTGATTCTTCCGGCCAACTGTGTCCAAACCTACGATATTCCTGTGGAAGTGGCTAAAAAAGAAAAGATACCCGCGCACCCCGGCGATCTTCTGCACCTTATCTTCCTTTACAATATGGCCTCTAACGGCGTTCAGGTCGTCTCCGAAATCGCTTAGAGGCCGCTTGTAACTGCCCCCCCTAGCTTCATGGCACCCAACGCACCCCAAAGGAAAAAGAGATGTCGGGGCCGATGTTGCTGAGCCAAGGCAGAGTGTAGTTATGAATGTCGCCGTTTTCGGAATACGAGGCGTAAAACTCGGTGTGGCGATCCATAATCCGTCGGTATCCAAACGTGGCAGTAACATTGGCCTGATCCACAAACGTGTTACCGGTTCGCATAACAGGGCTTGACGCATCTATCTGCAACACAAAGCTATCCCTATTGTTCGCACGATACTCAATGGCAATCGCGCCCTGCCCCACCCCACCAAGCGGATGCGGGAGATGCCGAGGATGCCCTAGAAGAACCCCGCCCATGTTCATATAGACAATGGCGTTTCTCCCTAAAATGTAGCGGGCATCCAAAGAGAGACCTACATCCACGTTGCCACTTCCTAAAAGCAGAGCCGTGTTACCCGTGGGCAGCTTTATCCCGAATCGCATCGCCATGGTGCCACGCGACGTAACAGGCAAAAGACCTCTCTTTACAATGAACGTGGTCTCTCCTAACCCGAAGGCATTTCCCTGATTCAACAGCACATGGCCTTGCGCATCTATGATCTGCCAAATGCTTCGGTACATTGGCCAGTGATCGCGTCCGAGCGGATCATCTTCGGCGTTGGCCGGTAACCCAAAGAGACGATGATAAGCGCGGATGATTCCATCCAAAATGCCCCCATTGCGCCACTCTACGGGTATATAAACCGACAGCTCGGTGTTATGGAAATACCCACGATGCCAAGAAAACAGGAGGCGTTGATACTCGTTGTCCTCAACTACCGTCGCCCCAAAGCGTGGACTGGGAATCAATAGATTATTGATGAGGTCAAGCTGTAACCCTATCCGGACCTCACCGTTGCGCAGCGGCACCGCGTTGTCGGGCAAAAACTGAAGAAAGAGCAGATTTGCTGGACGAGGATCTCGGAGGGGAATAGGCCCTTGTGGTTGTCCGTAGTCCGGATTCTGTGGGCCAGACTGAGCCGCACTCCGCCCGATACAGGCTCCCCACAGTAGTAGCAGCACGGGAGGCAGGGAGATCAGCTTTCTAAGATTTCCCAATGCCTATCCTCTCATGATCTGTCTCGCTCCAAACATCACGGCACCATGCGAGCTACCCACAATAGGCCGTGGAATAAGCCCCGTCTTCCTCTGGTACTCCTCGCAGACCTCTTGCAGCGCCTTGTCAACCTCAGACCCCTCACGACATAGCACCACGACAGTACCGCCTGACCCACCGCCGCTCACTCGCGCCCCATAAAGTCCACGCTCTGGCCCGCGCTCGCGTACCAACTCCACAAGTAGGTCTGTCTCCGGTGAGCCGAGATCGAGACGAGTGCTGTAGGACTCATGAGTGGCATACATAAGCTTGCCGGCTTCTTCCATGAGATAGGTTTCTACCTTAGGGGTTGCCTCCTCTTCGCCCTTCCCATGCCTCTCTACCCACTTCCGTCTCTCCTCATACCGAAGCGAGGCAAGGTGCATAATCGCAATAAAGGCGTGAACTCGCTCATTATCTAAAATCGGATGCTCTGCACAGGCCCGTGGATGATAGGTCTGCTCAGGATCTACCCGCGTTACACGATCGGGCAACATGCCGTAAAGCCTTTGAAACTCCGCTCCAGTCAGCGTTTCTGGTATTAGGTCTCGGTATCGGGCAAACTCTTCCGAAGACATGCGTACCAAATAGTTCTCCAAAAGCTTACCCCCGCTCTCCAACTGGATGATCTTCAACCCCATGAAGGCTCCTACGCGAGCACGTACATAGTGATCGCCGCCCACAGAATGCTTTACCCGCGAATCGATCCCCACAAAGCGCCATCCTGGAGGTATCTGTTGATTGCCCAATAGGTCGTGTGGCTGACATCGCAGCACGAGCAGCGCGTTCTCCCGTCCCAGAGCCGATGTCACCTGATCCATAATGCCGCAAGGTGCCCCCACAACCAGATTCTCAACGCGCTGACACCAGGCCGCTAGTGTGAGATCGCTGGGATGGATACCTGTCGCCTCGCTGAGAGCATGCATGGTGGCCACTTCGATGGCCGCCGAAGAGGAGACTCCAGCTCCAGGCGGCACATCGCTCTGAATCAAAATGTTGGCCCCTTGCAGCCCCAGACGCTCATCTACCACACCTTCCGTAAACTTGCTGTAGGCTGCCAGCATAATGTAGAAACAACCGGCAATGTAGGCCGCCCACTTCGTCTCTGGATCGTGGGTAAGTGCTGCATGAACCTCCTCCACTGGTCGCGGCCGCCCCTGTTCGTCTACCAAGAGATCCAGGGAGAGCGTTACTTCTGGTTTTAAACCCTCCTGCTCTATCCCCAAGCTGCGAATACGTAAAAGCCTATCCGATCGCCACTGCCATGCTGCGTAGGCCGCTTGGGCTATCGGCATCTCCAACACGGTGCCGCCCGAGTAATCTCCAACCCCGCCCATTACATCGAGGCGGCCAGGGGCACGTGCGCCCGCAATCGGCCCGACGCCATCAAAAAAATCGGCCTCTTCTTCACGAACGAGACGCTCGAACTCCGCCCATCTTGTCTCCGCATCCGCCGGTGGAGTAAAAGAGTAGGACGCTATGTTCATTCTATCTGTTTCCATCCGTTCTCCTCATGCTATTAGTTTAATCTCTTTGCAGCGCTCACGTCAAATAGAGTAGACACTTTCTCCTAATATTTTTAAGTTTGGCTTTCCTTCAACCGATATAGCAACGAATCGCTTGACTTACACCACAAGGTTATAGGACAATAATGTAGCATATGCCCACAAGAACTCTGACATCCTCTAGCCAACTTGAACGCGCAGTGCTAGTCTCCGTCGAACCGGATGAAGTGCTGCGCCCCTACGCACTGGCGGAACTGGCAGCACTCGCGCGCACCGCCGGTGCTGAAGTCGTTGGTGAGTTCTACCAACGACGCCTCCGACCTGATGCCGCCTTCTTCATCGGCCCGGGCAAAGTGGAAGAGCTGCTCGCCGGCATTCATGCGAGCCAGGCCAACCTTGTGATCGTAGATAGCGAGCTTTCCCCTGTGCAAGCTCGCAACCTTGAGGAGGCCCTGCACTGCCGCGTTATTGACCGCACCCAGCTTATCCTCGACATCTTTGCCCAACGAGCACGCAGCCGAGAGGGAAAGTTGCAGGTAGAGCTGGCACAGCTTACCTACTTACTACCACGTCTGTCAGACCTCTACACGCGTTTCGAGCGTCAGCAGGGTGGTATTGGGGTACGTGGAGGCCCCGGAGAAACCAAGCTTGAAACCGATAGGCGTCGTGTGCGCGATACCATTCGTGATCTTCAAGCACGCCTTGCCGAAATTCGCAAAAATCGTCAGAATCAACGCGCCCATCGCCGACGCCTGCCTTTCCCTACCGCAGCTCTTGTAGGCTACACAAGCGCCGGTAAATCCACCCTGCTAAATGTGCTCTCCGGTAGCGATGTCTACGCCGACCCCATGCTGTTTGCCACACTTGACCCCACCACCCGGCGCATGGAACTACCTGACGGCTGGGGCATTCTACTTACCGACACCGTTGGCTTCATTCGCAACCTGCCCGCACACCTCATCGCAGCCTTTCGGGCGACACTCGAAGAGGTTGCCGAGGCCGACTTTCTCATCCATGTTGTGGATGCGAGCCACCCCCACCGGGACATTCAGATACAGGCCGTTCTTCAGACACTCGAAGAGCTTGAGTTAGACGAAAAGCCACTTCTTACGGTCTTTAACAAGGCCGACTTAGTAGGCGATCAGTTTGCTTTGCGCAAACTTGTGTCGCAGACCCCTCATGCTGTCTACATCTCCGCCCAAAAACGAGAGGGGTTGGAGCATCTTATCGCCCTTATCTTCAAAACCATTCAAAGCCTTCTCGTACCGGTACACGCCAAACTACCCTTTGACAAAGGTGACCTCCTCGCTGAATGCTACTCTTTTGGCCGTGTCACCTCCGTAGAGTATGGCACTGATGGTATCTACTTAAACGCCTGCGTTACGAAAGAGATGCAGGGGCGCCTACAGCCCTACATCCTTTCCAATCCGACCTGAGCTTCAACGCTCCTGTAGAATCAGCAGGCGCGGATAGTCCTCTGCAGGCATGGCCACTGTGATGCTGCTTACATCACGCGCTATCACGTGCACGGGAATGGTGTTATCGGAAAAAGGATCATAGACAAAAGCTTGTGTCTGTACTCCTTCTACTCCACCAATCTTTACGACAAATGTCTCCTGTTTAAAGGGTGCAACGACATCATAAGTCATGACATAGTAAGGGATCACAAAACGATGCTGATTCACCTGATAAGGCAAGAAAGTAAACAGATCATGATAGGTTAGATCCGGGTGTGCAGGACTGCCATCCCCGACAAACACTTTTTGTTGCTCCCCGCCCTTCCACGAGAGCACCGCAAGAGGACGAGTTTTCACAAGAGAAGGGTCTAAACCCTCTTGCATTTTCATAACGATTCGATGAACCACTTGCAATGCAGGCGATACATAGGCCCTGTCGTCTGCCGGATAGGCCGTATGGGTGTTGGCGTAAGCGAGAAAATTGTCCTGCAGCAGACCTAAACCTAAGTCGCCTCCTAATGCGGCGAAAAAATAGATTCGCTGTATCCCCTTATTTAGTAGGAAACAGAGGTATCGCGCTGTGGTTTTGGCTTTCAGCATCAAAGCTTGACGACGGTCTGTTATCCCTTGCTCATTTGGCGCCATGTTGACCTCGGTGATCCAGGTATAACAAGGCACAATATGGCCGTCTATCACGCGCGCGTAGCGCCCATGGGCGACACGATAGATATCGTTGGTAATCGGTCCCGCATCACGCTCCAAACACTCCGTTTGCAACGCCGTAGCAAAGTATTCTGGGAACAGTGCGGAAAAGTGGGGTTTAAAAGCACCGACAGGCTCCTGTTGGCCGAGCGCATTGACCAGTACACCGTGCTGTTCATCCTGAGGATAGGTGCTTCGTCCATGATAGGGATGTTTTGAAAGCGCTATCACGCGAGCCGGCTCCTGCGATGAGGCCGGCCAGGGAATCGTGTTGGAAAATCCATCGCATAAGGCGACGCCCTGAAACTCTGCAGGGTGCTGCTCGGCGTAGTCCGCCGTTGCTCTTACCACGTCCCCCCAAACAGCACCTTCGTTATAATGATAAATCGGTGGATCATAATACTGATTGATATAAAGAAAATTCGAACCAAAACTCAATTCATTCCATATCTCCATGTCGAAACCGAGGTCTTTGGTACCCACCGTTCCAAGCGTCTGAGCGACAAATCGAGCCACCGTTCCAACATAGTGCTGCCATCCCGCCAACGTCCTTCTATCGTCATCGCTTCCCGGAACCGAAAACGGACGGTATTTCAGCGTGGCCATAGAAATAGACGCCCCGCTATCACCGAGATCTTTCGGTAGCGGTTTTGACAGCACCAGCGTGTGGCCATGGATCTCGGTCACTAAAGCCTCCGCTGCCCAATAACCGGTCAGGTTGCTAATGCCGCTATAGCCCGGCATTATCCCATCCACATCGGTCACCTGAACCTCCCGATCTCCTTTATGGGCTGGTGCTGCAAGCACCTTCTTGAAGAAACGTACCGGGCAAGGAGCACCACTATTGCCGTTGAGAAGTATCAGAGGACGGATATTGTACTTTTTGCAAGCGAGCAATATCTTCCGATAGTTGTTAGCAACCGCTGGGGGTATCTGCTCCGTATCGTAGTCGAGGCTCGACCAGCCGATCTCGATTCGCAGATGGCGAAAGCCGTATTTGGCTAGCATCTCCGCGATTAAATCGGGATTTTTCACTGAGCCACCAAGATTAATACCAACCCCCTTCACAAAATCCACCGCTGGCACTGTTTCCATATAGGCGCGCCAAGGCTGTAACCAGTAGGAGTGAGCACCAAAAGGGATGGAGGTGAAGTAGCTTCTAGAGATGTAGGGATCGACCTTCGGAGGATCTGCTTTTAGGAGCATAGGGGAACAGAAGATTGTGAGAAACAACATCAGCCGTCTGAGCAAAACGTGGCAGCTCATAGATCAGAACTCCTTTGCTGAGAACAAAAAAGCGCACCCTAGTAAAGTGAGGATGCGCCTATAAGTATACCAAAAGTTTTCTTGAGATGCGTTAGGTCTCCTCTGCCGATTTGAGGTAGGTTCGAAGCCTCTCCAATTCAAACGCTACCATGGCAGCAGGGACATCTGCAGCGCTCGCGATGCGATCGATAATACGGGCTAGACTACGCTCGGTGACCTCATCCGGCTCCTCTGGGTAGAGCTTATCCATCGCCTCGGCGAGCACATAGAGCGCATCGCTTAGGTAGCGTGCTTTTCCTTGAGGAAGCGCACGCAGCGGGGTCTGTACATAGAGACGCGCGATATATTCATACACGCCATCCCATCCCTCGCTCACAGCGGCCTGCGCGATCTGCCGTTGCGTGGTAGCATGTTGCATGGCAGCGACTCGGGCATCGCGCTCCTTTGTGGCTTCCCAGTCCGCCAAGGTGGTCCCCTCGATAATTCGGATATTCAGCGGCTGGTTGAAGAGAGCACGCACCACTTCTAGGGTCGGCTGCAGGTGCCCTGGTTGCTGAATATGATTTGCAAGGTTGTATCTCGTCTCTTCAAAACCGAGAACAAGTGTATTGTTCTCGATAGTGATGGGACGGGCGTTCTCGAGGGCTTCCCAGTAGGAGCGGTTATTGATGCGGTCTTTGAGCCGTTCCACACAGTTTGCCCAAAGGGTTGTAAGGGCTGCAGATGTCATTCCGATATCCGTTGTCATTCCTCCTCCAAGAGAATAGTTGCCTCACTCGGTCGTTTATTGCTGTTTGGTAGGCGGATTCTCGTTGGAGTCTGTCGAAGTGGCTTTTGTACGGCGCTTGAAGGGAGCTCTCAGCACGATCTGCTTGTAGTCGAGACCGGCAGCCGTAAGCGCCTTATCCCAGCTTTCGAAGCGACGTCGAGCGGCAGTGATGAGCGTGATGTCGTGCGCCTCAACGCTCTTTGCATTGAGAGGCACTCCTTTAGCATGCAGATCGCGCAGGCGCTGCAGAATCCGCTCTTCATTCCACTCTTGATAGCGTCTGATCATACTGTAGTCGAGCCCTGCAGCTTCAATGGCACTGCGCCAGGAACCGAAATGCTTTGGCTTCGTGGCGGCAGCCGCCAGCTGCGGATCAAGCGTGAGACTGACATGGCGCCAACTTAAATCCTCGCCCATCTCATACAGCTCGCGAATTCGCTCGATAATGCGCTCTTTGTCCCAGGTGCGATAGCGCCGTACATCCTCGTAGCTAAGACCTGCATACTCGATGGCCTCTCGCCAGGAACCGAAGTAGCGCATAGCGGCCCGTAACAGGGCTAAATGATACTTGAAAACGGCAGAATAGTTTAGATCTTCACCTGCCTCATGAAGAGCGCGTATCTCTTGCGCTATAGACTCTTTGCTCCACTTTCGCACTAGTGTACCTTCCTTCTCGAGTGTGCTGAAGGGAGCGCGCTTAACGAACGGCTTCACGGGGAAGTTGGCACCCACGGAGGGAATACCTATTCGGCCACTCTCTTTGGGGCACGATTCTGGATTCGGAAACGCCGAACGTCCATAGCGCACATCCTTCTTGCCTAAATAATAGCGAATCGAACTCTGTTTTGTCAAGCTTTTACTCTTTACTGCGGCTACAGTAATGCCTCTGCAATCGGATTGGTGCCCATCAGATGCAGATCGAGACATCCAATGCTTGGCCTCTAAAGACTACCAATCCCTAAGTGAACCTTCCAAAATTTCCTTATCATGTGCGATCACGTCAAGCTGAGGCGTTTGGTAGCCGGCGTGTTACCCCTTCCATTGCCTGAAGGAAATAACCTACACTATTGGTGGTCTCTTAGCGTAACAACGGAAAGGTCAGTAAGTCCCCAAGGCTGTCAAATACAGCCAGCGCCTCCTCTGCTATAGGCTCCGCTAAAGAGCGTCGCAACCGTACCTGAATCGATCGAGCACCCGCTTTCCAAGCCCATTGAATGCTCGCAGCGTCATTATCAATAACAAGCGCCTGAGATGGCTCAATGCCGAGATCTTCAAAGATCGCACGATAGAACTCCGGCCCCTCTTTCGCGCAATCCACAAGATCGGCTCCGTATAGCTTCTCGAAATAGGGTCTTAAACCGCATCCCACCAAAGCATGGTGAAGGGTTCGAGAATCGTTGCCCGAGGCGATGGACATACGGAATCCCCGCAGTTGTAGCCCTCTCACCACCTCACGTGCTCTTGGGAAGAGAGCTGCGCTCCTATGCAAGGCAACCTTCTGCCCTTTCAGCGCAAGTTGACGCGCGTTGGCCGGCGGCTCTAAACCTGCTTCTTCATAAAGCCAATGAACTGCCCTTGTCTGTGCCTCCTGAAACCACCTCCTATAGCCAAAGGGTGACATACCTACCGGTGGGCAAAATTGGGCGATATAGCTATTCTCCAAACGCATCATCATCCTCTGAACGCTTTCTGCCCAGCGCTCTACAACCCCGCCATGGAAAGTCCACATCGCGAAAGCCATCGTGCCAACAAGCCTTTGGCTAAATAGCCTATGCTCGCTTAGGGTATCGTCGAAATCAAACAGCACCACAGAGGGCCTTTGGCTGAAGTTTTTCATCGCTAGGCCACATTATGACTTAAAACATCTTCGAGAACGACACCGCACTAAAATAGATTTTTCAACTCGCATCACTGCATCTTCTGATGCTGTTGAAAATTACGAACCACGATAATTCGCCAAAATATCTATGGCGGATATGGTGGTCGGTCGGTGTTACAACGACAAAGCATGAAACCGTCCGCTCCACCTTCCGTATTACTTTTGATAACCGCTTTCCACATAGACCATAGTAAGGAGACAGTAGCCTCTGTGATAGTCGCTATTAACTTTTTTCTCGGTATTCTATGCGCGGCGCTCGCTATCCCTCTGATCCAACGCCGCGTCCCACCGAACCGTCTGTATGGCTTTCGCACCCCAAAAACCCTTCGCAATGAATCCATCTGGTACCAGGCAAACGCGTATGCGGGAAAAACTCTTCTTCTTTATGGCCTGACACTCTCTCTCACTAGCCTTGTGCTCTCACCGATCTATCTTTGGCAGCCAAAGCTCTATATCCTCTTTATAACGATGGTCGCTCTGCTTGGAATAGGGGTTATACTTTATTTTGATTTTTGCTATCTTAACAGACTTTAGAAGCTTACATCAAAGGGGGAAAAGAACCTTGAAGATGTCTCTTTTCTATCTACTTGTAGGGCTTCTCGCGATCTACCCTGCTTTCGGCGCCATGCAAATGCCACCGCCAAATCCCCTCGTCGGCAATTGGGAGGGACAAATTGCCCTGCCGAACAACCAAAAGCTCACGATTATCCTCCACATCTCCGCCGATAACACTCAACAGCTTGTTGCTAAAATGGATGTGCCCCAGCAGGCCGCCTATGGTGTCTCGGCAAGTCGCGTCGCTTTGCAAGGCACAAACGTAGAAATTGACTTCGACGTTATCCAAGCTCACTTTACTGGCACGCTCAGCTCCGACAATAAGCAGATTGTAGGGCATTGGCAACAAAGTGGTGCAGACTTACCGCTCACCCTTAACAAAACAGATAAGCCCACTTCCATCACTCCAAAACGCCCTCAAGAGCCCAAACCACCCTATCCCTACGAGGTACACAATGTCTCTATCCCTAACCCAAATGCGCCCAGCGTGATACTCGCTGGCACCTTAACTTTGCCAAAAGGAAACGGCCCCTTTCCCGCAGCCCTACTGATCGCAGGCTCAGGCCCTCACGATCGCGATGAGGACGTCTTTGGGCATAAGATCTTCCTCGTTCTCGCCGACTATCTAACGCGTCACCACATTGCCGTGTTGCGCTACGATAAACGTGGAGTTGGTCAATCCACAGGTAATTTTAAGACCGCTACCCTCCAGGACTTTGCCTCGGATGCCCTCGCCGCAGTAAAGTTCCTAATGCACCAGCCCGGCATAGACCCCAAACAGGTCGGACTGATAGGGCATAGTGAAGGAGGAATTGTGGCACCTCTCGTGGCCTCTCAGATGCCGAATATCGCCTATGTTGTGCTATTGGCTGGCCCCGGAATAAAAGGAGCCGATCTGCTTGCTCTCCAAGAAGAACGAATCGCCCAGGTTCAGGGAGTCCCTTCAGCCGAGATCCACAAGATGCTAGAGATCAATAGGCAGCTCTACCAGATCGTCTTGGAGGAGAAAGACCCTCAAAAAGCCCAAACCCTTATGCAGAACGTCCTCCACAAAGCGCAGCCTAAAATGCAACAGCAGGCTATGGATCAGATCATAGCCTCTCTCAATACCCCGTGGATGCGCAGCTTTCTCGCTTACGACCCCGCAAAAGCGTTGCGCCAAGTGCACTGCCCTGTACTGGCTGTTGGTGGTGATAAAGACTTGCAAGTTCCCGCGAAAGAGGATCTTCCATTGATTCAGAAAGCCCTCCGGCAAGGTGGAAACCGACAAGTTACTACAAAAGTCTTTCCTGGACTGAACCATCTCTTCCAACCTTGTCAAACCGGCTCTCCTCTGGAATATGCTGAAATCGAGACGACTTTCGACCCTAAAGTGCTCGCTTACATCTCCCACTGGATACAGCAACAACTGGGTCTACGCTCCTCACCCTAAGATAAGATCGGTAAAAAGCAGCCCCGTCCCTTTTTGGGAATCGGGGCTTTTATAATTACAGCCTATGCGTAAGCAGAGAGCCCATCGCCTTGGAGCCGTTCTCCAGATGAGAAGAAATGGCTTTGCTCCTTATGAATAGATACAAGGAAAATGAGACTGTGCGGCGAAATTTATGCAGTGAGATCTTACTCCAATGCTAGAGGAGTTATCACGGTGCAGCACAGGCTCATTCTTTTGCCATTGACGATCTTAAACCTCCTCCTGCTTTCCTGCCTTCTCATATACGCTCAACAACCGCTTCCCAACGGTCGAAAGCTCCCTCCTTCAGCATACTATACGCCTGTTGGGAACATGCCGGCGAACCTGATTCTCAGCTCTGACGGGCGCTACGTTCTCTGCAACTGTATTGGCCACGAAGCGGGACTTTGGTGTCTGCGCCTTTCAGACGGTAGAATCATGTCGCACCTCGCCTTTCCCAATACACCCCCTTTTCCGTCTACTTACGGCCTCTACTATGGCCTTGCCGGTACACCCGACAACACTCTCTATCTCTCAGAAGGTTGCAACAGTGCCATCGCGGTGGTGAAATTGAAAACCGACGGCAGCCTTAGCCTCATAAAAACTCTGGACATGCCCGTCAAAGGTGACGTTCCCGCAGGAATCGCGCTTGATCAAAGAGGCTATCTCTATGTGGCCGTCAACATGTTTTGGGGACAAAACGATCCCCGCCTGATGAGGAACCCAGGCCAACTCGCTATCTATAATCTCAAAACACATCAATGGGTTAGTACCACGAACCTCAATACCCAACTGTCCAATTTCCCTCTTGCGGTGGCAGTTACCCCGCGAGGAGATAGGGTTTTCGTGAGCAGCGAACGTGACAGCGCCGTCTACGTGTTCAACGCCTCTCGACCTACCCACCCGATGCTCCTGAAAAAGATTATCACCGGAGACCACCCCGATGCCTTATGCCTTAATCACAAAGCAACACGATGCTACGTAGCCAACGCACACAGCGATACCATCTCCGTACTCGATGTGGCCTCCTGCCGAGTGCTAGCTACGATCTCCCTCCGCCCGGAAAGCCTTCGCGGCCTCCCTGGCATAACGCCCACAGGGCTTGCGCTCAGCCCAGACGAGACCATCCTCTATGCAACTCTCGCTGACCTCGATGCCGTGGCCGTCATCTCCACACACTCAAACCGCCTTTTAGGGCTTATACCCACCGGCTGGTACCCCACGTCCATCGCCACCTCGACCGACGGCAAACATCTGGTGGTGGCGAACGGCATGGGCAACACCGCTCAAAACCCGAATCCATTACATATCAGCGGACGCCCTGATGCCGACGACTACTATATTCTCAATCTCATTCACGGCTCTGTTCAGCGAATCCCCGTTCCTACGCCTAGGATGCTCACTACGCTCACACGTACCGTTTTGGCCGACGCCCATATTCCCTCCAGGTCCCCCCAAACAAATCCGTTAGCGGCCATTAGCCTCCAAGCCGGTAAAATCCAACATGTGATCTATGTCATTAAAGAAAACCGTACCTTCGACCAGGTGCTTGGCGACCTGCCAAACGCCAACGGTGACCCAAACCTCTGCCTCTTTGGGAAAGAGATCACTCCCAACATGCACGCCCTCGCCCAACGTTTCGTGCTGCTAGATAACTTCTACTGTTGCGGCGAGGTCTCCGGTTCGGGCTGGACATGGTCTACCCAAGGAATGAGTAATGAATACGTACAGCGCAACGTGCCCTATACTTACAGCGGACGAGGACGGCTCTATGACTATGAGGGACAGAACAACGGCTACTTGGTGGGTGGCCATCCGGCGCTAGGACCTGACGGTAAACCTCTACCCGACCTTCTCTTTCCCAAAGGGGCGAAACCTGTTCCCGACGTGGCCGGCATCCCAACCGGTAGAATCTGGGATAGGGTGCGCCAAGCGGGCCTTTCTTATCGAAACTACGGATTCTTTCTTTCTGAAGGCCCAAAACTTCCCGGCTTTGGACAGGTTCTACCGGATAACTACCCTGATGTGGCCGGCTTACAGCCGCCCGGACATGATCTAGCTGGTAAAACCGATGCGGATTACCGTCGCTTCGACCTCGATTACCCGGATAGCGACGCTCCTGAAATCTGGTACAACCGCACGCACGACCCCAATTGCCTCTATCCAGAAAGAGCTTACGGCAAATATAGCATGCCTAGCCGCATCGCAGAATGGAAACGAGAGTTCCACCAGATGTTGGCGAAAGACCCGACTGGTAAGGCCGTACCGGCCTTCATGACCATTCGCCTTATGATGGATCATACTGCAGGACTTCGCAGCGGTGCTCACTCCCCGGCCTCCGATGTTGCCGATAACGACTATGCGGTCGGCGAACTTGTGGAGACGATCAGTCACAGCCCTATCTGGCAATCGTCGGCTATTTTCATTATTGAAGACGATGCCCAAGACGGCCCTGACCATGTGGATGCGCACCGCTCCCCTTGTTTGGTCATTAGCCCCTGGATAAAAGCACACTCAGTAGACCATCGTTTCTACAACACCGACAGCGTGCTTCGCACTATTGAGTTGCTGCTCGGTTTGCAACCTATGAGCGAGTACGATGCCTTGGCCAATCCCATTCTCGACTGGGATACAGCTCCCCACAACAATGCGCCCTACACGGCTCTCTTGCCGCCAAAGCGAATCATCGCCGAGCACAATCCCTCCAAAAGCGCCCTTAAACCCGGAAGCGTGCTCTATCGGCTAGTTGCAGAAGCCGATCATCTCGATCTTTCCCATGCCGATGCAGCGCCGGTGCAACAGCTTAATAAAATGATCTGGGTTAGCGTGCGTGGCCTCAAGAGTCCTATGCCACCTCCCCGCTACACATTGCCGCTGCCTCTTATCCGACAACAGCTCGGCCGTGATGAAGATAAATAGACAAGGAAAATCTGCAAGAGAGGATGCCATCCAATATGTAGGGGTAACTACGTAGGGGCAACTCATGGAGTTGCCCCTAATGGAATGGATGTCTCCGCTAAGGAAAGAACGGTTTAAACCGGCCGTTTCCGCACCGTGGTGCCTTGAGGGCCATCCCCTACTTCGTAGCCCATGGCGATCAGCTTCGCTCGAATGGCGTCGGATTCAGCCCAGCGTTTCTCTCTACGTGCCGCATTCCGCTGTTCGATGAGCTGCTTGACCTCTTCCGGAAGCTCCTCCTCGCCACGTTGCGCACGCTCGGCTATTTTCAAGCCGAGAATCGCATCAAACGTAGTCCAAAGCCGGTAGCTATCGTACGTGTTCAATAGGCCCACCGCTTCTGGTATCCCAAGGTCGTCGTTGATGGCCTCATGTACCCGCTGTTTAGCCTCCTCAAAAGCTGCCTCATCGTTGCGCAACGGGTCATCGTCGGGACGGAGAGAGTAGATGCGTCGCAGCCCGGAACGGGCAGCATCGAGAGCCTCCAACGAAAAGTTTAACTCAGCTCGATAATGAGCCTGTAAGCAGAAGTAACGATAGACCAGTGGATCGTAGCCCTCATCAATCAGTGATTGCAGCGTGTTGATAGAGCCCCCCTTGGATTTAGATATCTTCTCCCGATTCATCAACAAAAACTCACCATGAAGCCAGTAGTGAACAAAGGTATGCCCGGTAGCGCACTCGCTTTGGGCGATCTCATTCGTATGATGCACAGGGATATGGTCTACTCCCCCACAATGAATGTCGAACTCTTCACCAAGATACTTCATAGACATTGCCGAGCACTCGATATGCCACCCCGGATATCCTCTTCCCCAAGGGCTTTCCCACTGCATAATATGATTAGGCTTATTCGTAAACCAGAGCATAAAATCAGAGGGATTTCGTTTCGTTTCGTCCTCTACTACTTCAGGCCGTGCTGTCCGCTGGCTGCTGAGGTCTAGGCGAGCCAATTTGCCGTAGTCGGGGCATTTGGAGGTGTCAAAGTAGACTCCTTCCTTTGTGCGATAGGTGTAACCGGCGGCCTCTAGACGCTGAATGAGTGCGATCATTTCAGGGATATGCTCGGTAGCGCGTGGAGTAATGTGGGGTCGCAGGATATTAAGTCGCTCTGTGTCCTTAAAAAAGGCTGCCTCATAAAATCGGGCGATCTCCCAGGGAGAGCGGTTCTCGCGCCGAGCCGCCACCTCCATCTTATCATCTCCGGCATCGGCATCGGTGGTCATATGCCCCACATCAGTGATGTTCATCACATGGAGTACCTGATAGCCGTTGAATTCCAAGGTGCGCCGCAAAATATCTTCGAAGATATAGGTGCGCAAGTTACCGATATGGGCGTAGTTGTAGACCGTAGGGCCACAACAATACATACCTACTTTGGGCGGCGCAATGGGGATAAACTCCTCCTTTCGCCGCGACATGGTGTTAAACAAAAACAGTT
Source organism: Chthonomonas calidirosea T49 (assembly GCF_000427095.1). Lineage (NCBI taxonomy): Bacteria > Bacillati > Armatimonadota > Chthonomonadia > Chthonomonadales > Chthonomonadaceae > Chthonomonas > Chthonomonas calidirosea. Next base: position 857,176 of record NC_021487.1, read on the forward strand.
TCATCGCCTTTCTTGACTTGGTCACTTCCAAACGTTTCTGTGCGTTTGTTAGGAGATTATACCCCGCTGTTCTACCTCAAAGATGAGACGAAACCACAGATTGTGTCTCTGGGATAAGGCTTTTATCGGTAACGACTTCCTCTATCCCTTCTCATCAGCAGAAGGATAACGCCGATACACAGTAAGTTCCCTAATCTAGTATCCACGCTGCGGTTCGTATCCGTTCAACAGCGACTTGCCTTCCAGATAGCGCTCCAAATTCGCCACAAACAGTTGGGCAAAACGCACGAAGTAGTGGGGAGTTACTCCGCTTACATGGGGAGTAAGGAACACGTTCGCCATCGTCCACAAAGGGCTATCTGCAGGGAGTGGCTCTTCTTCAAACACATCTAACCCAGCTCCCGCAATAGTGCCCTGTTGTAACGCCTCGATCAAAGCGACCTCGTCTACGATCTTTCCCCGAGCGATATTGTATAGGTAGGCTGAGGAGCGCATCTGCGACAATCGCTCCCGATCTATTAAGTGATGCGTCTGCTCTGTATAAGGCAAAGCCACACAAACGTGATCGGCCTCGGAGAGCACTTCGGGAAGCCCTTCTAGCCCATACAGCCTATCTGGCTGGACTGTGGCATCATAACGCCTGTTCGGATCGCGTTTTACCGCTATAACCCGCATTCCAAAGGCATGGGCACGTACTGCTAGCGCCTCTCCGATACGCCCAAACCCTAGAATGCCCAGTGTCTGCCCACTCAGTTCCCCCGGTAGCCTATTGGGTGGAGTTCGCTCCCAACGTCGAGACCATTGGGCGCGGAGGTAAAAATCGAAGCGACGCGTAAAGTAGATCATCATGCCCAGAACATGCTCAGCGATGTTAGGGCCGTGCACGCCGCTCGCATTGGTAATCTGCACCCCGCGTTTTAACAACCATGAAGGTACTTTGCCGTCGAGTCCAGCACTCCAAAAACTCACCCAACGCAATCGCTCTGCACGTTTTAGAGTATCTTCTGGAACTCCGCCGCAAACAAACACCTCTGCCTCATGCACCACCGACTCTGGCACGTTCGTGCGTCCAAAGACAAGCTCTATTCTCTTTTGGATATCGGAATAGGGCTCCAAGGCGTGCCAAAAGGCCTGTGCATCGGCATCATCAGGCTCTAAATAGATCCAAATGAGGGTTCGGCTCACTCGAGGTTCTGCTTCAACAGTTCACTGAGATTTTCACGGCACTCCGAGTAGGTGAGCGTGCGGAGCAACGCTTTAGTAGACTGTACCTCTGCCGGAGAGACCACCATTCCTGCCACACCAGAGCCTAACAACAGCTCTATCTCATTCAGCTCTAAGCGATCCATTCTTACAAACACCGGCAGCATCGCCGCCGTAGCTACTGCCACGAAGGTATCGAGAAAAGGAAGGTTTATGGAACCTATTCCTCCTCCAAAGCGCGGACAGTCAATGAGAATGCGCGTCGCCCCATACATCGCCAGCTTATCGGCGAAGATAGCTAGGCGCTCCGGCTCGAGAGGCGGAATAGCCTCTTCGCTAAGTCGAGCCGCTAAACGTGGCAAGGCACAACGCGCCTGGTTGATCAAACACTCCGCGTGTGCCTCCTGCAACTCCTCCATAAACTCCCCTATGCCCAACCCGTTGAGATAGTCCCGTACGGGCTCCGCTAAAGTGATATCTGCACGCAAGCAGGCTTCTAGCAGTAGCATAGGAGGTAACGCATAATCATCTGCAATGAGCAAAGCTTTTCCAGCGCATCGCAACGTGAGGTCGAGCAAAGCCGAACGCTGTTCTTGGGGTTCGGTATTGAGGGGTAGTAGCTCTGCGTCCAGCGGAACATAGAGCATGTCGGCTCCGGCCTCCAACGCGTCGGTTAGCTCCTCTTCGGAGCCCGCTACTGCGATCACAAGGACCATGTGGCCATCTAGGGTCTCTGCGGGCAGATGCGATTCATCGAGGTAGAGGCGGATGCGCGGCGCGAGATGCTCTCGCTCGGCTTGGTACTGAGCGATCACCGCCCCATCCGGGTCGGCGATCACGACGCCCTGCTCCGCATCCACTAATACCAACATATCGTCGGGAATGGCATCCACCACCCCCGGAATATCCACCACAGCCGGTACAACAGTGGCCCGCGCCTCCGTAATTGGACTTGAGGCGACTATTCCCACCACTCGCCCCCATCGCAGCGACCGAGCGACCGTGAGCGCCATATCGAGGTCATCGGCTACCAAAACCACATCAGGGGTCTCGTTGAGGCGCTTCTTGGCGAGAAGCTCCATAATGCGCTGGGGTATGGTGGGCACTTGGGGAAACCCGTTACGCATGCGCACAACCGCCGAAGTGCCTAAAGCCACCCCCGTTCCTATGCCGACCCCTCTCAGATATCCCATTTTAGCGTTCCTCTTAAAGCTCCTGGCCCACGCCCTCTAGCTCTCCAACGCTCACTTTCACGTCAGCGCGTTCCTCGATCTTAGATATTTTACCGTCCCTAATCCAGACGATTCTATCGGAAACATCTATCATTTTATAGTCATGTGTCGCCGAGATGATCGTTACCCCTTCTTTTTGGTTCAGCTCCCGTAATAGATGAATGATCTCCTCTCCCGTCTTTAGGTCAAGATTGCCCGTTGGCTCGTCGGCTAGAACAATGGAGGGGTTGTTCACCAAGGCACGCGCAATGGCAACACGCTGCTGCTGGCCACCCGATAGCTGTGAAGGCCTGTGGTGCAAACGATGCCCTAGCCCCACCTTGTTAAGCATCTCAATGGCCCGTTCGATGCCCTCATCAGTGGTCATACCCGCAAACACGGTGGGTAGAGCAACATTCTCCAAGGCGGTCATAGAAGGAAGCAAGTTAAATGTCTGAAAAATATAACCTATCGTGTGGCAGCGTAAGTAGGCTAGCTCGCGGGCGTCTAATTGGGCCATATCCACGTCGTTGATAAAAACAGAGCCGCTATCGGGCTTATCCAACCCTCCTATCGCGTTAAATAGCGTGGATTTACCGGACCCTGAAGGCCCCATAATGGAGAGATACTCCCCTCGTCGAATATCGAGGTCCACGCCATTCAGCGCCCTAACTACCTCATCGCCCATACGAAACTCTTTCACCAAACCTCGTGTTCGCACGACATACTCATGTGCCATGATTCCCGATCCTCTATCTGTTGTAGTTTTTGACAGCCTATAAAGAAACTTGCCAAACTAAACTTCTGTGCGTAAAGCCACCGCCGGAGGCATTCCAGCTGCACGCACTGAGGGCCATATGGCCGCGACGAGCGTAATACCCACTCCAAGCGCGATGGTTAGCAGGGCCTGCTTTACAGTGCCGCTCCAAAAGCCCATGCCAAACGCGTGCACGCCATCCGTCACAAGGTGCACTAAAACAATGGAAACCCAGCCGAGAAACCACCCTAGAACGGAAGCGCCTATGCCCATTAAGGCCGCTTCGATCATGAAAATGGTAATAATGAACCGATTGAGGGCGCCAAGACACTTCATTGTGCCGATCTCTTTAAAGCGCTCCGTCACCGACATCAACATGCTGTTCATGATCCCTACAAAACAGACTAAAAGCGCCATGATAGCCAACCATATTTGGCGGTCGCGTGCGGCAACGGCAGCAGCTCCCTGCTCGTGCATTGGGAAAAGACGCCCCGTGATCACCGCACTGAAGAACGCTATCCCTAGGAGAATACCACTAGCCGTGATCATCGTGCGTCCCAAACGGGTACGAATGGATTGTAAACTGATATGCCATGCCGTACTAAACGGCAGATGAACCTGCTTTTGTACCGTCCCTTCCATACTGGCAATCTGTATGCTCATCTTCCCTCCGCTGTGTGCTTCGTGAGTTCTGCTTCTGGCTTCTCTGCCATACCTACGTCCTTCGGCGTCGGGGTGCCCCCACGACGTACAAGCTTATAGAAACCGATAAAGTTGCGCTCGTGCAGCATCTGTAAAAACATCGTTACCGAAACTTCAGCTTCGCGACGGTTCATTTTGAACTGTTTGGCCGTCTTTTGCACGATCATCTCAATCGTGTGTTGGCCATTACATAGCTCCCATACAAAACCGCCCACTTCATCTAGCTCTACCTTGCGTTCTTTGGGTGGGCGCAAAAGTTTCATCATCACAGCCCCTAACCTACCAGGGTTTTGATTGATGGGAACATGCAGCAACACACTTCCATCCTCTTGCTTCTCCCACGTAATGACGCTGTTCTGACAGGGACGCAGCGTCATCACCGCCTTGCGCTCCGGCTTAGGTGGTCCTATCTTTAAAAACGGCAGATAACGCCCCACACCATACTTTATGCGCTGTGTCAGCGGTAAACTCAAATCGGTCCTCCTCAACGATGGCATAGGCAGCGCGAAGCTACCTCATACCACAAATCTCTATTGACACGTTCATTATAAAATAACTGTAGGCTGTAGATGCGATTCGTAGCCTCGCAAACCCAACCTCCTCCTGCATAGTGCGTCGCAGCGCGCAAGGGCTTCCCCATAGCGCTTTTTAACCCCCCGATTCGATTTAGCATCGGCAACCGGAAATGGTAAAATACGGCCTCATGCCCCATCGGAAGCCCTACTGAAAGAGGCTGTTGTTTTTTTAGTCCAATGAGCGCCTGGTTGCAAAACCATTCGTTGAGTGTAAAGCGCCTCAAAGTTGTGCTTGCTAGCCCCCATCGCTCTACCACTAAACGCTCTCCATGGCGGCTAAAGACGAGCTTAAGATGGCCTGCATAGAGCTGTTGTTCCTTCAGACGAAACGTATTTGGCACCTCAACCTGCAGATCGTAAAGGGCCCAAAGGTCTCGTCCGTCCACACTGTGGTCTTGCAGCGTCCCAAAAAGTTTGGCAGCCACAGAAGCGATCGCCGCGTGGTCCTTATTAAGACCGGCAACCTGCGCCATTACCACGCGGTTACACTGAGCACAGTACCAAATTTTGCCCTGTCCACGTCCATCACCTATCCACTGAAAGTTAATTGCCCTCCGATCTCCTTCGATATGCTCCGGTTTCAGGTGACACTCAAAACGTACATGCTCTTTCCGCGCACGTTTCTCAGTCTCCTTCAATAACCTTTCTAGGCTCGCTTTAAGGTCTGGACCGGCGGTGGCACGCGGCGTGGGACGTCCACGCTTTTGCAAAAACCGCATTAGATAGCCATAGATCGAGTTCGGTTCTTGGGAGCGTCCGGCATCTAACCAGCGAATCTGCACCGTTAGTGCGTTATCAGCCGGAGCATCCACACGCAGGTAGCCGCTATCGCGCTCTAAAGAAAAACTAACCAGATTCCAATCTGGCGGCAGCACACACCGTATTCCCTGCCACCCGATCACTGTGGCTGCAGGTTGTTCTTCTTCCCTCAACGACGAAACGCCTTGACTAGCCATATCCTCTATTATCAGTACGTAAAAAACGACCTACCGTATAGCCCTACTTCGGTTTCACCGCACCGACATGTCCATCTAAGTAGAGCACGTAATCTATGCCATTATGGCGCCCCGGTTTGGGCAGACTTGTGAAACGATCGGTAGCATTTTTTGCCAAATCGGTTGAGTCGTAGATTAAAGGCGTGTTGGCAGCATTCGATAGCTGTTTCAGACTCGTCTTCTGCCCCAACGATTGACCTGCAATCTCTTCGTTGTAGGCGTAGCCATATCGATCATCATGCCCATTCGACACGGCCGGGCAGTGAAAATCCGCATTATGCGGCACCTTAGAGACGATCTCTTGGTTATCCATCCACCCTGCTGCTGGTGGCAGCGCATCCCAATCCTGTGCATACAGGTTGAAAGCGTTCCACAGCGCCCTTAGGTGATCGGGGCAGCTCTCAGCACTCTGCTTGTCTGTCGCCTCTGACGGTGGAGCGATCTCCTGCCAGATATGAACCAACTGTTGCAAGCGCTGCAGAAAAGCGCTGCGTATGCCAGCAGTGAACACTAGAACCAACACCACCGATACCAGCGCATTGCCTACTTTACGTCGTTCCCCTTTGGCTCGCTGAAAAGCTAGCCCACATAGGGCTCCTAAAACAACCCCTCCGCCTATTCCTAGCCCCAGCACGAGCGCTTGGTGCGTTATAATAGGCCCGTGCTGGGCAGCGAGGGGCCGTGTGCCTAACCAAAGCGCGAGTACCACCGCAAGCCCAAACAGCGCGCTATTGCGCAGCGTGCGCTGCATATCGCGGCTTTGATAGCCCACCGCAAATCCCACGGCAGCTGCTACCACAACCCCAATTGTGATCAACAGACCGATGATGCCTAAAATCTGCCCTACCTGCATCCCTGCTCCCTTCCTCGCGATTCCTGCTAGAAGGGCAGGTAGTTAACCGATTTGGCGATGAGCGCTAAGGCAATGGCCGCCATAGCGACCAGACCCGTACCGCAAGCGAAACCTGCCAACAGCACGGGCGTGTACATCTGCCACTGCGTCACTCCAAACCGTTTGGCAAAATAGCGTTTTCCCAACCATGCTCCTAAGAAGGTCATAATAGCGTAGTTGGGGTAGGCTCCACTGCCTCCAATAAAGCCATAGTAAGTGAGCGTAGACCACCCAAACAGCCGAAAGAGGCCGAAGAGCGCCATTCCCGCAAGGAACCCGTATCCAATGCGTCGGTAAATCGATCGCCTCGCGCACATAGGCCATAGCCCCATGTTTCAAGTTAATCTGCTGGAAAATGGCCTGGAACGTCGCATTGATGGGCCAGAACTTAGCCGCATAAGGAAACTGAGAGGAGGGAATTTGGCTGGTATGCCACAAGAAAGCCCAGAAGATAAAGCTCGCTGAAAGAATAACTACCAACATCACCATTTCAGCATAGAAGAGGCTAGTGAAGCGAGTACCTGTGAGCTCAAGTTCGCGGAAGCGTTGCGCAATGCCACCAAAATCGTTCAACGGAATGGGGGCATACCAGATATCCACATAGGGATAGCCCGACTTAAGAATTGCCACCTGCTGCAGATAAGGCACCGAAACTCCCGAACCGGTCAGACCTATCATGCGTGCCGAGATGTAGGAGTTGAACGGCGACCAGATAAGTCCAAAAAAGACCAGCCAGAGGGGATTGATGAAGTGAGGTTGCCCAGGCTTAGAATCGAGACTGAGCAGATACTCCACCAAGAAGATATAAAAGATCGTAATTCCAATCCAGATCACCAACGGCAGCCACATGGGCAACTTCTCATCGCCACGCCCTTTGGGAATAGCAAAGCTACGTTGCTGCAGGCCGCGATTTTTACGCTCTCTCTGCGCCTCGATAACGGCTTTTCCAACACTCCAGATCCCTATGACCGCCACCGCCGCGTTTAGGCCGATACCAACGGATATCCAGAATTTGATGTTGGTAACCTGCATGGTGATAATGGCATTCATGCCAGGAGTCCAGCCACTATTGGTGGCGTTACCAAAGAGACCAAAGTGGTAGAGAACGGGCGCCAACACAATACGACAGATGATCGAGCCCCAAAAACTGCCAAATACGATGGGATACGGGATAACGAAGCCGGCCATCGCAGAGCCCAGGTCCGCAGTTATCCCCGTGATGGCCGCAGGAAGAATGTTTTCCGTGTTGGTGGTGAAATCGAAGAAAGGAATGGGCAGCAACTGAAACGCTTTTCCAAAGGCCACACTGCTAAACACGGGAATAGCGATATAGAGAAATCCGAAAACTAACCCCACCATGGTACCGATGGAGAAGATGCGCCAGCGCCACGACTCCTCCTTGCTGGCTGCGTCGGCTAGCGCCGTAGCCCCTGACGCTGCTACTGGAGCCATAGGGAAAGGAAGCCGCTCGATATCGGAGGTGATACGAAACAGATAGTACCCTGCGCTCATCCATTGGAACCGGCCAAGCACCTGACCAATCAACAACAGCACAATAGGCACCAACCATGCCGTATCTAAAAAGGTGCGATGAATAAGCGCCGGAGACCCGATAGGCGGAACGACCCAACGCGGTATGTCGTGGGCAATAGGGGCCGCTTGCGGCGACTGCTCAAAATACTGATTCCAAACAAGGTAGCCAAAAGGACCGCCGGATATGCTTAGGTTGGGATCGAGACCGGTTAAGGAGGCCGCAACATAGTAGAGAATATATATCTCTTGCCGCTTCATGGGGAGGAAGGAGCGGCGCATGATCTCAGAGAAGAGCACGATCGTGACCCACTCGGCAGCAGGGCCGAGCCCTTGCCCCGCAACAAGCCCTAAATAGATGGCTCCCGGCAACATCACAAACGCCACAAAGAGAGTGCCAAAGAAGACCTTCCACGTATAGCCTTCTTCAAACTTTATCTCGCCGGTACTTCCTTCCTCACTCGATTCGACCTCTATCTGATGTCGAAGTTGAGCGAACTCGCTCTGTTCCGCCACGCCTGTTGTATTCCTCCGAAACAGTATTTCCTACACGATATTTTCACAAAGGCCTTAAGCTGGCTGGGAGGCCTCACTCTCCGCCCCCATTACATTTCCCTGTAGATAGCGCTCGCGCTCAGCCTGCTTGAGGGTACGCCAAATAAGAAACTGCTTGCGCAAGGTGTTCAGGAATCGCCTATTGACCCGTTTCCAGTTCGATATGTCACCTGATACTCGATCGATGATAAGATGTATCTCAAAGACATCGGGGGTCTCCGTAGGCGTCGTTTCAATGGTGATACGTTGAGAGACGCCCAAGTCAAACGGTGCTAACCACACCATACAGCGTATGCTGTACTGCGTACCGTACACGTGAGGGCTCTCTTCCGTCTGCACTCCCTGCGTCACGAAATCGCCGATACTGTACTCCTCGTAAGCTTGAAGCCACTCGCTAAGGAAGGAGTTGAGCGCGGTGGCCTGATCGCCGGTAACTGCAAATGGCAATGGAATTACCCAGTGGTCGCCATCGGGATTGGGCACCTTCCACGAGCGATCCACTGCCGGTGTGGCCACCTCAGCAGCCTTCCGGGCGGGATAGATAGTGGAAAGCAGCACCACACCTACAACAATAAGGGTTGTGCCCACAGCGCTCACACTCGAAAAGTTGAGATAGAGCCCTGGCAACCATCCCGTTTTCACCAAGAGAATGCTCGTTAACTGCCCCAAAAGATACCCGGCAACCGAGCCGAGAATAGCGTAGACCATCGCCTCGGCAATGAACAACATGCCGATATGCGTGGGGGCAAGCCCAATAGAGGAGAAGATATAGATCTCTCGAATGCGCTCATAGACCGAGTTTAACATGGTATTGAGCACGATAAGAGCCGCAATGATGATGGGAATAACCACCAGCTCCAGTCCGCGTGAGGAGGTGGTTGCAATGGAAGAGTAGCGATAGATAATTCCTCGCTTGGCAGGATCGGGATTGTTCGGGTCGGTAACTTGGCCGGCATACAGGTTCAGCTCAAGCCGACGCATAAGCGGCTCCAGCTGATGAATCACCTGTTCGGGATTGTTGAAATCTATGGCGATCGAGCGCAACTGGGCGCCCAGATCGATAGCCGTCTGATAGGGTATGAAAAACACCATATCGGGGTCAAGATGAATGTACTCCTGAAACCCCTGGCTTGCAGCACTGCCCCCGCTGTTCGACTGGGACTGCTTGTTCATCGCGATCCAATCTACAGGGGTCAGCATCTCGTTATCGAGGTCGTAATAGCGCTTCAATTTCTGCGAATTGAGGATGCCGATAACGCGGAACTGGAGACCGCTAAAGTTTACTGTGGCCGTGCCCACATCTTTTAAGCTAATGTGGAGCGCCTCAGCGATTCCGTCTGGCAAGATGATAGCGTACCGATCGCCTGGCCTAAACCATCGTCCCACAGTGTTACCGTTGGCATCTTTCAAGAGAGCATCTTGAGGCCGCATAATTTGAGCCTCTTGCGGCGATAACCCGCATAGGGCACGAGCATCGTAGGAGAGATCGGCCCGCTGAAGTGTTAAGAACGACTGTTCTCCCATTGAAGTACCGTAGAACCAAGCCCTCGGAGCGACCGCGTACTTCTTCCCGTACTCATCCGCCAAAATACGGTAGGCTGGCTCCTGCAGAGGGTCCCACATAGGCGTACGGATCATAATGCCGTTGTAGCGCGGGCCGTAGTCGCTAGGGGCGCGCACCTTGTTAAACCGCATCACCTGCACCACCGAAGTAAACGAAAGCACGGTAAAAGTGAGCAATACGAGCGTAGTACAGGTAAGGAACGTGCGGGTCTTTCGACGCCGCATGTTGGAGACGCCAAGGTTAAATGCTGCAAAAGCCACTGACACACGCCCAATATCGGCGCGATGCACCCCACTAACGCTCTTGCTCATCTGCTTGAGCTGTTCCTCAAACTTGCCGGTGACGAAGGCAATGACAATGGCTGATAGAGCTAGCATCACAAACGCAAGCAGCACGATGACAGGGTTCATCGTGATCTCAAACGCCGGGTGAATATAGCGGAAGATGGCGAAAATAAGTAAGAAGATAGCGGATGCCGTTAGCAGTTGGCGCTTGAGATCGAAGAAGCCAAAGAACAGCCGCTCACAGAAATAGGCAAACGGCATGAGGAGAGCCAAGTAGAAAAGTACCCCCTCCACCACATCCATCGCCGTGTGCTGTACATCGGGATAGGCACGGCTTTCTAACCCCCAGGCCTCGCGTGAAAGGGCATCGAAATCTTCCCAATCTTTCTTATCGCGGGCAAGCTTGGCCTCCTGTAGCGTTTTATAAGCCATATTGTGCAGGCCCGGCGTGCCCTCCATGCTCTTCATATCCAAAATGCGGAATCGGGCTAGGCGCCTCATACGGAAGTCATCCAACTTCCACATATCCTCCGCCACATGAAGCGCTGTATCGTAAATGGCGCCGGAACGTGCGATCTCCTCCCCCTGCTCGGCCATATCCGGCGAAGCCGAATCAGGCAGTGCCCCTGCCCCCTCTTGGTCAGCAGGATTCCCCGCTACCAAGTAACCTATTCCCTCCGGTGCAGGCGAACGTCCGTGTTCATTGAACGGGTCTGTGGGATCATAAAGAGAGTTGATCAACAACAAACGAATATCCCCAGGTCCGCTGGTCATCGTAATCTTTAGACGCTCTCCCGGCTGGGCAAAGATCACGGCAACATCCTCTACGTAAGAGGTCGCCGTTCCGTTGGACTGTGGGTTAATCGCATAACCGTACATGCGCGGCGTTCCGTTCGTAGCCCCATCGTATATGTTAATGCCCGTTAAAGCCTGCAAAGACTGCTGATCCACCAAATCGTAGATGGCCGTCGGAACACAATGGAAAACGATGATCGGTGTGGAACGCGTTGCCGTTGTAATAGCAACATCCAGGGGCACCTGCTCAGCTCCCTCCGGCCCCATATCCGGCGCAAAATCTATATTGCCACGATCAGGGTTGGGAATCTGCACGGATGGATTGTTCGGATCAGAAACCGTGCTCGCCTCATCAATATGATAGGCCGCAAGCGACACCGTGCGGTTATAACCATAGGCTGTAAGCGGCGCGACTCCGTGAAAGGCGAAGAAGTCTTGACAGGGCACGGGATGTCCTTGAGCATCCAGGGCATCGCCATTAGGCGCGTAACGTAGCGGGTTTCCCTCACTATCGGTAGGGATATCGGCCATCTTGTCGGGCGTCGTCCACTGCACCATCTGAATCATGTTGCCGCGCACGCCCATAAAGCTCTTTGTGTTGCTTCGAACGACAACCAGCGAGCCTAAAAGCCGCTTAGCTGAAGTCGCAATAAACGACTTATGGGGGTCAAATATCTGCACACGTCCCTCAAGAGTGGCAAACCCGCCCTGGAGCGCTAGGCGAGACCATTGAGAGGGATCGGTTATCGGCATTCGCTGGGCATCTACATCGCTGATGTTGTTAGGGTCGGTAACAATATGCCACATCAAACACTCCAGCAACCTTTGCTGGGTCGCCAAATTGGCGATATTCACATGATCGGGCGTATCGAAGGGAGTATCCACCAAAGCACGACTGTCATTTGTGGTCGCAAAGGTTACCCCATTCCCCCCAGCCATCGTTACTACTTCTGAATCGAACGCCGGCTGACCAGGAATATAGTTGCGCCAGTTCTTCCCATTCACCGGGTTTACCCCGTCGTTGAAGAACTGGGTTGAGTCGAATCCCATGGTTTGCCCCACTTTGTCGGCATTTTCACGACACACGCGGGCAATGTCGCTAAAGCGACCCTGAATATCCTCCCGATAGTCGTAGAACCAGCCCTTGTAGAAGATGCCGAAAGAGGGGCTTTGGCTCGACATATCGAGACCTGCCCACAGGTAGATTCGTGGCGGATTAGGCAACGTTGGCGCATGGGGCGCTAGGTAGTAACCGATATTCAGGCCTATCATCACCAGGAGGGAGATGCCGTTTGTGATGAGCATCGGCGTGACTTTCGGTCCAGTCTGCGGACGGTTTCGCCATGCTAGCACCAATAAAACAAGAAACAGAACCAGAAAAGCACCTAACCAAAGCCGCACTTTTAACGCGTTTGGCTGCGCCAATGCCGACTGCACAATGCCTGGCGGCATCCAAGCATCCATATGTTGGTTCAGATATTCACGGATGCCTTGAAGCGCCTGAAAATGGGCACTGGTAGCAACAAACCACATTGTTCTCTTGGGTGGGTGCGCCTTAAAGGCACGCATCAACTCTAGCAGAGAGGCCATGCTACAGGCACTTTCTGCCCCCGGTGCCAAAGCCGGAACGATGGAGGTAGAGTCGTAAAAACTCTCAACAACGATAATCTGGTTGCGAAGTTTGGGGTCTGTTCCAGGCAGAATGCCGGTAAAATTACGCACCGTCTCCATGCGCCAGGGCATATCACAGTGCAGTTGTACCAACGGTGGCCGCCCAGCAGCACAAGCAGCCAACAGCACGGCTGCATCGTGCTTTCGCATGTAGAAGCGGGGAATGGCGATGGGGATTCCGATGAACTTGGCCTCAGCCTCACCACGCAAGGTATTGTCAGGTGCGATAAAGATAACGGCCTTTGCTCCCAACCGCGGGGCGTTAAGCCACTTCTGCCCGCAGTTAAAGTCCACCATCACCACGGAGCCTTCGACATCCTTGCCGTTAAAATTGCTCAGGTCGCCATTCCCTACATAGATAAGGGGCGCTTTTAGCCCTCCAGCAGGCAGCGTGGAGGTACGCACAAGATTAGGCCAAAGGGGGTACATCGGCAGCTTGGGAGAGCCAGGCTTTGACACAAGCTGAGCATAGGCGCCCTTTGCAGGATCTTCCGCCCCAGGATCGTAGGGGATCGTCACGCGAAAGGTATCTGTGTGAACGTTGTTCGCTCCAAGAATGCTCACAAACTGGTGGTAAACGTAATCCTCTGCCTTTTTCTCTCCTGGATAGCCCGCCACGCGCGAGCCAAAACTCGCCAACGTATCCACCGTCTGCTGCAAATTGGCGGGGTTCACCGAAGAGTAAAACAGATGGTATGCCTGTTGATCGTAGGCGGGCACCGTATCGGCATGAGCCGATCTTGTGCCATTCCCGCTCAACGCAAAGAGCAGACCACTAAGCGTGACAATCCAACGTAAAACAGTGTATCGCGACGGGTTCCTTACCCCGAGTTCGAGCATTCCTTCACTGATTCCTTCTTGAATTCTATAAGACCGACGACGGTCCCATAACCCCACAGCCGTTGTTCCCTGACGCTTCCGACACGTCTTAACACCTCACTATTCAGGATAGCCTAAATGCTATTCAATGCTAAAGCGAGGGGCACGCATCGAAACTGGGGGCTCAATTGGTTATCACATAATAACACACCTTCCCACAAAAATCAAGCCACCTATAACCTGAGAGACATTGTAACTCCCACAAATAGAATTTCCTATCTGCTTGTATAGGACGCCTGTCAGACTTTGATGTTACACTTCCTGTCGCTTTTCTCTTAACGACCCTCCCTTGTAACCAAGCGAGGGCTGTTGATGCCATTTCAACCTCCAGGGGATGTCTGTTGACCGCAGCATTCAAGGCTGATGGTGAAACTCCACCGTTTTAAGAATTCGGAGGAAGTCTGCATGAGCTTTTGAAGCCATCGCACTAGGGGCTACGAGCACTAAACGCACAAAAGCGGTTGGATACGGCTGTATTACGCAAATGTCAAAATACGTACTACCTGACTGCAAGAAAGCAAGCCAAGCGGGCTTTCCGGCCACCTGTCCGCTTTGTGGCTGCACCTGCTGCGGCCATAACGCCATGAAATCTTGCACGGGCGAGGCGCCAAGCCTCTCGGTCACCAAGAGCTGCTCGCCCTGCGGGGATACCAGAACGGTCTTAGAGCCTTGCTGCAGCGCGATCGGCCGCCAACTTTTGGGTACTCTAAAACTCCACCAAGGGTTGTTAGAGGACGACACATAGGTTACAAGCGACTCGCGTTGGGACAACTTCGTAGCCACGCGCCATTCCAACCCACCGCTAAGTAGACAGAGCAGCACCGTGCCCGCTGTGATCAGAGAAAGCACCCGCTCGCGCCAAAGGTTAACTGGTCGTGGGTCAAGCAGTGCTGGCATGAGAAAGAGGGCTAAAAATCCCCCACCTATCAATCCCCCCACATGTGCCCAAAGATCGATGCCAGGAGCTAAACTGAGCCCTAAGTTGAGAACGGTAATCCAAATCAGTTGCGTGAGAATCGCTTTACGTGCCTTGGGTGAAATAAGTTTAGGATAGCGAATAGGAAAAATAATTCCAGCTCCGATCAACCCGAACAGAGCTCCCGATGCGCCCAGCGATGGCGCTGGTTGCTTCAGAAAACTTAAGAGGTTGCCGCAGATACCGCTAAAAATGAACAGCACGAAGAAGCGTCGGCGCCCATAAAGGCGCTCTATCTGATTTCCAAGCCAATAGAGGGAGAGACCATTTACCCCGATATGAACCCAACTGCCATGCAAAAAGATAGCTGTCACCAACCGCCACCACTGCCCTTGGCGAATGAGATCGTCCTCTTTATCTCCAAAAAGAAGCGCCACACGATCTACATTGCCATGCCCTACGATCAACATAGCAATATAAACAGCAATAATAACCCCTAGAAGTGTGTAGGTTACCCACGGCATGGCCTCTAAACGGGCTATACGCTCCGCTTTAGCCGTCGGAGATGCTTCTACTTGAGATGTTGGCTCAACTTCCAATGGTTTCTCTCTAACCCTACTATGTCCTCTCAGCGTATGAGCAAGGTAAATATCGCCTCTTCTCGAAAAGAAGCAGAAAAATACTCCCTATTTATACGCGGGGAGCGAGGCCAAAACTTTCTGCTTGCAAACGTTGTTGATTGCGAATCGGCTCCAGGGGGTACACTTTCTCCTAAAGAGCTAGGCACGCAGCTGGCTTAGGTAGTGACGACTTCGAGCTTCCTCCTCTACGAGGCGGCTAACATGCCCCCCGTTTGTCTGGGCATGGGTGCGCTCGGAGCACATCCTCCCTACTAGGGCTGAGATACTTGACCTTTTACGATTTCGATCTTATACTGTACCCTACTCTGCTCTCAAATAAGTCGGAGGTTATACGGAGGGCTTCATGGATAAAACGGCATTTATGCGCACCACTTTGACCGGTACGAGCATGCTCTTCCTGATCTACTTTGTTGCTGCTCAACCTATACCGCAGACGCCTTCTTCAAAAGAACTGTCTTCCAACGTTCAGACTTGGCAGGCTGAGGGCCAGCTCCTTGAATCCTGCACCTGCAACGTCCCCTGTCCCTGCAATTTCGGACAGCCTCCCTCCCATAACAGCTGCAATGCACTCTTTGTCTATCGTCTCGATCACGCCCATTACGGCCCTATTGTGCTTGATGGACTTAGCTTTGGCGGCTGCGATGGCCCTAAAAGTGCTGTGGGCTATCTCGACAGCCGCGCCACACCAGAGCAACAGGCGGCTCTGAAGCAGCTGGCAGAGGCGGTTTTTGCTAAAGGAGGCCCTTGGGCGGGGCAACGGAAATGGATTATCGCTTCTATTACCACAGAAATAACCCCTCGCCTTTTCCGAATACAGTTTGGCGAAGCAGGCGGGTTCCAAGCGCAGATTCTTATTGGCAGAGATGGCAAAAATCCTATCGTTGTGGAAAACAACACCACATGGCCTGTGATGCGGTTTGCAAAGGGCAAAACAACTCAGATGAGCTACCGCGATGCCCTAGGTAACCAGATGCAGTATCAGAACGTTAATGCCAATCTAGGACACTTCGTCCTAGAGGGATCCATATCCCAAAAGCCCATGCCATGAGAAAAAGGCTCTGGGTGGTACCAGAGCCTTTACCTTTTCTTTAAATAAGTTGAGGACGCTTACACGTGCTCAACCACCTTCTTCTCTTCTTGGCCAGAGGCCTCGTAATCGTCGCGAGCTTTCCGCAACGCGGAAATAACGTCCTCAATATCGCTTGAGCCGGGCTTGCTGAGGTGCGCAAGCACATAGCCGATGGAGTGGCCAGTTAGACGTCGGCACACATCATCGAGCACCTTCGGCACGATCTCAGCGCGTGAGCGTGTGGGGCCGTAGTAGCCTTTACCGCTCCGGCGAGGTCGCTCTACCTTCAGCAGCCCTTTCTCGACCATGCGGCTAAGGGTCACCGCAATAGTAGAGGGTGACTGCATCTCGCGCTGCTCCCGACGCCGGGCGAAGTGCATGGCTTCGTACACCTGCACCGAGGATTGAGGCTCACCGGCGTCCCATAGCAGACGCAAGATGTCTCCCTCAAGCACACCGAGGGAAGGTACATCGTCACCGCCTACACCCACGTATTTGCGACGGTGAGCGAGTTCCATATCGTCCATACTTCTCTCTCCTTAAGGTTTTGCTGTCGCTATCACAAAGCCACATCGAGCTTAGGGTGCGCCTTTTAATTACACGCACGCTAACTGAAACTCTGATTTTGCTTCTTTCTCTACTGTGGCTAGTTGCGTGATCAATATTATAGCGAATTCATCGGCGAATTTAGTTCCCATAACGCGACATCTGGTCTTTCATGCCTTACAACCCCCGTAGGACTACGGGATTTTTATAGATAATGACGCCTCCTCTTCACGTTTTGTGCGCTTTAATGGAACGATAAGATTGCCGGTGTCGCATCACAGCGAACCTGCTTTGAAACATTGAAACTTTGCAACTTTGTCTTTGAGGAGTGATTACAACATGAACAAAACCAATGAAACCTCTTGTCCTGAAACCACGCGCTTGACCCGACGCGAGCTTGAAGTGCTTACTTTGATCATCGAAGGAAAATCGAGCAAAGAGGTGGCCGATCTGCTTTTTGTGAGCAAACGTACCATAGATTTTCATCTGGCCAACATCTACAATAAACTCCAGGTGAATAATCGCGTACAGGCCTTCCGCAGAGCAGCCCGCTTGGGGCTTATCTCCTTCGACGCTCGCGCTACCCGATAAAGGCATTGTCTCCATGGAGGCCTCCCTCGTACTTTGGGTGCGGTGGGAGACCTCCCATGCTTTCACAAATGTTCTGCTTCCAATTCCCCAGTTCGTGCCCTGGCTTTCCCAGTTAACGAGATAGGCGGCAGCCCTTGCCAAAACCTGTAGAGCTGAGGCAGCGTGGTCACAATGAGTGCGGTGAGCGGAGCGGCAAAGAACATGCCGGTAATCCCTGCCACCTCCAATCCACTCAATATAAGGAACAACACCAGCACCTCATGCAGCCCAAGCGCCGCCCCTACCAAACGTGGATAGAGGATCTTTGAACCTACCTCGTTGATCACGATCAGAACTACAATAACCGTGATAACCCGAATCATAGGCGTTAGACCGTGGCTTTCCGGCGTTATGAGCGCCGCAAGAACTGCCGGCGCGGCACCAATGTAGGGCCCTATCACCGGAATCAGAGAGGCCACCATCACAAAAAGCGCCAGCAGAAGCCACAGCCTTATGCCAAGCGCTAAGTACAAAATTCCCGCCGCAGTGCCTATGATCAACGCCAACAGCAGCTGGCCTCGTACAAACCCACCCAACACATGGTTTACATCGTCTTGCCATATCTCGGCATAAGAGCGTAACGGTGCCGGAAGCGCCATGGTAAAACGGTGACGCATCTCCTCACAATAGACTAATAGATAGATGGCTATTAACCCTACAATGGCTGCCTCAAATAGCGTCCGACCAATATCTCCTAAGGTCTTGATGACTCGCTCAAAAAGTCCGCTGGTAAACGTACCACTATTAGGTAGGGGATGTTTGAGAGCCCTCTGCAGATCATAATGAACCCCACGAGCGGCTAGCCAGTCATTGAACCGTGCGATCTCCTCGTGAATCTTCGCTTCATAGGTCTGGGCCGCTAGGTCGCGCTGCTGCGGAGTTGCATCGGCCGCCATACCCTGTTGATAGGTGTTGTGGTCGCGCACAATGATATTGATCTGATGCACCAAGGCTGTACCTAACAGCGCTGCTGCAAGCAACATCAACAGAACAAAGCCCCCGCAAACTACACCTACCGCCGCTCCACGTGACATAGACTTGCGACGGCGTATCCATTCCACAATGGGGTCTAGGGCATAGGCCAATAATCCCCCAAGAGCAAACAGCAGAAGCGTGTGCTTAACAGCGCCTAGTAGACGCACCACTACTGCAACGAAAGCAATCAGCAGCAGGATGGTAGCTAACACAACCAGCAGTCGCAGCCAATGATCCATGTGCACGTTTCTGCTAAAATGCTGGTCCTCTACCGTCTCCTTTGGCAGCGTTGATGCCTTCTCAGTCTCCATGTCTCTCCTTCCTCCTGCTCACACTATATGGTACTACTATGGCTTTAACAGTTTCGATAGCTAAAAACCTTTCTGGGTTCCCTCTGCTCCTCTTGCTATAATAGCACCTTTGGTCATGTAAAACCATCAGTACCATCCTATCTTGGTTCTTATATTCTAGACCCACCCCAGGAAATCTGCCACGAACATATGGCATTTTCATTCAACTTTGGGTATTCTAGAAAAGGCAACAAGATCTATCAAAATCTAGTCTCATCGGTCTATCCCGCTGCCGCAGAGTCAGAAGTGTTAATTCTAATATAGCAAGTATATATCTTGCTTCACTAGTATTTAATGGCTAGAAATACGATACTTGTATAAGGAGCGACTTAGTATCCACTTAACGAGATAAAAAGCGTTCATCGCTGCACTGATATAACAAGAAGGTCATGGCACCTTAAACCCTATCACGTTTTGTGATTTCTTGTTTAAGGAGATAGCGTTGCAACAATATTGGTATATCGAGATGCTAGGGCCGCTAAGAGCATCCTGTGGTGACCTTCGAATATCTCGTTTCATAACGCGCAAGGTCGGTGCCCTTCTTGCCTATCTTGCCTATTACCCGAATCGCGCCTATTCGCGCGAACATTTAGCCAGCATTCTTTGGCCCGATACGGACTTTGCCCAGGCAAGCCCGCGCCTGCGACAAGCTATCGCGGCCCTACGCCGTCAGATGGAACCGCCTGGCCTGCTGCCAGATACAATTCTCCTGACTGCCGGCGGTCGTCTCACCCTTCAGATAAACTCCACACTTGTGCACACGGACGTGGATGAATTTCAAAATCTTCTTAAGCTGGCCCAAAGTGCTCCAAATGTCAACATCAGCTGTGACCTTCTAGAACAAGCGGTTAGGCTATATAAGGCAGAGCTATTAACCGGTTACGACGAAGAGTGGATTTTTGTCGAACGTGAGCACCTCTCGGAAGCTGTTTTGGGGGCGCTCCACCGTCTGGCTGAGCTCTACACACAACAAAACGATCTTCAAAGTGCGTACACTGCAGCTTGTCGCATCGTAGAGATAGATCCCCTCAATGAAAAGGGTCACCTCACTCTTATGCGTCTGCTTATCGCTTCAAAGTTACCGGACAAAGCCCTGGCACATTATCAGACGATGGCCTCTACCTGGCGTCAACAGCTAGGTGAACTGCCGTCAGCTGCCGCGCGTAAACTGGCTGACCACGCACAAGAGATGCTCGCCACAGGACAAACCCAAGAGCCAAGCGTTTTCCTTCTCTCCCCCTCCTCGGATAAGCTAAAAGCACCCGTTAAACCACCTCAGTCATCGTTTCCTAGAAACGCTCCCGCACTAGAACCCCTTTACATTATGCCGGCCCGTCTCAATCGCTTCTTTGGTAGAGAGGAGGAGCTCGCTCATCTAGAAACCGTGCTAAACCCTAACGAGGAGCCTCCTCACCTCATTACTTTGCTAGGGCCGGGCGGTTGTGGAAAGACGCGCCTAGCTCTCGAAGCAGCGGAACATATCCATAAGCGCTACCTCGTCTCTGTCTGCCATGTACCCCTAACGGAAATTCGAGATCCTTCTGTACTCCCAAACGTGCTCGCCCAAACCCTTCGCTTGCCCGTCGCTTCTCAACAGTCCCCTTTAGAGTCCCTGTACTCACAATATCGTGAACACGCTCTCCTTCTCGTCCTTGACAACTGTGAACAGCTTTTAGCGGAGCAGGCAGAACAGATTCGTAGCTTCCTTTACGAGCTTTTCGATCGGCTTCCCCTCCTCAAATGTCTTGCCACCTCTCGCCAACCCATTGGGCTTGAGGGCGAAGAGCGCTACGGTGTTGGGCCGTTACCTATTCCAATAGCCCTGTTCGCGCCTTCTCCCGAAGAGCTTGCTTCCTATCCTAGTATCCAGCTTTTTGTGGATCGGGCGCAGGCGGTCAAGCCAGACTTCCAATTAACCCAACGAACGGCCCTACCGATTTACACCATTGTTCAGAAACTCGAAGGCATTCCGCTGGCTTTAGAGCTAGCCGCTTCTTGGTCAACACAACTCTCCCTACAGCAGATCGTACAGCGCTTAGATAACCCCTTAGACATCCTAATAACTCGCCGCCGAATCCCTACAATACGCCATAGTGCCCTACAGACAGCCCTCGCGTGGAGTTTGGAGCTTCTCTCAGAAAGTCAAAAAGAGTTCTTTATAAAACTATCTGTTTTTCACGGGGGTTTCACTGCCAAAGCATGCTCTGCTATTTTGAACAGCCCAGATGCAGAGTCGATGCTAAACGAACTTGCCGAGCGCTCCCTCCTTTCGCTTAGTGAGACCCCAGCGGGTGAAACGCGCTATACCCTCCTTGAGATCATGCGTGAGTTTGCCTTAACGTACCTCTCTCCTCAGCAGATTCACGCTCTCTCTTTGCGCCATGCTCAGTTCTATTTCCAATTTGCAAAAGAGAGCATTCCGTTGTTAGCTGGTCCACAGCGTCTCATGATACAGGCCGCTTTAGAGGCGGAAACCGACAATTTTCGTGCCACGTTGGAATGGACCATCGCAAATAGCGCAGAACTTGCCGCTAATATCGGCGCAGTCCTGTGGTACTATTGGCTGGTGACGAACTCGTTCACAGAAGGTCGTAAATGGCTCCAGCAGATACTTGCCGTTATGCCTCCCAATGCCGATCCGCATATCCGACTGCGCATCCTGTCTGGCCTTGGACTTCTTGCCAAACATCAAGCCGACTACACAGAGGCCGCCTCCTTTTACCAGATCGCCCTCACCGAAGCTACTCAAACAGGAGACCTTCGCGCTCAAGCAGAAGCCTATGGGCAGATCGGAGCTTTAGCTTATGAACAAGGAAAATTAGACGACGCGCAAACAGCCTATGCTGTTTCGCTTCAACTCTGGCAGCAACTCGAGAATCATCAGTTGATCGCCACCACCCTCAACAACATCGCCCTTATTGCTCAAGAACAGGAACGATACGACGAGGCCGTTAAGCTGCTGGAGCAGAGCTTGCAAACCAAACGCACGCTAGGTGACCATCAAGGAGTGATCGACTCGCTCAACAATTTGGCGCTTGTCGCCTATGATCGGGGCCATTTTGAAACAGCCCGCCTCATCTTCGAGGATGCCCTTGCAAAAGCGCGTGAGTTAAAGAGTCCATACGTTGAGGCCATTATCCTTAACAACCTCAGCAACACGCTGCTTGCTTTGGGACAACCTGCTAAAGCGCGAGCCTATCAGGCAAAAAGCTTGCAGACTCGCTGTGCTCTCCAAGATAAGCGGGGACTAGCCTACTCCTTCGAGAGCTGTGCCTGGCTCGCTGTTAGCTGGAAACGCGCTGAACTAGCCGCAAAACTGTTGGGAGCCGCAGAGGCCCTGCGCCAACAGATCGGTGCTCCCCTGCTTCCATCCGACCGCAAACGAGTCGCGCATATCCGCCATCAAGTCCAGTCACAGCTCTCCAACCAGCAGTTTGACGCCTACCACACTATCGGACGTTCGTTGAATATAGAGCAAACACTTTCCCTAACAGAGGAGCTACTAGGAGCACTTGGAAAACTATCTATCTCAACAGATTCACCGGAATCTAAGTAAAAAGCTCCGCCTCTTGCTCCAAATAGCTCCGCAGTCGTGTCACAGCCTGGGCATGTAACTGGTAGGCACGTGATTCGGAGACAGAAAGCACCATACCGATCTCCTTGAACGTAAGTCCCTCCTTATAGTAGAGCGACATCACAAGCTTTTCCCGTTCCGGCAACCGTTCCACGGCGGCCGCGAGAACGCGCTTGCGCTCCCGGATGGTTACCGCCTCAAGCGGGCTGGGTCCTTCGGCTGGCAAGAGATCCGCTAGGCGCTGCTGCTCGGTGCCTATTCTCAGATCGTCTAGGGAAAGAAGGGTGGTTCTACCGATGTTGGTAAACAACTTATCGAGCTGATCCAGCGTAATGCCAAGCTCTTCAGCCACCTCTTCTTCTGTGGCCGGACGCCCCAAGCGGCTCTCTAACCGCATGTAGGCCTGTTTGAGCTGCTTTTGCTGGTCGCGCACTAGTCGAGGTACCCAATCATCGCTGCGGAGCATTTCAAGAATGGCACCTCGAATAAGGGTGATCGCATAGGTTTCAAACTTGATGCCTCGGCTAGGATCGAACTGATCTACCGCCTTGATGAGGCCAATCGCTCCGGCACTAATGAGATCGTCTTTCTCGATCCCTGCCGGTAAAGGACCGAAAAGACGCCCCGCCGTAATTGTAACGAGGTGCGCGTAGCGCTGAATGAGAGCTTCCCGCGCCTCTTGGCTGCCCTCTTCTTTCAACGCACGCCAAAGCGCGGACGTAGGAACTTCGCCCATCTGTGGACCTCCGTGACCTTTGTCAGTTTCTCTCTTCCCCCATAGAAGAGAGCCTTCGAGCCGGGGATCCTCCATAACCCCTCGACCCTAGAATTACCCTGCTATTTTCGGCTAGTTGCCAGTAAACCTTTAGCCCATCTTCTTTTCCACGTCAACCGGCGATCACTCAGAAGGCTTTTCTTCAAGTAGCGACCAGCCATCTTCTTTCGAATAGGGGCAATGGCGCAGCGGGGACGAATGAGGAGACGGCTCCTATCCACCACAAGATCGTCGGTAAAGCAAAAAGGGCGAGCACCCAACGTGGTTGCTCGCCCTGATGAATGGAGCTCTTTTTAACTGCTACTCAACTTCCACAGGGGCATGAGCGCGCGGAGGCGGCGGAGTCCACGTGGGATCGTCTTGGGCTAAAAGGTGTAGGCCCAGGAACTCGGCCAGTTCCTCGTTCGTGTGCCTATCCACCCACTGTCCAAAGCTCTCCCCTTCCTTGCGCGTGCATCGGAAGCTTACCAAGAGGTTCTCAATAGCGTACTTCACTTTATCCGCCGGCACTTTCCGTGATATAGGGCGAACGAATTTTGCGTCGCCCCCCAGTCTGCCACCAAGACACACATCGTAGGCTTCTACCTGTGTCCCATCGTTTAGACGCGCTAAACAGCCCTGCAAGCCAATGTCGCCGATATGGTGCTGTCCACACGAATTTGGACAACCGTTAAGATGAATACGTATCGGTTCATCCCACACCATGCGGCTCTCCAGGTAGGAGATGATCTCCCGAAGGCGATGTTTCGTCTCTGTAATGGCCAGGTTGCAAAACTCATTACCGGTACAACATACCGCTCCCTTATGAAACTCGGAGGCTTCCACCAGGAAACCAGCCTCTTGGATGGCCTGTATCGCGGCATTTAAATCTTCGAACTTGATGTTAGGGAAGAGCAAGTTCTGTTGGTTGGTTGTGCGAATGTTTCCCTCACAATAACGTTCGGCAATGTCGGCTGCGGCAAACAGCTGTGCATCGGTAACCCGACCGGTAAGAACAGAGGTGCCGACCCAGTAGCGATCGGCCTGCTTCTGACGGTGAACTCCTAAGTGGTCCTGCTGCACCGGGCCAATAGGTTCCAACACGGGCACAGCAGGTTCTGGAGTCCATCCGAGACGCTTGATCAACTCCTCTCTGAACCGCTCTGGCCCCCAATCGGCCACAAGGAACTTCAAACGAGCATGGTTGCGGCGCTGCCGATAGCCATCATCACGAAAGATTTTGGTAACGGCAATACAGACCTCAAGCACCTGCTCTGGCTTGATGAAAACATCAAGCTTTTTGGCGAAATGCGGTTGGGTGGAAAGTCCTCCACCGACATACAGGTGAAAACCAACCTCCGACTTACCTCTGTGAAAGCGACGTACGGCCTGCAAGCCCACATCGTTAATCTGAGGCTGGGCACAGTGAATGGAACAGCCCGATATAACGATCTTGTACTTGCGGGGCAGATCCGAGAACTCTTTGTTGCCTAAAAAGTAGTTGGTGACCTCTCGAATGAGAGGGCGAGTGTCATAAAGCTCTTGTGGGTCCAAACCCGATACGGGGCACCCAGCAATATTGCGCGTAATGTCGCCACACGCCCCTGTAGTGGTAAGCCCAACCGCATGGAGGCGCTCAAAAACAGTGGGCAGGTCCTGGATGGTTAGCCAGTGAAACTGGAAATTTTGGCGCGTTGTTATGTCCGCAAAGCCACGTGCAAAATCGCGCGTGATGGAGGCAATGGTGCGAAGCTGCTCAACATTTAAATCTCCACCAGGTACCTTCACGCGCAACATGAAATGGCCAACATTCGGTTTTTGCGGGTAGATGCCATACCATCGAAAACGCTGCAGATCGTCTGGTGGAATAGCATCGTAGCCGAGTTTGGCGTAGCGAAAAATATCGTCCCAAACGTCCAAACCGTCTTTAGCCTTCTTGATCGCTTCCACATCGGCCTTCGCCATTTCCCTTTTCTCCCTATCCGAATCGCCTAAACTTGACTATTCTAGTTGGAATAGTTGGCTTTTCATAGAGTGTACCATGTCTTTCATAGGTATGTCAACGTTGGAGAAAAATTTTTTCGGCTGGAGGCGCATTGAGGAGACTTTAGGAGAAGACCGTTATCTTCAGGGGTGGGGGAAAAGGATAAAGATGTCTCCATCGGCAAGGCCCCAGTCGTTACCGAAA
The DNA here is from genome assembly GCF_000427095.1 of Chthonomonas calidirosea T49. NCBI lineage: Bacteria > Bacillati > Armatimonadota > Chthonomonadia > Chthonomonadales > Chthonomonadaceae > Chthonomonas > Chthonomonas calidirosea. The sequence goes on from NC_021487.1 coordinate 882,432, forward strand.
TAGCCGGCGGCCAGCACACCCCTCAACCCCTCCGTAAGCATTTGCGCACTCAGCACGGTAGCATCCGGCCAAGCAACCCCAGAAAGAAAAACAGGCAGCCTCTGCAAAAGCCGCAAGCCAACAGAGCCCGTGGCAGCAAAAACGGCTACCGAGGCCACCGCACTGCCAGGACGCGGCCTCACAAACAGGCAAGCCAGATCATCGCCTTTCCAAACGTGCTCTCCCATGCGTACCTCACCCTCCGTTACTTGAAGAGGGCTATCCCCTAACAGCGCTTGCCAAGCGCGATTGGTCTGCGCGTTCCCATAGAGAATCACGCTGCGGTTGGGCTCGGCAGAGGTTTGAAACTCCGTGTCCGGCACCACATCCACCGAGCCGTTTCCTCGGTACCAAAACGTTTCCGCATCAAATCGCGCCTTGGCATAAAGCAAGGCGTTCTCCTCCGGCGTTCCGTGCGTTCCATAGACGAAAACCATGTTGTGAGAGAAGGCCTCCTTAAAAGGCCCGTAGCGCAGAGGGTTTTTGTCGGTAAGTGCCGGCGCCTTTCCAACATACCACCGGGTTGTAGAACGATAGAGGAAAAGCTTGCCCCCTAAAGGCCACGGAATCGATTCCAGCTTCTGATCGTCCAACTCCACCGTCACCGCTTTGCTAGGAGGCAAAACCTTATCAAGTGCTAAACAGAGGCAGGCCACGTTGTCGGTCGTACCTACAAACTGCCGCAGACCAGGGTTTACCTGCATCTGCACCGATGAAGGCTCTAAGGCGTGCTGCTGTTGCTCAATCGCTAGCCATTCATCCCAAGACGAAATACCCGGATTGAGGGTGGTAAACGAAATACGCCGAACCCCATCTACCGGCGGCAACGCATGATGGGCAAAAAAGTCGAACAGCGGAGCCCAATCCTCGCAGTCAGCCCCCGGCTCTGGTGAAATATCCCACCAATGTCCGACCCCAGGTTGCTCGTGATAGCGGTAGTCTTTATGAAATGTAGAGAGATACTTTGCCATATTCCGAGCTTCGGTTACCGGCACCGTCGTATCATCTGCGCCATGCAGAATATAGACGCCCTCCTGAGCGTAATTATGACCTAGTAACAGCGTGTCGCTCACGTTGTTGGCCCGGTTCAACATAGTACCGATGCGGGGATCGTCTGGATAACGTGGTAAATGGACATAGCTAAAAAAGCTGCACCACCCCGAGCAAGGCCCTATGGCGGCAAACTTGTCTGGGAACCAGGCACCGATCTGCCATGTGCCGTGCCCGCCCATAGAGTGTCCGGTTAAATAGACACGCTCCGGATCGTACGGTAGCGTTCGCTCCGCATGAGCCAACACCTCTAGCGCATCCATGCGCCCCCAATCTTCCCAGTCAAAGCCAAACGGGCGACGGTTCGTAGGTGCTACCAACGTCGCCCAGGACTTTGACTCGTAGGCATCCGCCTGACCGATCGCCTCCACACCAGCCCCATGCAAAGTCAACACCAACGCCGGCAAAGCTTTCTGCCCCGGAAGAGGGTTTGCAGGGTTCACGGCATAGTACTGCACACTGCCATCAATGCCGCTGCGAAAGGTAACTTTATAGGTTTGATAGGGCTGACGTATCCTTAGAGAAAGTGATGTTTTATCCAGCACCGTCCGGCCATCCTTTGCCAGCAATGTCACGCTTAATGGTACTTTCCCATCCTGTGCGAACGCCGATGCCACTATTCGAAACCCCACCTTGCGGACGCTCAGCGGCGATAGCGTTGGTACCATCGTTTCAACGACCTTTCCGTGCCCAACCGAAACGGCTAACCAAAGGCCCTTTTGCTCTCGCTCGGTTGCATTTAGTAACACCAAAGCGCCCCATATCGTGGCTTTGCGCCCAACGATGAGATCGGGCAAGGTGGTATCGGAGGGGTCGAGCATCACCGGCGAACGAGGTGACGTGAGCTGAACCTTCAGCGTGTCGCTCGTGCAAAGGAAAAGCAGGTCGTTCCGTCCAGGCTGCAGCTCAATCGGCAGGTGCACGATTCCGATCTCGTAAGGATCACCAGGGAAAGGAATGCCGTTCACATAGACCATAGCGTCTCCCATTGCTGAGAGGATGGCGATCTGATGTTTTTGACACTCTACCACGAGGTCGGCATAGCCACCTCGAAGCTCTTTTTGGGACAAAATACCCTTCTTGTCTACAGAGGCCTGCTGCCAAACCTTTACCGAGCCATCTGGTAAAGTGACAGCTTCTCCTACTGTCGGCTTTATAGGCTTACCTGCTACAATCTCCGCTTCGAGCGCATCGGTATGCACAATCGAGCGCCCATAATGGCCAACAGCGCTTAGTGTAAATGCCTGAGTGATCGCCAGGCCTTCTGCTTTAGCCACAAGTGGGCAGCCAAGCATAGGAAGCAACCAAAGAAAATAGAGCGATTTCGAGGAAAATGCTTTGTGCATCCACCAAATTCCTTTCCAGCGCACAGGCGCACGCATGCATTCAGGATGTCCATTTTATCCTACCCCACACGTGATATTTGTCAATACTACATCCAAATAAAACGGTTTTAGCATTGTTTAGGATTACTAATATCTTTTCCATCTCCAAATTGCTTAACCTCACCAAACATTTGTTCAATCGCGCGGTATACCCATGAGCAGGAATCGAACGCTCAAACAGCGAATTTTCGAGCATATAAACGAACTTTCTATTACTTCCAACAGTTTCAAGGAGAAAATCATGGGCAAAACAAAGCGTTCCCTGAAGGTGAACCGACGCGATTTCTTCACTCTTGGAGCCGCAACCCTCCTCGCAGCTATCAGTCTGCCAGATGGTGATCTGCTAGCCTTCGCGCAGAAAGAGAGGGAAAAAGACCTGGTTTACGGCATACGCCGAGAGCGATTCGAATGGGCGCAAAAAAAGGCCGCTGCCTTGGTAGCACAGATGACGCGAGAGGAGAAGATCAGCCAGGTGGGCAACAATGTGCCGGCTATCCCTCGTTTAGGTCTGCCGGCCTATAACTACTACTCCGGCGAAGCTCTCCACGGCCTCGTGCGAGGAGGCCCAGTAACCTCTTTTCCCCTCCCGCTTGCCCTCGCAAACACCTGGAATCCCGAATTGCAGTACCAAGTCTACACGGCCGTCTCCGATGAAGCGCGCGCCTACCACAATCGCGACGGCGTTGGCCTTGCCTACTATTCTCCGCAAACCATCAACACAGCAAAAGACCCTCGCTGGGGGCGCATTGAGGAGACTTTAGGAGAAGACCCCCATCTCATGAGCCTCATGGCGGTACAGGCGGTTCGTGGTATGCAGGGCGATGACCCCAACTATCTCAAGACTGTGGCATGCGCCAAACACTATATTGCCAATGAAACCGACAACGACCGCACCGCTGTCTCAGAAACGGTAGATCCCCGCAGTTTCTGGGAGTACTATGTACGCCCCTTCTATGCCTGTGTGGTAGATGGGAAGGTTTTCTCCGTGATGGGCGCTTACAACGCGGTCAACGGCATTCCCTGCTGTGCCGACAAGAACCTTCTCACCGGAATTCTGCGCGAGCGATGGGGTTTTCAAGGCTATGTCACTTCCGACTGCGACGCCATCTACAATATCTACGACCCTCATCACTACGCCACATCGCTGGCTGAAGCCTGTGCCATGGGCATTAAAGCCGGCTGCGATCTCGATTGTGGAGACACCTATCCACGCCACCTCGGGGAAGCATTCGAACAGCACCTGCTCGAGGAGGCCGACCTCGACAAAGCCGTTACGCGTCTCCTTACCGCACGCTTTCTTTTCGGCGACCTCGACCCCGAACCGAGATGCCCTTACAACAAAATTCCTTTCAGTGTGGTGGACTCGCCCAAACATCGCGCCCTTGCCCTCGAAGCTGCGCGTCAATCCATTGTGCTTCTCAAAAACGACGGCATTCTCCCGTTAGACAAAACCGCTCTAAAATCGGTGGCGGTTATCGGGCCTACGGCAGCCATCGCGCACTTGGGCGGCTACAGCGGGGCGCCCTTCCTCCGAGTCTCTCCTCTTAGCGGCATCGCCCAAGCCCTCGGCATCGGCATCCATTTCGATGAGGTTTATGCCTATCAAGCGGTTCGGCTTGAAGGAGGACCGCAGCTCGAATCCTCTGTGGAGCAGGGCGGTACCGACATCGGCTTCATTAAAAACGGCTCTTGGGTGGAGTTTCCCGCTACTGACTTCGCCGGTAAAAACGAGATCGAGGTTCGAGTTGCCAGCGATACCCAGGGCGGTACCATCGAGATTCACCTCGATCGTCTTAACGGGCCACTCCTTTGTACCCTACAGGTTCCACACACTGGCGGCTGGCAAAACTGGATCAGTCTTAAAGCACCTATCAATGGGGTGATAGGCAAGCATAAGCTCTTCTTCCTCTTCAAAGGTGGCGATGGCTACTTGCTGAATGTGGCCTGGTATCGACTTAATCCGCCTTCTCCTCCGGAAACCCACAATCCAAACGGTATCGCCTTAACCTATCAGCAAGGCTGCACCATTACCGGTGCCCGTAACGACACCATGTTCCAGAAAGCTGTCGAAGCCGCACGCCAGGCCGATGTGGCTATCGTTGTGGCCGGTGTGAATCAAGAGGTAGATGCAGAGGGGCATGATCGTGACGACATTCGGCTTACCGGTGCACAGCATGAGCTCATTCAGGCCGTCTATCAGGCCAATCCAAAAACGATTCTTGTTCTTTCTACTAACGCCCCTGTGGCGGTTACCTGGGAACAAGAAAACCTTCCGGCCATCGTGGCCGCCATTTTCGCCGGTCAGGCCCAAGGAACGGCCATTGCCGACGTGCTCTTCGGTAACTACAACCCCAGCGGTAAGCTCGCTACCACCTGGTACAAAAGCGTCGAAGACCTGCCAGACTTCCACGACTTCGATATCACTAAGCGTACCTACATGTACTTTGAGGGCGAGCCGCTCTACCCCTTTGGCTATGGCCTTAGCTATACCACCTTCCAGATTGGAAATATCCAAGTATCTCATCCGCGTCTCACGTCAGGCGGCTCTATCACCGTATCGGTGGACGTCACCAATATAGGAAAGCGAGCAGGCACCGAGGTGGTTCAGCTCTATGTTCGACCGCCTAAATCGCCTGTCAAGCGACCCAACAAGCAGCTCGTGGACTTTAAGCGAGTGGAGCTCCGTCCTGGTGAGACCAAACGCGTGGAGCTGAGCCTTCCCTACGAATCTCCTGCACTCTGGTATTGGGATGTCGCTCAGTCCAAATTCGTCCTCCAACCTGGCACCGTCACGCTCATGGTCGGTAACTCCTCCGCCCACATCGCCCATACAACGACCATCGAACTGGTCTGAAAACGATTCCCCGCTCATCACGACAAGATGAGCGGGGTTCTCCCTCAGATGTAGATGCTTTGCGTTTCTCTTTTACACAGTGCCCGCACGCCGGATAGAGGCGAATGTAGGGGCGACGCAGGCGTCGTACCCTGCCATCTCCGCGTGCAAATGTAGGGCCCCAAATGTAGGGGTGCCGGGCCTGCGCCCCTACTAAACAACGATGGAGGGTGCGCCTCCTCCACACGCACACCTTATAAGATCGCCGAGAAGTCTACATCTTTACTTGAATTACACGCCCCTCGGCGGCGTTTTGGAAGCGAAGGCGAAGCAGATGAAATGCTGGCTCCCAGTCCCAATCGCTTGTAGGAACCACCTGTGCATCTACCAATATCTGCTTAGGGCGGTGTGGGAAGCGTACACAGACAACCGCTGTAGTGCCCTCCGGTCCCTCAGCATGAAAATGGAACCACCCTCCAGCCTCACCGGCGCCTAATATCTTGCTGGCCCCAGCAAGCACTTTCGGCGTGCTCCCCGGCTCTACGCGCCCTATATCCATTAGCAAATGCCGACTGCCCGGCGTCAACACCACCTTGTTCGTCAACGCCAGATGGGGGTCAAAGAGATCCAGGAAATGCCCATCCAGCACGTGAGGTGGCTCAGGCAGCGACTCGTCGAGCCCTGCGGCCACCACATAAGGCCCTCGACGCAACACTACATAGTTTGTCACATGATAGGCAAGATGGGCAGCCTTACAGGCACGTTCTAGCACTATCTGGAAGCGTGCACTGCCGTCCGACGAATGGGTAAGCGCCGCAGGGCTTTGGTACCACCAGATTAACGCTCCCTTCCCTACCCGATGAATAGGTGTGAGCTGAGGGCTTGCGAGCACCGAATCGGATGTTCCTTTATACGAGACCCCAAGTCGATCGAAAAGTGCCTCTCGCGGTGTCGTATAGTGTAGTCCTCCCTCATTCCACCAAAAGTGAATGGCATTGTAAGGGTCGTCATCGTTGTCCACAAATACCAGTACTCCGCCCGATTGAACCCATTTAGCCAGCGCTGTATGCACATCTGGCGAGAGAGGCTTCATGCCCTCATAGGTCATAAACAACACACGATAGGGACTGAGCGCTCCTTTGCGGCCACAGGTCTCCAACTGCACTGGAGCTGCCGGAATGCCCCGCTTTAACAACGGCAGAGCTAAACCAAAGAAAGACCCTAGATGGTCATCGGAAGAGACCGGTTCGCCGCGCTCAAACATCATGCTATCCGATACCATCACCCCAATTCCTTGCGTGCCACAATCCCAATGCACATCGGTCTGTTTCATATCGTTCATCGCATTGATCACCGTGAGCAGCTCGGTGGCATAGGACGGCGGAATCGGCACGCGCTCCTCCGGTTGCCCCGCCGACCGCTGCTGGGCCGAAAGCAGAGGATATTTGCCATGCCAAACACGCTCGGGCCAAGGCATCACCTCATAGCGCCAAACCTGCGGCCACATCAGTGAGGCCGTTACCGTAGCCTCCCAGTTCTTCTGGTAGTCATCCCAAGAATGGTTTGGGTCGTCCTCCACTGGGTCGTTCAGAAACCAAACGCGCCCCCCACCAGCCCGCACCACGTTCATCATCGCACCATACTCAAAAAACGCTGTCTCAAAAGTTCTCTCGCGGAGCACTCCATCGTAATTATTGGGTGTGCGCGCCGTGCCCGTCCATACCTGAGCAATGTAACCGTCCGCTCCTACCAAACGCAGACTAGATTCTGGGCTTACGATACGCCAGTGCGCGTAGTTGATGAGACTGTGTGTGGGCACATAGCATCGAACCTGCTTGCCTGTTCGCCTATTGTAGGCATGGACGTAGTCGAATATCTGTTTCAAAGCACGACGGTAAAGATAGTATTTTAACAAGGACGCTCGAAACTGAGCGTCTGGACTGCTATGGGGTGGTACCCAAGGGGTCTTATAGTAGTCTTGCCACTCCCTCTTAAACCCTGCACTATAGCCGGCACGAACCCAAAACTCTGGCTCCTCCAAAAAGATCGACTCGGCGCCAGCATCTAAAGCGCGTTGCACCCCCAAACAAAGAAACTTACCGTAGTTTTTGCCGGGGCACATATAGTACACATCGCCCCCATGAGAAATCACGTTCCCATAGCGATCGGTCTGCGCCTCATCTACATGGTTGATCCCATCAAAGCGCCCGTAGAGGTAGTCTTGGTAGTTTCCCCACGACACTCCCGTCATAACCCCTACGCGATAGCCCTGTGCTTTCCACTCGGCAATGCGGGCACCGATATCAGGACCTACCCCGTAACAGAGGGCTAAGTCGGAATCCAACTGAAGCCCGGGGTCCCAGTGCGCTCCCGTCTGGAAACAGGTGCGCTCCTCTTTCTGCAAAGGGTCTACAGGACGTGCTGCAGAACCCGTCGGCATCTGCGCCATAAGCAAAACGATTCCACCCACCAGAAAACCTATTGGAAAACCAGAGACCATCGGCAGGAAAACTCCTTGAAAGTTTGTTGAAAGGTTCTTTTGCTGAAGCAAGCACAGGTGCTCTCTAGTTTACCCATAAAGTGTCCAAACTCCTCTCCCCACTTCGACAAAGAGGGAATAGAGAGAAAGGACAAGATAGGGGCAAACGCGACAAGCTTCTTTGCTACCCCTCATCCCCAATCCTAGGAGCGGGAAGACCGACGCTAAGTTTCTCTAAAGGAGCCCCACTCGTCTTCATCTTTTGAAGGCCACGGAAAAGGTAAAATCTTGTGCAAGCGTAACACCACCTCGTTAGGAAGATAGGTGCAACTTAAACAGCTTCAGCTACTTGGCTTTAAAACCTTTGCCGACCGTATCGAGCTCCAGATCGGCCCTGGGCTCACCGCCATTGTGGGGCCGAACGGCTCGGGTAAATCCAACATCGTAGATGCCATCCTCTGGGTGCTAGGCGAACAGAACCCTCGTCTCCTTCGCGCCGAACGCGCTCAGGATGTTATCTTCAGTGGCTCCGATAAACGCAAACCTCTTGGCATGGCAGAGGTGCGCCTTCTGCTCGACAATTCCGATCACTTCTTGCCCATCTCCTTTTCTGAAGTCAGCATTTCCCGACGTATCTATCGCTCCGGCGAAAGCCAATACTTCATTAACGGCGCTCCCTGCCGCATGAAAGACATTGTGGAGCTGTTTCTAGATACCGGCGCCGGCAAAGGCGCCTACGCCGTTGTTGGGCAACAGGAAGTGGACGCTGTCCTTTCAGCCCGCCCAGAAGATCGGCGTGAGCTGTTTGAGGAGGCCGCAGGCATCAAAAAGTATCGTGTCAAAAAGCGGGAGGCTCTACGTAAACTGGAGGCGGCCGAGGCCAACCTCCAACGCGTGCGCGATATCCTTCGTGAGCTGGAAGCGCAAAAAGAACCCCTGGAGCGCCAAGTCATCGCCGCCCGCCGCTATCTCGGCTACCAAGAGCGCTTACGCGAAATTGAGGTCGGCCTGCTTGTTGCCGAGGCGAAACAGGCGGATTATGAGCTCTATGGCATCCGTCAAGAGCAAGAGCTGGATCGTGCAGAACTGCATCGCATCGAAATACAACAGGCTCAGTTCGAGCAGCATCTTGCCGAGCTAACAGAGCAAGTGGTTCAGGTGGAAGAGAATTTGGAGATCGCGCGCACAAACCACCAAAACCTGCTCTCCATGGCGGAACGTCTCCAGAGCCGTATGGCCGTTTTAGAGGAGCGCGCCCGCGCCGCCGTTCGCACCAAAGAACAAGCTCTTCAAGAGATCGCCGAGCTGAATACTCAGAAAGAGCTACTGGAAAATTTGATCGCTTCAGAGGCCGAAGAGAGCGCGCGCCTGCAAGCCGAACTGGCGGAACGTGAACAGGCGTGGGCTGCCGAGCAAGCGGCCCTCCAAGCAGTTGAACAGGCCGTCGCCGAGATTTTACGCGAGTTGGAGGCGCAGCGAAGCCAGCAACTACGACGCGCTGAAGAGCGGGCTGGCCGCCTCGCTGCACTAGACGGAGTAAAAGCTCGCCTTGACGAAACCCGCCAACAGCTCGATGCCCTGCTGAAAGAAGCGACCCTGCTACAAGAGCAGCGACTACAGGCTGAGGAGCGCCTGCGCCAACTTACCGTAGAGCAGGCGCAAAGAAGAGCCCAAAGGGATGAGCTATACCAAACCCAAGAGCATCTAGAGACCCAACAAAAAGGGTTGCAGGCGGAGGCCGATGCGTGCCGCAATCGCTGGGAAGCAGCTCGACGTGCCTACTCCGAGCAGGCTGCACGCCTCTCTACCCTCATAGAGCTGCAGGAAAGCTATGAAGGCTTCTATTATGGAGTGCGGGCTCTGCTTCAAGCCGCTCGGGCGGGTGCCGTTCGAGGGGACTATCGCCCTGTGGTAGACCTCCTCACCGTTCCAAAACCCTACCGTATCGCTATTGAAGTTGCGCTAGGTAGTAGTTTACAAGACATCGTTACCCCTTCGGCAGAAGAGGCTAAAGCCGGCATCGCCTGGCTTAAGCAACATCGAGCCGGGCGTGTTACCTTTCTTCCCCTTACTCTGTTGCGCCCAGGCCGTCCTCTCGACCCTCTTCCTGCAGAGGAAGGAATCGAAGGTGTGGCCGTCAATCTCGTTGGTTTCGATAACCGCTACGTTCCGGCGATTCAGCTTCTTCTCGGACGCGTGGTGGTTGTGCGCAATCTAGATACAGCGATTACGCTGTCTCGTCGTCTTTCCGGCTGGTCGCGCATGGTTACTCTGGAAGGAGAGCTGCTCACTCCAGGAGGGGCGCTCACCGGCGGCTCCCTACAAGGATTGGGGGCCCACCTTGTAGGACGTAAAGGAGAGATAGATGACCTAAAAACTCGCTTACCCGACCTTCAAGCCGAGGTGGATCGTCTCGCCACCCAACATAAAGAGCTGCTTCAAAAACAACAGGAGACCGCCAAAGAGCATGCCAACCTCATGCAGGAGCTTGCCAACCTCGATCAGGCCATCGCCATCGCCGCCGGCACCCAGGCCGCAGCTGAAAGAGAGCTTGCGCGTCTTCAACGCCAGGAGGTAGAGCATCAACAAGCCCAGCAACTGCTTAAAACCCGCATCGGCGAGCTGGAAAAGGAGCAAGAAAGGCTTGAAAACCTCATTCTCTCGCGCCATGAGGACGACACGGATGCCGAAAACGCCCTCATCGCCCTGCAGAAGGAGGTCGAAATTCGTATCGCTAAGCGGGATGCCCTTCGCAGCAACGCCGCTCGACTGGAGGTAGAAACCACCGAACTTCGTACACAACTTCAGGGACTAAAGCGCTCACAACAAGAGAATCGCCAAGCGCTTGAAGAGTTACAACGTCGCATAGAGCAACGCAAAAGCCTACATGCTCAGATACAGCAGGAAGAAGCCAAAGTCGCAGAGGAGACGACGCGCCTAGCCGAACAACGACAACAGATCCTGCGCCAGCTGCAAGAGGCCGAAAAATCGGTACAGCAGTGTCTCACTAGTCGCCAGCAGAAACTCGATGCCCACACCAAAACAAACGAAGCGCTGCGCGAAGCGACTCAACGCCATAGGGAGATCACAGTGCGTCTGCATGAAACAGAACTGCGCATCGCGCGCCTCGAAATGCAGCTCTCTCAAGCAGCAGAAAGGCTACTTCAAGAGTATAACCTCCCTATAGAACAGGCTCTCTGTTATCAAGAGACGGTTGCGCTAGATGAGAATACCGTGCGAGAGGTTGCGCGTCTACGTCGTGAAATACGGGCGATGGGCCACGTCAATACAGGAGCCATTGAGGAGTTCGAGCGACTGACAGAACGCTGCGACTTTCTCACCACACAACAGGCAGATTTAGAAAAAAGCCGAGCAGGACTATTGGACACAATCTCAGAGATTGATGCTAGCACACGTGATATCTTTCTGCAGACCTTCGAGGCCGTGCGCGAAGAGTTCGACCGACTTTTTAAGCGGCTTTTCGGTGGAGGTAGGGCCCAGCTTCTTCTTACGAACCCCAACGATCTGTTAGAAACCGGCATCGAGATCATCGCCCAACCTCCCGGCAAAAAGGCTCAAAATCTTTCCCTTCTCTCCGGCGGAGAGCGGGCGTTAACCGCTATCGCCTTGCTGTTTGCCTTTTTGTCCGTGCGGCCCAGCCCCTTTGTCATCCTCGATGAAGTGGATGCCCCTCTCGATGGCGCCAACGTGGAGAAGTTTGTTCAGCTTGTGCGTGAATTTAGCGAACGAAGCCAGTTTCTGGTGATCACCCACAACCCCGTCACCATGGAGGCAGCTCCGATCTGGTATGGTGTCACGATGCGCGAGCCGGGAGTAAGTAGTATTATAAGCTATCGCGTGCCTCAACTGAAGGAAAGCGATCCAACGCAGCTGTCGGAGGTGGGAAGTCCTAATGGAGAGAAGACATTTTCTTAAAACGCTGCTGGGGAGCGGTATTGCTCTCGCTGCCGGGGGCTGTGCAGCCCCCGTACCTGGAACGGGAGCGGTAGGGGGCAAAAGTCTCACCGTCACCATGCGCTTCGCTGGCCCCATGAATCCCGCTTTCTACTACTTCTTTCTCATCAACCGCTATGGAGCCACCGGAAGCCTCAGCGCCCGAGGGCCGGTCGCTGTCTATGCCCCCGGCCAAGGCGGCCTTGTGGGCTACGGCAACGGCTTCGCCACCGGCTCTCCAGGCAATCTTGGTACCCCACCAGACTACGGTCTTACGGACTACGTGCTCTACAACCAGAATCAGCCTGGCGGTATCGGAGTCTACCACTTCCCCGGCGACCCCAACATCCCCAACGCCGCCATCTACCAAGGCATGCCCGCTCAGTATACCCTCCCCGATCTCACCAATCTTTCAGATATTGCGGGCGCTTCCACCCTCTCTTTCCGACTTCAACTCTCTCAACTGATCACCGATACTTCCGACCCCAACCAAAAAGTGCAGGAGGCGGCGGCTATCCGCTATCTTCAGGTGAATATCGTAGCCACCAACTATGTGCCGACCGACCAAAACTCCAGCGGTATAAAAGAGGTGGATGCCATGGGCAATACGCTCGATCCGACCCAAGAGAGCAGCTTCCTCACCATTGACCTCAGTCAGAACCGTACTTATACCTCTCAAGATACCACAACCTTGCTCTCACCAGAGCCGGCAGGTGATGTCTATCCGGCGGGTACCAAGAACGATGCCATAGATATCATCTATTGGTCTATCACGGTCAGTAGCTAAAGATAGGTACGCGCCACGGAAGGGCTGGAGGCAATCCTTCCGGCAAAGGATGTACATCCGGATGAAGCGCATGCGCCAAAATCTCTAAGCTATCCACAAGCCGCGGGCCGGGACGGCTGAAGTAGTGCGAACCGTTGATGATGTACACCCGTCCTGAACGTACACAGGGTAGCTCCTGCCAACGAGGCCTGCCCTCCAAAAGAGGCATATCCTGCAGCGTCCGCTCGACAGTGTACCCACAACAGGCGATCACGAGCACTTCAGGTTGCCAAGCAACCAGCTCCTCCCAGTGCATGGTTCGAGAAGGGAGACCCGCTTTTCCAAGGCCCTCAATGCCTCCAGCAAGCTCCACCAACTCTGGGCTCCAATGCCCACAGGTAAAGGGGGGATCAATCCATTCCAAAAGCGTTACGCGCGGTTTATAGGAGATACGCTCCGTTCTCTCTCGTACAGCCATCACACGCGCCTTAAGAGAACGAATAAGCTGTTCGGCAGAATCCTCATGCCCGGTTGCCTCACCCACGCTACGAATGGCCTCATACAGGTCGTCCAAACATGCCGGCTCAAGGTTTACCACGCGGGGTGCTCCAGGAAGTTGGCAGGCTGCCGCGCGTACTTCGGCCTCCGCCACAGCACAAACATCGCATAGGGCCTGCGTGATGATGAGGTCGGGGTGCAGTTTCTCCAACACCTCCATGTTCAAGGTATAGAGGGCCTTATCCGTTTTAAGGCGCTCTCGCACCAACGCATCTATCTCGGCGCTGGTAGCGGTATGGGGGATAAGCGTTTTGGTAACCTTTGGCAACTGCTGCACAAACGGCGGATAGTCGCACTCGTGAGTGACGCCTACTAGCTGTTCCCCTAACCCGAGCGCACAGACGATCTCCGTTGCACTTGGCAATAACGACACGATTCGCATCCGACGACCTCCTTTTTCAATGACTGCAACATTTTACCCACTCCTTCTTCTAAGTTAGATAAGCGAGATCTATCGGAAACAAGCACGGCTTATGGAGTTTATGCGCCCTTACGGATTTATGCGCCTAATCCCGTAGATGCTTCCCGGTGAGCGAGAGAAAAACGTCCTCTAAGGTGGGCTGTTTGATGTTGATAGAGGCGATAGGAAGTTGGTAGGAATTCAGGAGACGCACTAATTCGGGGAGAACCTGATAGGGTTTTGCGCTGTATACCATGATAACAGGTTGACCGAAGCCTTCCTGAGAAAGCTCTTTTACTTCGATGACATCTACAAAGGGCACTAAGGAAAGGGCCGCTTTCAGCTCGTCGTCTATCTTCTGTATATCAAGGCTGGCCTCTTTCCCCTCAATGATCAGCTCGATCGCAGAGCCACCTTCGCGAGCAATAAGGTTAGCCACGGTGTCGCAGGCGATAAGCTTTCCTCTATCTATAATGCCCACTCGGTGGCAAAGCATCTGCACCTCCTCCATGTAGTGGCTTGTGTAGAGGATAGTGAGACCGTTTCGATTCAGCGCACGGATTCCCTCAAAGATGTGATTACGTGACTGCGGATCGACTCCAACGGTGGGCTCATCTAGCAAGAGGAGCTGAGGTGCATGCAGAAGCCCCGCAGCCAAATTGAGCCGACGTTTCATTCCTCCCGAATACTTTTCTACAAGCCGATCGGCGTGCTCTGCAAGCCCCACAAGCTCGAGCACTTCCGCCACACGGCGAGCGAGCACCGAACCTTGCAGACCATAGAGCCTTCCGAAGAAGAAAAGATTCTCTCTGCCAGTGAGTTTGGTATAGATCGCTAACTCTTGTGGAACCACTCCCAACCGACTGCGTTCTTCAGGAGCAGCTCGATAAGGCACACCTTCGAAAAGAATTTGTCCCGCGGTAGGCAGCAGAATCCCTGCAAGCATGTTAATGGTGGTCGTTTTGCCCGCCCCGTTAGGCCCTAAGAGGCCGAATATCTCCCCCCTTTTAACGGAAAAACTCACACCATCTACTGCCGTAATGTCGTCGTAGGTCTTCCGCAGGTCGTCCACTTGCAACAGCACGTCGTCTTCATCCATTTTTCTACACGATCTACCTCTCAGTCTTGAAGGCCTCTCAACTAGGAATAATGTACCTAAGTCTTTAGCTATTTGCAGCAGACAAGAGTTTTTCTAAATGCACCATTTCTTCCTGCTAATAGTTCGAGTGGCTGTAGCAGATGAAACGGCTCCGCCCCCATCAGCTGCCGCAGCGTCACCGGTCACGACACTCTTTGGAAGTTAGCCAGGAGCAGGGGGTTGCGCGGGCTGTACAGTAGGAGGATGCGCCTTCGGCTGCCGGGCAGCGGGGGAGGCTTTGACGCCAATACGCACGATCTCCGGCTGCCCTTCATAGTGTGAAGGAATCACATCTCGACTTACTACCTTGCCGTTGACACGGACGATCTGATACCACACAGTGCGCACGTCAGGGCGCCCCTTCTGCTCCACAACCCGACGGCCTGGAGGCAGGTTGGGATCATGAATGATCTCCACAGGCACATCGCCCTCATGAAGGCGCCCACGCACGAGCTGCACGGTGCGATCCGGATCGGCATGTCCAAAAATATCGAAGGTTAGCAAGCCTCCATGCGCCCGGCCGACGATATAGACGGGATAGGGCAAACTGTTCTGAAAGCGCATATCCAGCTCCCCATAGGCGACGGTCGCATCACGACCGGTGGGAATACCCCCATCGGAAACGGGGAACGAGTGGTGATTTCGCAAAACAGTTTTTAACCCAGCCTTTAAGGCAGCATTGTAAAGGGTGCCCGAAACTTGGCAGATTCCGCCCCCCACTCCGGGTTGCAACTGCCCATGAATAATAACAGGGGCTACCTCAAAGCCGCTTGCAAGCACCCTCGGCCCAACCGTATTATTGAAGGAAAAGATTTGGCCGGGCAATAACAGAGTTCCGTCTATCTTTTCTGTCGCAACTTCGATGTTATGCCCCCGCTTCCCTTCGGCATACCAAGTGCTATAAGATGAAAGCTTGCTATCTATTGTATGCAGAATGTTATAAGTAATGCGAGGTTGTATCACTTGAGTTGGCAAGTTGAGCTCAAGTCGATCCTCAAGGTTGCCTGTTGTCGCCGCACCATCCCTGTCGGTGGTATCCGTGCTTGGAGCAGGTGGCGTGTTGAACTGCTGCCAGGCACGCGTTACGATGGAGGCGGCAGCATCCACATCTATGGCGCGCCCCGATACTTCATGTTTCAGTCCAAACCCTCCCTTCGGGAGGAGCACGATCCTGGCGTTGATGGGTGGAACTTGAGTGAGATGCGCCACATGCGTCAACGCCTCGTGCAGCTGTTTCTGGTCAACCGTGACTGTGGGCGCAATAGGGTAGTCTGGTTTGGATGACCTTATAAGGGAGACGATTTTCGACAGCCATCCGGTCCGTCCGGCGTCTTCAGCAGTCTGGAGCGTGGAGTCGACGTCAATGCCAAGCCCTAGGGTTCTTGCCCGTATTGAGACCGACGAGTGATTAGCTATTCCCTGAGCATGCAGAGTAAGGAGCGTCGCGGCCCGATCTTGCGCCCATTGTAGTATCTCACCTCTCGCAGCCTCCGGCGTCTTGCCGCTGAGGTCGAGCGTAAAGAGGTGAACCCCCGAGGCAATGACATCCTCGGAATGGAGATGATGGGAATAGAGCAGAAGTAGAGAGCTGCCGATCGCCAACAAAGGAAGCGGTAGGAGAACGAAAAGTCGCAACAGCCCCTTTTCTTGCCGCCATGCAGATATGCGTTGCAACAGATGCCGATCCGATCGGGACATCACAACAACCTCCCATTCAACAGTTCCGAATCGAGCGCGGTCACGGCTCGTTCCGTTCTCCCTCATGGCAGGGGCAGCAGCACGAGGCTACCTCCTGGGTAGGTCTGTAGGCAACCTCGCTGTGGCCGGCAAGCTGTTTTTCCATACGCAGAATAAGCTCCTCCAGCCGCTCATTATGTTGTTCAAGGAGCTCCAATCGCCTATGCAATTCCTGAATAACCGCATCCTGAGGATCCACACGGTTAATAACGTTGTCCATCACAGGACTCTCGGAATCGTTAACGCGAATGCCGTCACGACGCACAATGCGCCCCGGAATGCCCACCACCGTGCAGTTCGGTGGAATGTCCTTGTTGACAACCGCGTTCGCACCGATACGGCAGTTATCACCGATCGTCACTGGCCCCAAAATAGCAGCACCCATGCCCACCAACACATTATTTCCCAAGGTTGGATGGCGCTTTTTGCGTTCGAGGCTTGTTCCACCGAGGGTCACATTATGATAAAGCAAAACGTCATCTCCGATCTCTGCCGTCTCTCCGATCACCACACCGTCCCCATGGTCAATAAACAACCTCCGCCCGATCTTTGCCCCCGGATGGATTTCGATGTGTGTGAAGAAGCGCGTTATCTGCGAAAGGAGGCGTGCTAGCCAACGACAACGATGGTTCCACAGCCAGTGCGCGATTCGATGAGCCCAGATGGCGTGCAGGCCAGGGTAGAGCAAGGCTTCTAATACGTTACGCGCTGCGGGGTCTTTTCTTAGAACGGTTTGTATATCTTCACGCATCCGAGAGAACATGGTCGGCAGTACCCCTTTCATGAGGGTGTTCCTTCCATAAAGGAACACAAAGAGTATACTTGTGCAATCGAAATGGCTTCAATACCGCTCTAGGCCCTATTGCCCCGCAGTAGACGAAGCGACCTCCTCATCTTCGCCTTCCTCATCGGCTAAATCCGTTTCCAGGAGGCGCTCGATGGTAGCTACGCGATCCCCCTCCGCCAGATCGATCAGCTTTACGCCCTGAGTGCTTCGACCGGCCAGCCGAATACTGGCTACATCTATGCGAATTGCCACCCCCTTTTCTGTCAATAAGATGAGCTTGTCTTCGGGGCGCACGATCACCGCATCCACGATCTTGCCCGTTCGCGGGGTAACGTTCATGGTGATGATTCCCCGTCCCCCTCGCGATTGGACCCGATAGGAAGCGAGGTCAGTGCGCTTGCCAAAGCCGTTTTCACTGGCCACCAGCAACTGCGCATCGCGGTCCTCCGCACCTACAACAGCAACGGCCACTACAACGTCACGCAACGTTTTGGTAGCAGGATCGCGCAACTCGATCCCGCGCACACCGCCTGCGGCACGGCCACGCTCCGGCACATCTGTTTCAGGAAAGCGAATAGCAAGCCCCTCACGTGTCACCAAAATGATTTCGTCGTTGCCACTTGTATGGCGAACCCATCTTAGGCTGTCGCCCTCCTCGATATCAAAGCAGATCAAGCCATTAGCGCGTAGGTTTGCGAACTCCGTAAGGGCGGTACGCTTCACCTCGCCGTTTTGAGTGACCATGAGGAGATAGCCAGGTCCGTTAATGTCTTTAATGGGTAGTATTGCGGTTATCTGCTCGCCAGCCTCCGTTTGGATGAAGTTGTTGATATGCTGCCCGCGCGCTTGCCGGCTCACTTGAGGCACCTCATAGGCCTTCAAACGGTAGACGCGCCCCTTATCCGTGAAAAACAGAATGTAGTGAGTGGTCGTAGCCACAAAGAGGTGCGATATCTGGTCTTCCTCTTTAAGCTTGGCGGCCTGCACTCCCTTTCCACCCCGCCTCTGTGTCCGATAGGTATCGAGCGGCACGCGTTTGATATAGCCATCCCGCGAGATGGTTACCAGAGTCTTCTCCTCAGGAATGAGATCCTCTTCGGTGATCTCCTCCGCTTCGGTCTGAAGGATGCGGGTTCGCCGGTCATCACCGTACTTATCGCGTAATGCTCTCAGCTCATCCTTGATCATCTTGGTGACACGGGCGGGCGTTTCCAAAATATCCTCTAGGCCTGCGATCTCTTTCAGCAGCTGACGATATTCGTTCTCGATTTTCTGGCGCTCAAGACGAGCGAGCTGGCGCAGTTGCATACTGAGAATAGCATCGGCCTGAATCTGGGTGAGGTTGAAGCGAGCGCACATCTCAGCACGGGCTTCTTCGCTGCTCTGCGACCGCCGAATAAGAGCGATGATCTCGTCGAGGAAATTCAGCGCGATCTGAAGTCCTTCTCGAATGTGTGCCTGATGACGTGCACGTGCCAACTCATAACGCGTGCGTCTAACGATAACCTCGCGCCGATGCTCTAGGTGCGCCCGAATGATCTGGGCAAGATTGAGAATACGAGGCTGTTCGTTTACAAGGGCCAGCATTATAGCGCCGAAGGTTTGGCGTAGCGCCGTGTGCTTCAAGAGAAAGTTCACAATGCGGTTGGGCACCACATCGCGGCGCAGCTCGATCACGATGCGCATTCCGTTACGATCGCTAAAATCGTTGATGTCGGTTATGCCGTCCACTCGCTTATGTCGTACCAACTCCGCGATGTGCTCGATGAGCCGCGCCTTATTTACCTGATAAGGCAATTCGGTTACAACGATGGCGTTACGCCCCCCATCCATTGGCTCGATCTGGAGATTTGCCTGCATGATAATACGCCCTCGGCCGGTACGGTAGGCCTCCCGCACTCCTCTAGTGCCCAAAACCAGCCCTCCTGTGGGAAAATCGGGGCCGGGGATGAAACGAAACAGGTCATCGGGTGTAGCATCGGGATGATCGAGCATGTAGATAGAGGCTTCTACAACCTCCCGAAGATTGTGCGGCGGAATGCTTGTGGACATTCCAACCGCAATGCCCTCCGCACCGTTGCAAAGCAGATTTGGAAACTTGGCGGGGAAGACGATGGGCTCTTGCCGAGACTGATCGTAGTTAGGCATGAAATCCACCGTATCTCGATCGATGTCCTCCATCATCTCCACGGCCAGTGGGGTGAGGCGACATTCGGTATAACGCATGGCAGCAGGAGGGTCGCCGTCAATAGAGCCGAAATTCCCCTGTGGGTCGATCAGGGGATAGCGATAGCTAAAATCTTGTGCCATACGGACAAGTGTGGCGTAGATGGCCGCATCCCCATGTGGATGGTAGTTTCCCATGCATTCGCCCACCACCTTGGCCGATTTCACCCTAGCAGAACCCGGCCCTATTCCAAGCTCACGCATCGCATAGAGAATGCGGCGTTGTACCGGTTTAAAACCATCTCTTGCATCTGGCAAAGCCCTAGATACCAAGGTCGAGATGGCATAGCCTAAGTAAGAGCGTCGTAGCTCCTGTTCTATATCCACCTCGATCAGTCTATGCTCGACCCCGTTTTGTCCTTCTGTAGATAGCTTATCGTCCGCCAAAGTTGCCTCCAAACCCCTCTGCTTTTTAGAGGTACAGGTACATATTATACCCGCACATGGCCTATTATACCCTATTTATGTAGAACTATGTATCCTATTCTCCGAATAACAGAAAACGACAGGCCGACAACGAATCCTCCGACTTATAGGAAAGTAGGTAGATCGTTGCATTGCACATCGGTTCAACACCGATATCTGGAGACACCTATAGAGAAGAAAGTGAAGATGCTAGGCACCAACCATCATAACATCGGCAAATATGTCAAGCACCACATCCGCGTATCTAGGCATCGTCTTTTGGGGAACTCTCGTCAGATGGAGAGCGGTTTTTAGAGAACCAGCTCTCTACGCAATATCCTGTCCATAAACCGACCGCGATGCCCGCAAAGAGCTGTGCAAAGAGCAACGGTGGGTTAAGGATGAGCGCAGCAAGAGCCAATAACATTCCCCAAAACGGCACCCCCACTAGATAACCTGCGAGGGCACCCCCAACGACAACCGACGAAATGCTGATCAGAGGGCTATAAAGCACGGCTGCCCCCCAATGTCCCTGTCGAGAACGCCTCACAAGCACGAGCCAATACCAGAAAAGACCAAATCCAACGGCCATCGGCGGGGTCAACTCGGCCGCCATCCAAAGCCGTGCCAGAAGGCCATCGTTGCCGGGCGGGAAGAAGGAACGAACTTGCAGCAAAGTAAGCAGCACCCACTCCACCGCAAAGACGAACGGCAAGTTAAGAGAGATTCGAACCAGTAACTCCACGCCCGTTGGGCGATACCTTCTGCGCCCCTTCGCCATCATGCAGCCTCTCTTGCTTTATAAAAGCCAGCTCGGGCTGTCTCAATAAGTTGGTAAACGTCCTCATCACTCATGGCATCCGAGAGAAAAGCCGACTCGAACTGAGAGGGTGGCCAATAGATGCCCTCTTCTAAAAGCGTTCGAAACCATCGGGCGAAGCGTTGTGTATTGGAGGTTTTAGCCTGTGCATAGTTGTTAACCGCTGGTAGATCTGTAAAGAAGACGGTGATCATGCTCCCTATCTGGTTAACAACAACGGTAACACCTGCCTCCTCCGCAGCGTACCGGAACGCATCGGCAAGCTTACCCCCTATCCTATCGAGCCGCTCGTAGAGAACATGGCGCTGCTTTTTCAGGGTTTGAACCGTAGCCAAACCCGCTGCCACGGCCACAGGGTTGCCCGAAAGGGTACCAGCCTGATAGACCGGCCCCACCGGTGCGATCACATCCATGATCTCGGCACGCCCTCCAAAAGCCCCCAATGGTAGGCCGCCTCCGGCAATTTTGCCCAACATCGTGAGGTCTGGCAGAATGCCGAATCGCTCCTGTGCACCGCCATAGGCGAGTCGAAACCCGGTCATTACCTCGTCGAAGAGCAGGAGCGCACCGTATCGTTGTGTTACTTCCCGTAAAGCCTCTAAAAAACCAGATATGGGCGGTACACATCCCATATTTCCAGCCACGGGCTCCACAATCACTCCCGCAATAGAGAAGCCGTATTCTCTAAAGGTGGCGTGCAAAGCTTCAATGTCGTTATAAGGAAGGGTTAGCGTGTTGGCGGTAACGGCCGCAGGCACCCCCGCACATTCTGGCAACCCCAACGTAGCCACACCGGAGCCGGCCTTGGCCAATAAGAAATCGGCATGGCCATGGTAACATCCCTCGAACTTCACAATAATATCGCGTCCTGTGTAGCCTCTCGCAGCGCGAATGGCGCTCATCGTGGCCTCCGTGCCCGACGAAACGAGCCGTACCTTCTCCAGGGAAGGTACGGCCTCGCAAAGCTCCTCGGCAAACAGAACCTCTAACTCGGTGGGAGCGCCGAAGGTGGTGCCATTGGGCAACTGCGCGCTAATGGCACTCAAAATATCGGGGTGCGCATGCCCTAAGATCAGTGGGCCCCACGAGCCAACACAGTCGAGATAGCGATTACCATCTACGTCGTAGAGGTAGGCCCCCTCACCGCGGTGAATAAAAATCGGATCGCCTCCCACAGCCCGAAAGGCGCGTACTGGCGAGTTCACACCACCGGGGATAACTTTTACCGCGCGCTCGTAAAGCTCCTTGGAACGTTGATGAGTCTTCATCTTTTCTTTTTCCTGTGGTCTCTCTCCATTCTACCCACTTTTTCCAAGATCTTGCTGCGCAGAACCTTAAGCAGAGAACCGAAAATAGAGTAAAGTGAATAGGAGAGCTTTTCGAGAGGAGAAAGGCGAGTGAAACATACGATAACCCTTATCCCCGGCGATGGCATTGGGCCTGAAGTCACTGAGGCCGCCGTACGTGTGGTAGAGGCTGCCGGAGTGGAATGCGAATGGGAGCGCATGGAGGCCGGCGCTGAGGTGGTCGCGAAATATGGCACACCGGTGCCCGACGAAGTCATTCATTCCATTCTCAAGAACCGAGTTGCCCTTAAAGGGCCGATCACCACCCCGGTAGGCGTGGGCTTTCCCAGCGCCAATGTCACTCTACGTAAACGGCTCAATCTCTACGCCAATGTGCGACCCGCACGCACCATTCCGGGCGTCCCATCGCGCTACGATCACGTAGACCTTGTGATCATCCGTGAAAACAGTGAAGACCTCTACTCTGGTCTTGAACACATTGTGGTGCCCGGGGTGGTGGAGAGCCTTAAGATCATCACCGAGGCGGCTAGCCTGCGCATTGGGCGCTATGCCTTCGAATATGCCAAAAGCCACGGTCGCCGCAAGGTTACTGCGGTGCATAAAGCGAATATCATGAAACTCGCCGACGGCCTCTTCCTCGAATGTCTCCGGCGCATCTCACGTGAGTTTCCTGAAATTGAATACGAGGAGATGATCGTAGATGCGACCTGCATGAACATGGTGATGCGGCCGGAGCGTTTCGACGTGATGGTCATGGAAAATCTCTATGGGGATATCCTCTCCGACCTTGCCTCTGGGCTCATCGGCGGCCTTGGGTTTGCCGGTTCAGCCAATATTGGCGAAGGTGGCATCGCCCTCTTCGAGGCTGTACACGGCTCTGCTCCCGACATCGCCGGCCGCCATATCGCCAACCCGATCGCCCTTATCCTTTCCGCGGTCATGATGCTTCGCCATCTCGGGGAACAGGCGGCTGCTAACCGTATCGAAAACGCTGTTATGAAAGTGATGGCGGAAGGAAAAGTGCGCACGCGCGATATGGGTGGCGACGCCACCACCGACCAGATCACCGATGCGATTATCGCTGCGCTTTGAAGCAAGATACCATGGGGCAAAGGGTCTCTCTGCCCCATGCTTTTTCAGGAGCGACTCTTGCGTTGTTGTATGGCCGTAACAAGCACGGCAACCAACAAAACCCCGCCCACGACCGTTCCCTGCCATAGGGTAGGGTTATTGATCGTGAGGTTGATAGCGCTTAGAATCATCTGCAGAAGACAGGCACCAAGCACTGTCCCTATCACGCTCCCTTCTCCACCCATAAGGTTAGCCCCGCCGATAACGGCAGCTGCCACAGCGTTAAGCTCATAGCCAAGCCCGTTTTGAGGGTCGCCTTGCTGCCCGTAACCAGCATAGAGGATCCCAGCCACCCCTCCCAAAAAAGCGCTCGCGCAGTAGGCAAAGAGAAGGACACCAAGAATATTTACTCCGGAGAGCCTTGTGGCCTGTTCGTTACCTCCAAGGCTATAGAGATAGCGCCCTACGCGGGTACGGGTGAGAATGAAGTGTGCTGCAATGGCGATGATCAGCAGCAACACCGCAGGGATCGGCACGGCAAAGAGGGTGCCTTTAAACAGCTGCCCGTTTGCCAAATTGATGAGAAACGGATATTTTGAAATGGGCACCGGTAGCTGGCCGTTCATTAATTGCGCCTGACTCCTCAATATCGTAAGAGAGGCCAGAGTCACCACGAAGGCCGGTAAGCGCAGCTTCCCTATCAGCAAAGCGTGAACCGCTCCTATTAGCAGGGAAACAGCAAGTGCCACCACAATCGCCGTTGGCACGGCAATGGTGGGTGGCAAATGCGTTGCCGTCATGGCCAACACCATGCCGCTAAAGGCGATAAGAGAGCCTAGCGAGAGGTCTATGCCCGCAGTGATGATGACCAACGTCTCCCCGATAGAGAAGATCGCTAAGAGGGCGATCTGTAGCAGCATGTTTTGGATGTTTTGGCGACTGTAGAAGGTATCGCGCGCGGGCGAGAAGATAAGCGCGATACACAGCAGCACCAACACAATAACCACGCTGCTCTCTCTTGCAAGTAAGAGGCGGCGCCAGTTAAGCAGGGGCTCGCGTAAACGTGATGCTTCGGTCGTCTCCATAAAGTGTCCCTATCCCTAAGTTGATGAAAGCCCATGGGCATGCAGATCGTTGATAAAGGACTCTGCATTCTCCGGAGTTACCACGGTAACACCTGTGTCAATGGTATGCTTTTGCATGTCCACTTTCATGCCCAAACTCTCCAATTCGGGCATCATCTGATGCAGCGCGGAATCCACGTTATTGTGGTTCTGATGTAAAAGGTTCAGCAGCTCAATGGAGAGACGCCCAAACTGAAACGGTTTTTGCACCACTGTGAGGTCTACCATGCCCTGCTGTAGCCCTTTCAACGTGGCCGGGTCTCCATCGAAGCAGATCACTTTGAACTTACTGCGCAAATTCTGTGCTTGCAGGGCTGCAATGATGGCGGGGCCGTTGTAAGAGTAAAGCCCTACCAGCCCGTTAAGTCCCTTGCTCATATAACGGGTGATCGCATCCTGAACGTTGGAGCGCGCCATTCCTTTATCCTGATTATCCTGATAGGGTGGAGCGATGAACTGCACGTTGCTGCCTTTGATGGCATCAAGAAAGCCGTTGTAACGCTGGCGAGCGTTATCTTGGCTCATGGTACCAACGAAAGCCACCAGTTTGCCGCCGTGCGGGAACAGCTTGAGGGCGGCTTTGCCAGCGATGTAACCGGCCTCGTAGTTGTTCGTTCCTAGGTAAGCAAGCCGCTTGCTGTTGGGTGCGTCCGAGTCGAAGCAGATAACGGGCAACCCGGAATCCACCGCTTTGTTGATGGTGGGCGTAATCCCGTTGGGATCTATGGCAGAAAGGCCGATTCCATCCACATGGGCGGCCAATGCGTCGTTGAACATCTGGATCTGAACGGTATTTTCCGAAGGGTTCGGCCCCCGCCAGTCCGCATTGACATGTAGCTGCTTTGCCTCCTCCTGCATCCCCTTAACCATGGCATCCCAGAAAGGGGAGACGCCATTGGTGATCAGCATGTATTTAGGGCCGTTCGTCCCGCACCCTGTGAAGCATAATAGAGGCAACACAAGGAAAACGGACGTCCAGCGCCCCAAAAACCGCAACGTTTTTGACATGAAAACCTCCTTGGTTCGCATCTTCTGATGGATAACGGTCATCTCGATTGCAATCCTTTTTAATAGTGAACAGTGTAAAGTAATTGAAAGCTGATACTTACAGAACCGGAGCGAAGGCGGCTTCAGATCCCGAAGCGCTCCCTCAGGTAGTTGCGACTAACCGTGATCGCCTCTAGGGGAGGGAGTTGCGACCGATCTTGCTCAACGACAATCCAGCGAGCGCCCACCTCTTGGGCCGCCGCATAGGCCTCCTCAAGAGGAACCTCTCCCCTCCCAAGCTCTAGAAACTCCGGTGTGATCTTTCCATCAGCTCCAACGCAACGCCGTCCATCCTTGAAATGGAAATAGCCGGCACGCTGGGCGTGCTCGCGAATGAACGCTGCTGGGTTTTGCCCGGCATAGTAAAGCCAGAAGACGTCGAGATTAAAACGAACGAGATGGGGATCGGTCTCTTGGGCGAGTATCTGCATGCCTGTTGTACCCCCACCGAGGTCCTTAAACTCCCAATCATGGTTATGGTAGTTGAAAGCGATCCCCTCATCGGCCAAACGTCGTCCAACTTCATTGAAGCGCTTGGCAGAGGCAAGATAACCCTCTACCGTGCCGGCGGCCACCCCTGAACACATCACGTTTTCGATGCCAAGCGCCTTGGCGTAGGAAATGATACCTTCAACCTTGGAATCGTCTGTATACTCTCCATAGCCAAAATGCGCTCCCGACACGCCAAGGTGCAAGGTATCGAGCAGGCTTCGCATACGCGCCTCGCCGTACATGGCAAAAAGGTGACCACCCTCGAAGGCTGTGTAGCCGGCAGCAGCTACCTCTCGCAGTGTTCCTTCGATGTCATTTCGCGCTTTCTCTCCGAAGACAATAAGCTGTACAGCTACTTGAGGCTTTAAAGTCTCCACATTCTCCTCCCACATGGTTTTTATTTTTATGATGAAGAAGGTTCACCAAGTGGAGAGGGAATTCCTTTTCTGCGTACGTTTGAACGAACGTTTGGTTAGTCGCTTTTTAATATACTTCATTTCCCGCCAAAATCCTGCCTGCCGCCCAAACTTTCTGGCATCGCCGCCGTACTGTTGTTAGATCCTCTGCAAGTCCGTAAAAGATTGTGATGGCATCGCGGTAAAAGTTGTGATAAAATGAAAGAGAAGCGGACAACCTCCGAAAATAGGGTTGGAGGGGTCAACCATGCGAATACTCTTAGGCAAAATAGCTCTTTCTATTATTCCGGCTCTGTTGGCGGGCTGGGCGGTATCGCATCAGGTCCTGCTGATGGCCTGGAGTCGTACCCATGCAACGCTTTTACCCATCGTCTTAGTGCTTGTTCTTAGCGCGCTTCTCATTGCAGCACTTCGAAGAATCCTGATCATCACCTTCTGCTATGCCATCGCCTTTTTAAGCTACTACACCTATCGTCTCGCCCGCCCTTTGCCACCAGGGCTCAACTATGAATGGGTTCTCACGGTTCGCGCTCTCATGCTCGAACTCGTTATGATCCTAGCTCTTACCGCAGCCATCCTCGAAGCCTTTCGCTCAAATACCTCTTGGGCACGCCGAAGCTACTTTGCAGCCGTTGGCCTCTATTTCACAGGCATGGGCATTCGCACCTACCTATGGTCTCATGAGATGCGCTCCCTGTTGCTTATTGTTACAGGCATAGCTGCCCTTATCGCTAGCCTTGTAGGTAGAGATGACGAACCCCAGCAAACCGTTCTTCCTACCTCCTCTCCCTCCCCTGCCGAAGCTGTCGTCGTGCGAAAAACTCGGCGGCTCAAGGAGTGGACGGAAACACCACCTTCTGAGGAGCCGACCAAGATGAAGATATTGTAGAATTTCTGTAACTTCTTGCCTCCATAGGGCGTCCTAAAACAATAGGCGGTATACTATCAAAGCGCAGACTATTCAAGCTGCGTTAATACTAAAGAGGAGTAAGGTTTCATGCATGTGGCACCTGGCTTGAGGTGGCTTCAAAAACAGATAGGTGTGGCCAGCATGGTGGCGCTCGTTACTGTAGGATTGACCAACTTCGAGGCACGTGCGGATGTGCGCTCGGCCATTCCTGCGGCTATCGCTGGCTTTCGCCTCACCAGACCCGTTCAGATTTTTACGCCGAACACACTGGAAGACCATATTGACGGACAAGCCCAATCGGTTAAACGCTACCTCTTTCGAAAGTGTTACTATGCTATCTATGCCCCGGGCGGTAAAGGAGCACAGGTCATCACGGTGGATATCTACCAGATGGGTAGCCCACTCGATGCGTTCGGCTACTACAGCTATCAGCTCAGCCCCTCGGCCAAAATGGTGCGGTTCGTCCCCATCGGCGCCCAGGGGTATCTTCTCGGTGGCGGTCTCTCTTTCTGGAAAGGCCCCTTCTATGTGAACGTCAATATCGCTGCCTCCAATGCACCGGCTTCCTTCCGTACAGCTCAGATCGCCATAGCGCGCGCCGTGGCAGCGAAACTTTCCGGTACCACGCAAATGCCTGAAATGCTTCGCCTGTTACCGGCCGGCTATGTGCCCTTTAGCCAAAAGTACCAGCGACGCGATATTGCTGGTCAACGTTTTCTTCAAAACGGTGTCTCCGCCAACTATACGTCCGCAGGACGCTATGCTGAGCTCTTTATTTGTGCCTATCCCTCTCCTGCCGCTGCTCAGCAAGCCTATAATCAGTATATGTCAGCTCTTGATAAGCCACTCATGATCGCCTCAGGGTCAAAAGTGACACTACTGAAAGGTTTAGGAGAAGGTGCCTTTTCCGTCAAAACGCGATTTAGCGGCTATGTCGTCGCAGCCCACAAAGGGCGTTATATCGTAGGAATAGATAAAGCGGTTAATCCCACCATCGCTCTAAAGCTGGTGCGTGAAGCCATAGCTAAAGTACATTAAGCTCCCTAACGGAGGTATCGAACATGTCGGCAGATGATGCAAAAAAGCTTTCTCGACGCAAACTTCTGGAGATCGCCGGAGGAACGGCCTTTCTTGGAGGGCTTTATAGCCTAACCTTCTTCCAAGAGGAGCGCTTCGCCAAACTTGCTAAACTACGCCCTCCCAAAAAGCCCTCTCCCACGACCCCCGACATCGTCGCGGTGGAAGGTGACCCTAAATCCTATGGGGATATCACCGAGCGGGCTATCAATGAGCTCGGAGGGATCGAACAGTTCGTTAAAAAAGGCGATAAGGTGGTTATCAGCCCCAATATGGGTTGGATGCGGACTCCCGATCAGGCCGCTACTACTCATCCGGATGTCATTCGACGTCTTGTACAACTTTGTGAACGGGCCGGAGCCTCTCGTATTACCCTCATAGACTACTCCTTGGATGACTGGAAACTCGCTTTCAAAATCTGCGGTGCAGAAGATGCTGTGAGGGGCACGAAAGCAAGCCTACTCTCCCCTGACCAACCAACGATGTACCGAGAAGTGGACATCGCCTCTGCCGTCCCTACCCATACTGTGGATGGAGCCGACTACGATCCTCTTCATCACTTCGACCGGATCCTTCAACGCATTCCACGCGACATCATAGAGGCCGATTGCTTCATCGTGAACCCAGTGGTGAAAGACCATGAGGCCGCCGTCATTACCATCGCCATGAAAAAGCTCATGGGCTGCATCTGGAACCGCAAAGACTATCACCGTTATGGCCTCCATAACTGCATCGCAGAGCTGAACTGCTTCCTACGCCCCACGCTCATCGTAACCGATGCCACGCGCGTTCTGCAGACACGAGGGCCCAAGGGGCCTGGCGAAACCACACAGCCTAACACTGTGGTCGCCGGCTTCGACCCGGTTGCGCTCGACTCCTACTGCACCCGGTTTCTCACCGTAAAGGGAGTGACGCCTGATATGGTGCCGCACCTGATCATCGCTAATAGCCTCGGACTAGGTCAGATAGATACCAGCCAGTTGAACATTCGCGAAATTGCCGGCGCCAAAGGCGCCTAAAAACCTTAGCTGTTTCGCAGGAGATAGGGGAAATGGCCGACATACCTCAGGAGTTTCCTAAAATGGGTGGTTGCAGCTGCGGCAGCTGTGGCTGCAGTGGACAGCGGGCTACCAACAACCTTATTCGCGGCATAGATATTGGCCTTCGTAAACGCGAGAGCGCCGCCCAAAAGGTTGCCGAACCTAAAGAAACGGTTCCACAAGGCACCGTAGTACAACGCAATACCGAGGCTGCCTACACCCGCTTCACCGCCGAGCAGAAGCGCAAGATGCGCCAGGAACCCGGCAATAAAGCCGCCCACCGCATCGTGCTGATACGTCGGGCCGTCCAAATAACAACGTTCCTACTGTTCGTGCTTTTCTTCTTCATGACCACCCAAGGCAGCGAAGGGAAGTGGGGAATCAACAAAAACATCTTTATGCTGATGGATTTCCTCAATACCCTTAAAAACAGCCTGGCCTCCCACACAGTTCCTATCTATGCCATTGGGCCTGGCCTGTTCATTCTCTTGCTTACCCTTTGGGGTGGTCGTATCTTCTGCGGTTGGATATGCCCGCTTGGTACTAGCATAGATATAGCCGACCGACTGCTCTATCGCAAAGGACGCCTCTTCTACAGCAAAAAGCGCAGCGATACCCGCCGCTTCCGTAACTGGAAATATATCTATCTGCTGGTTGGCCTCGGTGCGGTGACCTTTGGCATAGACATTCTTGCCTTCGGCGACCCGATCTCTCTCATTACCCGCACCTTTACCTTTTGCGTCTATCCACCGATTGCCTATATCTGGAACGGCATCCTTAGCGCAGCCGATGCGCTGCATGTGGGGTCGGTTCTCTATAATTTAGGCATCAATACCGATTTGTGGCGCCTCCCCACCATGCATTACTACAACGTGGTGCCCGTTATGCTGATGTTTATCGGCATCATCGCTCTTTCCGGTTACCAAGAGCGCTTCTGGTGCCGCAACCTCTGCCCCTACGGTGGACTTCTTGCCCTCATCTCCCGTATCTCTTGGCTGCGGCACTATATTAAGATGGATGGTTGTATTCACTGCAAAAAGTGCGAAATCCAGTCCCGTATGGGCTCCTACGAGAACCTCGATAAGAACGCCAAAGGGCCGGTGATGCATAGCATCAGTGAATGCATCCAGTGCTTCCGCTGTGAAACGATCTGTCCAACTGACGTCATCCAGATTCAAGCAAAAGTGCCGGCCTCCATTAAAGAAGCCCTCCATCTCGCTCCCAAAGGCACCGCTCCCCGACCTGAACCGCAGACCGAGATAGACCTAGGGCGTCGAGGCGTTATCGCCGCCATCGCTGCGGGTATCCTTTGGGGAAGCGCTGTTAAGTCCAATGCAAGCGAATATCAGGGGGTAATGCGGCGCTATAACCGCAACAACAAAGCGATGCGCCCGCCCGGAGCCCTGCCGGAAAGCGAGTTTCTTGCTGCCTGCACGCGCTGTGCGGAATGCATGCGCGTATGCCCTACCAACGCTCTGCAGCCGGCGACCTTCGACACGGGGCTTGAGGGTTTATGGACGCCCATTCTTGTGCCGAGTATTGGCCCTTGCGCCGAGAAGTGTACCGCGTGCGGCGATGTCTGCCCTACCGGAGCGATTCGCCCATTCACTTGGCAAGATAAGCGTTATAAGATCAAGATGGGTCTGGCCAATGTAGACCACTCTACCTGCGTCGCATGGAACGGTGGGCGCGACTGCATTGTCTGCGCTGAAGTCTGCCCCTACTCTGCCGTCGTTTTCCGAGATACCTGGGACGATACCCTACCACGCGATCCTTCCTTGCCCATCGATCACGTGGGGCCTGATGGAAAACCGGACAATCGTGGCCGCTACAAGCGCGTACCTACCGTAGATGAAAAGCTCTGCACCGGCTGTGGCCTTTGTGAATACCACTGTCCGGTTCTTCCAAACCATGCCATTGTCGTCTACACATTCCAAGAAGACCGCGATTACAAGCCACCCAAAGAGAACTGGTGGGACGGTTTCTATCGCGGCGACTGGGATAAACGCAAAGACATCGGGAAAGATGCCGAATATGCGGCCACAAAAGCTGAGATCGCTAAGCACATCGCGATTACCGGTCCGCAAGGTTCGGCGAATCCAAACGCAGAATATAATCCGAACCCTAATCCAGGGCAGTAGATGTAGTACATGCAGAGATGAAGCATAGCGCTGCTTCTGATCTGATCGTTTCTTGGGCGCCTCCAGAGTGGTTCTGCAATAGCTTTCCTCTTGAGGCGCCCGATCAACGGATTATGACAATGGAACGGTTGGTTTTCCTTCTCCAAACTCTCCTCGACGCAACGTCTGAAGAGAACTATACCCCTCTGCAAAAGGTGCTGCATGTTGCGCATATTCTAGTGACAATGCAGGGTAATGACGGCCTTTGGCCATCTGAGTTCGACCTCGTAACTGCGGCACCGCTTTCTCCAAAAAGAAGTGATGCACCGCTTCCACTTTTTCAACGACTTAACGCGATGCTTGCCTCCTCTGAATTCGAGCACTCTCTTCGCTATACCCAGGAAAAAAGCAGGGATCGAGCTAAGAGAAAATAGGCATTCGCTCCAGAGGAATTTCCGTTTGCGTTTCAGAAAAGTGACTGCCAAACAGATAGATTCGTCTTTGCTCTTTTGTCATCTCTATCAGCAAGGCCGAATAGATGCCTAATGGCTCTTGAAGAAGCTGAGGAGATGCAGCGCTTCCCAAAACAAGCAGAGCGGTGGAGATCGCATCTCCCTCCATCGCAAATTCGGTGACGGTAGCTGCCAGCTGTACTCCCTCAATGGGTCGTCCACTGCTTGGCTCAATCACATGCCCGTAGCGCCTGCCATCTACCTCGAACCACCTGCCATGTGGCGCCGACACCGAGAGCGCTGCATCCCTTAACTCTGCCACAGCCACCACGGCCTGTTCAGTACCGTTAGGATCGCGTAGTGCGACACGCCACCCACTATCCCCCTTCGGAGTTCCTAACGCGTACACCGTGCTTGAGCCGCCATGAAGCAGAGCACAGGTGATCCCATTCTCTCTCAATCGTCGAACCGCAATATCTACGGCATAGCCTTTGCCAATAGCTCCCGGATCAAGCGAGACCCCAGGGCGAAGAAAGCGCACGGTGCCTGCCTCCTCATCTAGCTCCACCAGCTGCATCCCTACCGCTGCTCGTGTCTCCTCGATCTCCGTCTCAGAAGGCATACGTTTTACCTCTCCACACGTACGCCATAAACGCACAAGCGGCCCTATGGTCATGTCAAAGGCGCCGGAGGTCAGCAGAGACAGTCGCTTCGCGGCCTTGAGAAGAGAAAATACCTCCGGCACCACATAGACCGCACGCTCCGCTGCCATTCGATTAACACGCGCCAGCTCACTTGTTGGGCGATAAATGCTCAAAAGCTCCTCGATGCGAGTGATCTCTCGGAGGGCCTCCTCTCCGGCAGCTCTTAGGTAGACCTCATCCTCTCCCACCAAAATCAGCTCAAACCGTGTGGCCATGGCATAGCAAGCCAAACGCACTTCGGGCATCGCCGCAAATCCTTCTCCGAAAATACTGTCCATGGGCACTGCAACCCATGGACAGCATCCGTTTTCTTTAGCAAACACAGGTCTGGTTAAATAAGGCGCAGTCGTTCGGTATCGAAGAGCACCTCGCGGTTCTCACGATACGCTATCTCTCCCATTCCAATAGCAACCTGTACCTTCGCCGCCAAATCCACGTTGGCGTTGGGCACTTTGGTACGATCGCGTACACAATCGAGAAAGTTCTTTTCATGGTTATCTATCGCCTCGCTCGCCCCTGGCACATGCTCGTTGAGCGGGTCTACCTGATCGGCGTAGGGCGGCTGCGGGATGATCTGGATGTTGCCACCTCCAAACATCGCAAACTCGATGGTAGCCTTGTTGGTACAGATCGTCGGGGTATAGCCATGGTCGTTGTTCGTAGAGCCGGAGAGAACCACGGTGAATTGTGAAGGATATTCGATGATCATATGTACGGTATCCGGCACTTCACGGTCTTTTTGAAGCAGTAAATCACCGGCGGCTACGACACGCCGAGGCCACTCGATCTTGCCGATAGCGATGAGGAAGGGCGCAAGGACATGCGGAAAGAGGTCACTCTGAATGCCGGCAGAGTAGCTCCAGTATTTGCGCCAGCGGAAGAAACGGTCTTTGCTGAATGGGTGTTTACGCTTGCAGGGCTGCTCGAAGATATGCCAGTGGGTGTTCTCCTCGGTAGCTTGCGGCTCTAACGGATAGTAATCCCACTCACCGGATGGCGTGTTGCGGCAATACGAGCCGCGCGCCCAAACAACCTCGCCGTACTTCCCAGAGTTGATCAGCTCCGCGATGCGATGGTAGGTCGGGTCGGTCGCCCCTTGCGTGCCCATCTGTAGAACGCGCTTGGTACGCTCCACCGTCTCCTTGATCTTGAGAGCAGGCTCGACACCCTTACAGAGCGGTTTCTCCACATAGACATCCTTGCCCGCCTCCAGACAGTCTATCGTCTGCTGAGCGTGCCAGTGCTCTGGGGTCGTTATCCAGACCACATCGATCTCTGGATGCTTTTCCAACATCTCTCGATAGTCAATGTGGCACTGGTTATCCTTAAGACCAATATGTTGTTGTGCCTCCTGTAGGTGAACCGTGTAGATGTCAGCGATGGCCACATACTCCACGTTCCACTCTTTCGCATGCTGCATTAGGAATCGGGCATGCACTCCACCTTGCCCTTCCCAGTGCGGCCCGATGTGGCCGATATGAATGCGGTCGTTGGCACCAATAACCCGTGCCATCCCAGCAGCGGTAGAGGGCATATAGGTTTTTACGGGCTCCGCCGCAGCACTCACCGCATGAACTCCTACAGCTCCTCCGACAGCGGCCCCCACGGCGGTTTTGAGAAAATCGCGACGCGAAGTGGCACCGTCTGTCCTTTCTGAACTCTTCATAGACTAATCCTCTCCATCTAACTTACTTGGTCATAAGAAGTTTTCTGTACGAATAACTTCTAGCTTAGTTGGAACCATTCCTGCTTGAACTCAAGCCGCGACCCGTTAACGATGGCCTCGTTGGTCTTAAGCGCCGCTACCGTTGCCTGATAGCCTTCCAACGGGCCCGCCTCAGAGGGTTTGCCGGAATGGATGCTGTTGACAAAGGCCTCCAAAGCGTGGTAGAGCATGGTTTTTGTAGGATCCTCCTGCTTAGCCTGGGAAGGCATTTGCCCTAGCGCCAGCAGTTTGGTGGCATCTGCAACAAGCACCACCCCTACATCATCGCCTACCGGTTCCTTGCGGGCATAGACGATCCAACCTTCTAGTGGGGCATCCGCCTCATTAACCATCCATGCCTTGTCGCCGCGAACCAAGATGGCCGATTGGGATCCCATAAATAGATTGTAGCTATCATCAAACGAGTTGACAAGGGTGATATCGTAGACGAGATTGACACCCCCTGGATACTCGATGATGGCCTGCACCGTGTCAGGAACTTCGCGACCGTCTTTCCAAAAAAGCACCCCACCTCGACCGGTTGCCGCAACAGGCAGCCCCCCCACGTACCAGCTGGTTAAGTTGATACCATGAATGCCGATCTCACCCATAAGCCCCGGTGAGATAGCCTTATCTAAACGCCAGTTGATCTCCTGCTGACGCTGTGGATCGGGTGCAGCTCGTCGCCAGCTTGTTTTCTGATGCCACTGGGAGCGACAAGCCGCAATTGTGCCTAGGGCGTTCGATCGAATGAACTTATACACGTGTAGACTTTGTGGGTGAACCCTCTGCTGAAGACCCGCTTGGAAGATAAGTTTTGGGGCGGCACTCTGCCCTGCCTGAGCGATCGCTTTGGCATCGTCTAGGGTGTTTGCGATAGGCGCCTCACAGTAGACATGCTTGCCGGCCTGCAGCGCATCGAGTACGATCTGCTTATGTTGATGTGTGGGGGTTGCCACGACCACCGCCTGTACGTTTTTATCTTCCAGTAACTGCCGATAGTCGCTATAGGCAGCAGCTTTTGGAGCTGCCTCTTGGGTCCGTTTCAAAAATGGCTCGTAAATATCGCAGATGGCTACAGGCGGCAACGTTGCCAAATGGTTGAGGGTATTAACCACCTCTCGACCGCGCTCCCCTAAACCGATGACACCACATCCTATTGGCGGCCCTGAAGGTGCATCGCCGGCACCGGCATTGGCCTCCTGCGCAAAGAGCGCAACAGGCTGCGAGGAGAGCCCGGCCATAGCCAGAGTGGTTAAGGTCGAACTTTTTAAAAAGTCTCTCCGATTCATCTTGTCCTTTCCTCGATTAATCTCCTTTTACAATGCTTATCCGTTAACACCGGAAAGAATTCCTCCTAAATATCCCGTTATGAGGATACAAATCAACCCGATCAGCCCGATCACCCAGTAGAAGGCCGATGGGGAGGAAGCCGTGGCTTTTTGCTTGACCCGCAAGCCCACCAATCCCCAAAGGAGAAGGGTGGTCACTGAGGCGAACACAAGATGATATAATACCGTCCCTTTCAAAGGCTCTCCGTTAAGCACAAATTGCCATGCCAACAACCCCGTGATCATCGTGATTGGAGCCATGATCGCAGCTCCAAGAAGATTATAAAATGCGGCACGATGAAGCGCCTCATTATTTCTTTTAAGCCCTAACAGATCAAGCAAAAAACCAAAAATGAAAAGGGCTATCGGGAAATGAACCAGTTCCGGATGGTGCGCATGAGGCGGGAAGAGTATCTTTTGCACCCAGCTCCCCGCCGACGATGCTGCCCCCGTTGCGCCTTCCTGTGACGTTGCATCTGCCCGATCACTAGATATATTACCCCGCACATGCCGTGCAGAGTTGCTCGCTGAAGTTCCGACTCTCACTGGACCATTCGGATGACTATTCGGATCACCCGGCAGCGTGTCTGCAGCGAACTCCTGTGCGTTCGTGTAGCCATCCCCATCCGAATCGAGATTGTCAATAGAGTGCAAAATGGCCGGTGTCAGCATGGTAGCACCGGCACGTTCAAGAGCCCGCTGCACATCTTTTCCATAGGGATTGCGTTCAGGAGGCCCGGAAGGGACATGACATAGCGTGCAGTTTTTTGCAGCGTTATAATCTGTGCTACCTGGCACCAGATGATAGGTCTCGATGACGATCGGTGGAAACTGAGGACGCGCCCACGCGTTTACAAGAGGAAATCCACTAAAGAGTAGCAGCTCTATGAGAACCAGCGCAAGCCACCAAGCGGCTTTTTGTATTTGTGCTCTATTCGCCACCAATTTTTCCTAGTTGAGGACTAAAATCGGCTCTATTCCCTTCTGTAAGATGCCAATTCCAGAAAAATGTTACGGAAAAAAGTGAAAGGGGCGTTCCGCCTTAAGGAACGCCCATCCGTGCAAATCTGCAAGCTATTCTAATCTCCATGGTGGCGAATGATGCGTCGCGCCCCACGATAGGCATGGGCATAGTAGCTCTCATCGAGGCTATCTATGCGCACTCCGCCACCACCCCGACGGCTAGAGGCGTGAATGAACCGTCCGTTGCCAATATACATCCCAACATGAGATATACCCGGCGTCACCGTGTGGAAAAACACGAGATCCCCAGGCTTGAGATCTTTGCGGCTCACCGGTTTGCCCATATGAAACTGCTCCGCCGCATTGTGCGGGAGATCAATCCCTCGCTTGAGATACAAGTAGCGTACAAAGCCCGAGCAGTCGAAGCCGCCTCTCCCCGACCCACCGTAGACGTAGGGTGTGCCACGATAAGCTAGAGCCGAACGAACTAGACCCGCACGAAGAGAGGCATGAGCGAGCAGCGTATGGTCAGAACCGTGCGATGAGGACTGTTTGTGATGTCGGCGATGGGAGATCTCATGATAGGCAATTTGTTGTGTGTGATGATGCATATGCCTCTCAGCCAAATGAGACAGATGCTTGGAATGCACCTTTGCTACGTGAAGCGGATGTGGGTGGTGCCTTTTGGAGGATTCATGCGCGATCTCCTCATGGGAATGCTCCCTCTGAAGGGTATGTTCCGGATGACGGTGTAAGCGCGCCATTTGAACCCCTACCGGAGCGTGGAGATACCGAGCCTCCACCCATCCCCAAGAGCCATTATGAAAGGCGATCTGTGCCCAACCGTTTCGCTTTGCTGTCACAACAACCGGCACATTGTTATCTAACAGCGCGGTGCGAAGATAGCTTCGTCCCGGTCCAAGCCGCACACATATCTGGTCACCATGAATAAGGCGCGCCGCATGAAGTTGACTTGCAAGATGAACCCTCTTTTCTGGAGGAGGCACTAATAGCATCGCCCCATCGGGCACATGACGCATGTCCTTTATATGATTAAGAGCGAGGAGGTCGTGAAGGGTACAGTGATGGCGGTGGGCAAAGGCCGTTAGTGTCTCATTGTGCTGAAGCGGCTCACGGTGGAGCGCCAAAGCGGGATGGGCAGCAAGGCTACCAACAAGTGCGGTGGCCGAAACGGCTGCCGGCATCCTTCTTCTCAGACGTCTGCTCAATCTCGTGAACTCCTTTTCTTGAAGATTGCCGCCCCGTAGAAATCGCTTTCATTAGGGAGGCGATTCGCTCGAGAGAAAAGGCACAAAACCCTCCTCCCAGTGGTTAGGGCACGCGAATTCGCGCGGAATTTGGCGTCCCGGAGAACGTTCTTCTTGGAGATAGCTGCGCAGTGCGAGTGGATCACGCACCGCACTCGTAGAGAGGCAGCACTGACTACGGCTCCTCTTCGCTCTTAGCTTGTGGCTTCGATGGAGCTATTTTAACCCAAACTCCCTTTCCTGTCAACCCTCCAATGACGCATTTTTCACACAACGGAAGAAAGCCGAGCCCTCTCCGGTTACCGACGTCTGCCAAGCTTATGCATTCTGCCCGTCATGCCCTAGCGACGGCGGCCGCTATTAACGACTCGAAAACCCCTCGTCCGTCCACAGAACCCAGTAATCTCTCCACAGCGCGTTCGGGATGAGGCATCATCCCAAGCACATTAAATGTTTCGTTCGCAATACCAGCAATATTGTCCATAGAACCGTTCGGGTTCTCCAACGAACCCGCATACCGAAAGAGAACGCGCTCTTGGCGGTTCAACTCCTCTAAAGTCTCTGGGCTGCATACATAGCGTCCTTCACCGTGGGCAACGGGAATTCGGACCTGCTGCCCTACCCGATAGGCGTTTGTGAAGGGCGTGTTCACGTTCTCCACTCGAAGCGTTACATATTTACAAACAAAACGGCATCCGATATTCCTCACAAGCGCCCCCGGCAACAGATGGGCCTCACAAAGAATCTGAAAACCATTGCATATCCCCAACACCGGCTTTCCCCGCTCTGCATGTCGCCTTACCGCCTCCATAATGGGCGCAAAACGCGCAATAGCTCCAGCACGTAAATAGTCGCCATACGAGAATCCTCCCGGCAGAATCACCACGTCAAACCCTCTCAATGTGCGCTCCGCATGCCACACGTATTCGACCGGACAGCCAAACACATCGCGTATCGCGAAATAGGCATCCTGATCGCAGTTCGATCCGGGAAACTGCACAACAGCAAAGCGTGGTGTTGCCCTTCTCACGCCATGACGGCGTGCAGGAGAAGAGACCGTCGTCATACGGGAACCTCCTCTATCTCAAAACGATAGTCCTCTGTTACCGGATTGGCCAGAAGCCTATCGCACATCTCGCGGATGCGATTCTCCAATACCCGCCGGTCGTTCGCCTCTTGTGCGTCAACCTGAAGCTCCAAATACTTGCCCATTCGAACCTGCTCGACCTCTGTATAACCTAGCGAATGAAGGGCCTCCTTCACCACCCTTCCCTGTGCATCCAACAGGGTCGGCTTCAACGTTACGATCACTTTAACCTGAGGCATCTTCTCTCCTAATCTGTTTCGCTCTTTAGGCATCGTTGTAGCTTTTCGTAAAGCTCTGCTGCCTCTATCCCCTCTATACGCACTACTTTCTCTCGCGCTGTCGTGCCGGCGATGAGTTCCATATGGGACTTCGGAACCTCTAGTGCCTCGGCTAATAGAAGCAGCAAAGCACGATTGGCTTCCCCTTTCACTGGTGAGGCCGTTACACGAGCATACAGCTTGCCCTCCTCGTATCGTTCTATCGCA
Organism: Chthonomonas calidirosea T49; assembly: GCF_000427095.1. NCBI lineage: Bacteria > Bacillati > Armatimonadota > Chthonomonadia > Chthonomonadales > Chthonomonadaceae > Chthonomonas > Chthonomonas calidirosea. The sequence continues at coordinate 921,608 of NC_021487.1, forward strand.
TTGCGGTCGCTGCGAGGAGTTAAGCGGATTTTTAAGATAGTGTACCCTTTAGAGGCTTTTCCCGTCGGCATCGAAGCAAATCTTTCTATCCCTGTTTAACGAGACATCCCTTTAACACCTCAACCATCGCCAAGGCGATGGCTACAAAAATCGTATGCCAGTTTATACCCTAACTCCGTCCCTTGTTTGCCGCCTTCGACACTCCACAACGCCATCCTTCCTTGAGACAAGCGCTCCTACCTTTGGCAGCGCTCCAATCGGAATAGGAGTAGAGCAGGTAGGAGACGACAGCGAGCACGACGGACCTGCTGCGATGGGGCGTAGAGGGTAACACTTGGTCTCAGCGGAGGCGTCATGTTCTCTTCTCTTGCTCTTTTTTGAGGAATAGGGTAGATTCTGCACAGAAGAAAAACGAACTAGTGATTTGAAAGGATATTGTCCTTGTGCTTCGCTTTCTGACCGGTGGTGAATCGCATGGCCCTTCGCTTTCCGCTATTATTGAAGGGTTGCCTGCCAATCTGCCTATTGACCTCGACGCGATCAACAAGCAGCTAAAACGCCGCCAAGGAGGCTACGGCCGTGGGGCGCGGCAACAGATCGAGAGCGACACGGTTGAAATCCTGTCCGGAGTACGCTACGGGCGTACGATGGGTGGCCCAATAACCCTGCTTGTGCGCAACCGCGACTGGGAGAACTGGCGTGAACGCATGTCCATCACTCCCGTTGAAAATCCAGACCCTCCCGTCACCCGACCACGCCCCGGCCATGCCGACTTCGCCGGTATGCTGAAATACCACTCCAACGACCTACGAACCATTCTTGAACGTTCCAGCGCCCGCAACACCGCCGCACTTGTAGCGCTAGGCGCCATTTGTCGTGCCTTGCTCGACGTCGCTGGCATCGAAGTACTGAGCCACGTTGTGGCCATCGGTGGCATCCATGCCCACTTCTCTCCCCCAATAGACTATCATGCGATAGCTGCACGCGCCGAGGAGTCGCCGGTACGATGCGCTGACCCTGAAGCAGAGGCTCAAATGATCGCGGCTATTGATAAGTGCATGCAGGAGGGATCGCGAGATACGCTCGGCGGCATTTTTGAGGTCGTCGCTCTTAACTGCCCTCCGGGATTGGGTAGCTTTGTGCACTGGGACCGTAAACTCGACAGCCGGCTGACGGCAGCGGTTATGTCTATCCAGGCCATCAAAGGTGTGGAGATCGGCATGGGGTTCGGAGTAGCAGAGGTTCCCGGCTCTAAAGTCCACGACGAACTGTTCTTCCAGCAGTCTGCTGGCTTTCTACGCGGTACCAACAATGCAGGGGGTATTGAAGGGGGTATGACCAACGGGGAGCCTGTGGTGGTGCGCGCCGCCATGAAACCGCTCTCCACGCTGCCAACCCCGCTCGCCTCGGTGGACATGCAGACGCATCAGCCTGTTAAAGCGCACTTCGAGCGCTCGGACGTTTGCGCGGTGCCCGCAGCGGCCACCATTGGCGAGGCAATGGTCGCCCTTACCCTGGCCGACGCGCTCCTCGAAAAATTCGGTGGCGATAGCGTTGAGGAGTTTGAACATAACCTCCATGGATACTTGGATGCGATCCGCGCTCGCGGCTGGCAACCACATCATGCTTCCTGAAATACGCTCCGATCGTCGGCCCAATCTGGTACTTATCGGCTTTATGGGCACGGGAAAAAGCACCATTGGCCGTCTGTGTGCGCGCCGGCTCGACATGGAGTTTCGCGATAGCGACGCCCTCATCGAGCAGCGCACCAATCTCTCCATCCCCCAAATTTTCGCAGAAAAAGGCGAGCCTTGGTTTCGCCGCATCGAACGCATCATCATCGAGGAGCTCGCCTCGCATCAAGGTCTCGTCATCGCTACCGGTGGGGGCGTTCCGCTCGACCCCACAAACGTCGAGCGGCTTCGCGCCTCCGGCCTGCTCGTGCTGTTGAGAGCTCAACCCGATGTCATCCTCGAGCGCGTAGGGCCGGTGCACAAACGCCCTCTCTTAGCGCAAGGGACCGACCCAAAGGAGCGCATTCGCACGCTCCTAGCAGAGCGCGAAGCCGCCTACCGCAAGGCCGCTCACTGTGTGGTGGACACCTCTCATTGCAGCCCAGAAGAGTCGGCAGAGAAGGTCGTTCTGCTCTATAAAGTGACCCAAGGTGGTTAGAAAAGGAGACAGCACCATCGGCATACGAAGAGACGTTCCTGTCCATCTCGGCGACCGGAGCTACACCATCACTATAGGCGCCGAACTGATCGCATCGGGCGATGCAGCCGATCAGATCGCGGCCATCGCCAAAGGGGCGCGCGCGGCCATTGTTACCCACCCAAACCTTCGCGCCCTCTACGGTGAAACGCTGGCCACGATGCTAAGCCTGAGGGGTTGTGAAACCATCTTCTGCGAAGTAGAAGAGGGAGAGACCTTCAAACATCTGGCCACCGTGGAAAGGCTCTATCATCAGTTCGTTGAGGCCCAACTCGACCGACGCTGCCTCATCATCGCGCTCGGAGGGGGCGTTATCGGCGACACAGCGGGCTTTGCGGCCGCAACCTACCTGCGCGGTCTACGCCTGATTCAAATTCCCACAACCCTGCTCGCCCAAGTAGATGCCTCTATCGGCGGAAAAACCGGCGTCAACCTGCCGCAAGGCAAAAACCTTGTGGGGGCTTTTTATCAACCATCTCTGGTGCTCATTGACATCTCTACCCTTAAAACCTTGCCGATCCGAGAGCTACGCGCCGGTTTGGCGGAAGTCCTTAAATACGGTATCATTTATGATCAAGCGTTTTTTGAAGAGACCTATCAGGCTCTTCCCCAGCTCTTGAGCTACGATGTCGAGGCGCTTACCAAGGCGGTTGCCCGCTCCTGCGAGATCAAAGCCGAAGTGGTCGCGCAAGACGAAACGGAACAGGGGTTGCGCGCTATTCTCAACTTCGGCCATACTCTTGGGCATGCCCTTGAGGCAGCCACGGCCTACGAACGCTACCTGCACGGCGAGGCGGTAGCCATCGGCATGGTAGCGGCCGCTCTGGTGGGGGAGGAGATGGGAATCACCTCTCACGAAACAACGCGTCAGATCATCTCGGCACTGCAGCAGGCCGGCTTGCCCACCCGATTCCCTTCAGAGGTGCCTCTGCCTGAGGTTCTAGAGATTATGCACCGAGATAAAAAAGTGATCAACGGAAAAACTCGATTCATCCTAGCCCGCGCTATAGGAAAAGTCGAGATCGTTCCCGACGTTCCAGATGCTGTTGTGCAGAAAGCACTGGAACGCCATCGAGCAGGGCTTTTCTCGCCCTAACAACATCTCTCGAACCATTGCCTGCGAGGGCTACGTAAATAGAGTATGAGCAATACAGAACCTAATACATCCTCTCAAGGCTTACAGGAAGAGCCCTCGGCCCTTCTGCCACCCATAGGACGCCAGTTGCTTATACTCGCCTGGCTCCTGCTCTTCGGTGGGCGCTGGCTCATTGCCCCTCTGCTGCAGATCAATGGGCTGCTCACGCCCCAAGCGCTCGCAGCACTTGATGAGGGACCGCTCATGAAGCTCTATCTGGTTCTTTTTGTTATCTGTGTCACTTTGGCCGTCTGGCAGTGGGTGCGCGACTTACAACCCCCTACACAACCCACCAGAGAAGAGGAGACACGTGGCTGAACTTTCTACCATTCAGGGCTACGAACTGCTGGAGCTTATAGGAGAAGGCCCACTTTTCGCCGTTTATAAAGCGCGCGACACGAAAACGAATCGTGTTGTCGCTTTGAAACAGGTGGTGCCTGAACGCGCCACGGATGTCCGCTTTCTTCAGGGCCTGCAGATCGGCCTTCAAAAAGCACAACAGCTGTCACATCCTAACATCACAGCCCTTTACAGTATTCAGCTGCAAGCCGCAAGCCCATTTTTCGTCACCGAATTTGCGCGCGGAACCAACCTGAAAGAACGCATCCATCGTATCGCACCCTTTACCGTGCCCGTAGCCGTGGACATCGCCTGTACCCTTGCCGATGCCCTGCGCGTAGCACATAGCCTCGAACTGCCCCATGGCGACCTACGCCCCCAAAACATCATCGTAACCCCGGAAGGGGCCGTTAAGATCATAGATTTTGGTGTCGCAGAAGGCATCGCTCTCTCTCCATCCACACAACAGATTCTCCTCATGGCGCGTGCACCTTACCATGCCCCCGAGCTTTCCGTAACGCGCCCTGGCACCCCAGCAGGAGATATCTATGCCCTTGGCGCTATTCTCTACGAGATGCTTACAGGCGCCCCCCTCTATACAGCCGAAACAGCGCAAGCCATCGCCGATCTCCACGCCTTCGCTGCCATCCCCTCCCCGCGCACGGTGAACTCCAGTGTGCCCCGCGCCCTGGAAGGCATCACCCTCAAATGCTTACAGAAACGGCCGGAACAACGCTACACCTCCGCTGCCGATCTGCTCAATGACCTTAAAGAGGTGCGTGATGCCCTGCGCTTCGGTAAGCCGCTCTCTTGGTCGCTTGCCGACATCGAAAACCTCTCCGACGCTCCCCCACGCCGTCCCACACCAGAACCAACAGCCGTATCTCCTGCCCCTTCATCCACCACAGCAGGCGATGAAACTTCTCAGCCCGTGAGGCCTATGGCTATGCCCTCATCTACAAATCGTCTTCGTGCCCGTGAAGAGCGCCTCTCTAGCTGCCTCCTTGCCGCAATTGGCGCTGTATCGGCAGTGATCGTGTTGCTGCTCGTGGCCTTCTACGCGATCTACCATACCTACTGGGTCGCTCCTCCTGCCATTCATGCCCCCAACTTCGTGGGCATGAACGTTGATGATGCGCAAAAACTGGCCTCCCAGCTTCATATCCATCTCCTGCTTCATGGGGATTACATGGATAAGCCACGCAATATCATCTATAAAACCGATCTTGCTCCAGGTGAGGAGATCCGCCCAGACCACTACGTCAACGTCTGGTACAGCAAAGGCCCAACCTATGTCAACGTTCCGAACGTGGTGGGTCTGCCGCGCGATCAGGCGGAACAGAAGCTCCTGAGCGTGGGACTAAAGGTGGGACAGGTGATACCAGTCTATAGCAACACGGTGCCCCAGGGCGTTGTGGTAAGCCAAGATGTTTCCGACCAGAAGCGTGTGCTGCACGACACCGCGGTAGACCTCACGGTGAGCGATGGCCCTCAACCCGACTACGCTCAGCCAGCGCCTCCTTCCAGCAGCACCACCGATAACAGCTCCACGCCGCCCCCGTCAGACACCAACAGCTCTAACGACCAGCTGCAAACCCATGAATTTAAATCCACCATTGTGCTTCAACCAACGGCCACGAGCGGGCCAGGCCCCTGGGAGGTAAGGATATCTTATACAGATGCCACCGGCATTCCTATAGATGTCATTGATGAGCAGCACTACTCCGGTGACAAAGTGCCCATTGACTTCACCTATCAGGGCGATCACTTCACGTTGCGCATCTACTACAACGACCAGCTCGTCCTACAGCATGTCTACTACGCCTCTCAAGCTCAATCCGATCCAAAAGGCAACACACCATGAGAACGATACGGATTGCGCCATCTCTCCTATCAGCCAACTTTGGGCGGCTCGCTCAGGCCGCTAAAGAGGCCGAGGAGGCCGGCGCGGAATACCTGCATTTCGATGTAATGGACGGCCGCTTTGTGCCCAATATCACCATGGGGCCGGCGGCTCTACAGGCCCTTCGCCCCGTCTCCTCCGCCTTCTTCGATGTCCATCTGATGATCGTAGAACCGGAACGCTACCTCGAAGACTTCCGTCGCGCCGGTGCCGACGGCATCACCGTGCATGTGGAGGCCTGCACACATCTCCAACGCACCCTCGCCCACATACGTAGCTTGGGCGCAAAGGCGGGTGTGGCTCTTAATCCTGCCACACCTCCCGAGGTACTGGAGTACGTTCTGGAAGATCTCGATCTCGTTCTCGTTATGACCGTGAACCCTGGTTTCGGGGGGCAGGAGTTTTTGCCAACCATGCTGCCTAAAATCGAGCAGGTGCATCAGCTTGTGACCCACGTCGCCCACCCGATCGCTATTGAGGTAGATGGGGGCATTGACGTGCATACCGCTCCACAAACGGTTGCACGAGGGGCAAATGTCCTTGTAGCGGGAACCGCCATCTATCATCACCCTGAAGGGGTAAGCGCTGGAGTGCGTGCACTTCGTCGCTCTGTAGAGGGCTTGCGATGACACAAGACGATCGCAACCGAACCACTCTCGACCTGCCGCTCTCTCCTCGTTCGCGCCGCTTAAGAACGGTTGGAGCGCTGCTCATGCTTGCCATTCTTGGCATGATCGCCTTCGGATGGTTCTATCTCCAACCCAAACTCTCCTATGCGGTGCATGCCAATTCTCACATCGTGCACGATCTGCGCTATCCACCTATCCTGCGCGAACATGCCCGCCGAGTTGCCGTAACGCAGCTGATGTTCGGCATGTACTACTGGGCCTTTTGCTTCCTCCTAGTCCTCGGCCTTCTATTTGTTGCCTGGCTTGACATCGTCGAGACGCGAGTTCGCGCCCTTCTCGCTCGGCGCGACATGGTACGCCAGATCGCCACCTCCGGTCGCTCAACCTCCTCTCAAGAGAGAAAGGAATGACGGAATCGGAACGCTGGATGCGCCGTGCACTGCGGCTTGCAACAAAAGGCTTTACTGCCCCTAATCCCATGGTAGGCTGCGTCTTGGTACGTAATGGGGAGATTGTTGGAGAGGGATACCATTTCGTCGCCGGAATGCCCCATGCCGAAGTCAACGCGTTACAACAGGCCGGCGAACGCGCACGCGGCGCAACCGCCTACGTTACCCTTGAGCCCTGTTGCCACTATGGGCGCACTCCCCCCTGTACCAAAGCGCTTATCGCGGCCGGTGTACGCCATGTGGTGGTGGCCACACTCGATCCAGACCCACGTGTAAGAGGGCGTGGCGTTGCGGAGCTCCGTGAGGCAGGCCTCTCCGTGGAGGTCGGTGTGCTGGAACCGGCGGCACGCGCCCTTAATCGCGCTTTCTTCCACTTTCATGAAACCGGTCTGCCTTTGATTACGCTCAAAGTAGCAATGACTCTCGACGGGAAAGTGGCTACCTTCACGGGCGACACACGCTGGATCACGGGACAAAAAGCCAGAAACTATGTGCATCGCCTCCGATCGCAAAGTGGGGCCGTATTGGCCGGCATCGGCACCGTGCTTGCCGACGATCCGCGTCTCGATGCCCGTCTCCCCGGCCGGCCCTCACCGCGCCAGCCGTTGCGCGTCATCGTAGATAGCCATCTGCGCACCCCTCCCTGCTGTGCTGCCATCCGACTTGCTCAACAAAATCCCCAGACCTATCCGCTGCTTATTGCCACCACCGCTCCGCAGCCTCCGAAAGAGCTCGCAGGATCAGGGGTCGAGGTCGTCACCCTGCCCAGCGACTCTGCCGGTCGGGTAGATCTTCACGCGCTCACTCGTCTCCTTGCCACCCGACAGATTATCAGTGTTCTGGTAGAAGGCGGGCCTACTCTCCACGAGGCCTTCCTCAAGGCGGGATTAGCAAATCGCGTGCTCTTCTTCATCGCCCCCAAGCTCGTGGGGGGAAAGAGCGCTCCAACGGCCATAGAGGGCGACGGAGTGGCCACATTGGCGGAGGCCTGGCAACTGAGCCCCTTCACGGTTCGCCGCCTCGCCCCAGATATTGTGCTTGAGGCGGATGTGCTTCCCGCGCAAAGCCGCCAAGTGAGAGGGGAGGAGTGAGGCTTACAGAGGCTCGCGCCTATGCCTCCAGAGTCTGGAGAGGCATAGGTAATAGAGAGCTGTCTAATCTTTGGCGTGCTCCATCCTTTCGCAGCCGGTATACCCTTGGTTGCAGGAGAAGCCCGAAGTAATGTACTCCTATCCTATCACTTCAGGTACCTACCAGCAGCCACATCGTAGTACCGAAAACCGAGCAAGCTTAACCCCCTCTCCCAATCCGTGTAGTAACCTACCAGGCCGCCATAGCCGCTGTATGCACGAAAGGCATCGCTGTAACTCGTTATAGACCAAATCCCAAAAACTATTTCTTCTCCTCTAGCTTCTGTTCCTGCTTCTCCGCCTCACCGCTCTGAANCGGGCTCTGNCCTGAGACTCCTCAGCCC